>CAWIUZ010000152.1:0-14168 GCA_963838915.1 uncultured Acidobacteriota bacterium
GAACGAATGCCCAGGCTAACCCGGAAATCTTCCACTTTGCCTAACGCCTTGCGTGAAATCAACAAGAGGTCGTGATCAGACTCTGGATTGACTTCTTTGAACGAGGGTTCTCCAAGAAAGGTTTTATTAATGTAGTCACTCAACTGAATATTCTGTTTGCTGATGAGCTGCAACAGGAGGACTGAAGAATCCTCCATTACGACATCTGTATCACGATTGCTGTCGAAGAAACTTGACCAAACCGGTGCAAGAACCGGGTCGTACCTCCAGGGATGTATAGACAGCTGCGCTTCGCGATTCTCACGCCAAAGGGTAAGGGACACGACTACAAGGGCCGCAATCACGATTCCTGCAACCCATAAGATACTGCGCGGGAAACGAGAGAACCTTGGTTGACCGGATTCAGGGACAGCGGTGGCGGCTGCCGGACTCAACCTCGAACATCCCATGCTGATGAAGTCGCTGATCGCAGTCTCGCTCGCGGCGTCGGACTCCTGGAACCGGGGGCTGGGGCGCTCCCACCAGGTCTCAGAGGAAGTCGCCGTCCGCCTGCCGAACGTCATCTTCGGTTCTCTGACGGCGATCGTCATTTTCCTTTTGGCCCAGGAATACTTTGGAGCCGTGGTCGGTCTGCTCAGCGCCCTGTTCTGGTCGATCGGAACCATCGCCATTATGGTCAACCGTGAGGCCAAAGAGGACACGCTGCTGGTGTTCTTTACCTGGCTTGCTTACTATTTCTATCTCCGAGCCAAAAAAGTTGCTGCGACCGACACCCGGCGGTCGGCGTGGTATTACGGAGCAAGTGGTGGAAGCTTTGGCCTCATGCTGGCATCAAAGTACTTTCCCCACTATCTGGGCCTGATCTTTCTTTACTACGTGTTGCTGGGCGACAAGGAGAAGTTTCCGCCGCGAAGGTGGCGCGACACCACGCTGCTCTTAGGCGCCTGTGCACTCGTGTTCGTCCTTGCTGACCCCGTCGTTCTTCTGCCCCATACGTTGCGGCACATGCTTCATTACGTGGCGGAAGGCACGATGACCCATCACGGCTACCTCGTAATGGGGCGCTTCTACTTCGATGATCCGGCACACCTGCGAGGCGGAATGCCCATCTACCTATACCCGCTGTTTCTCGTTCTTAAGACTCCGCTTTCAATCCTCGTCGCCCTGCTTGTCGGTCTGGCCGAGATCTGGAAACGGCGACGCGAGCCGGGCCCTTTCTTTCTGATCGTCATGTTCCTGTTCTGGATTGTCCCCTTCTCGCTGCTGAGCGCCAAGTGGTTGCGATACATGCTCTCCTGGATGCCGACGGTTTACATCATTGCCGCACTGGGCGCGGCGAATGCTTTTGCTTGGGCAGCGGCCCTGGTGAGGCCGGCTCGACATCGCAAGTGGGCCCCGGCGCTGGCCGCAGTGCTCGCACTGGTATTCCTGGCACAGCCGGCCTTGGCCAGTGCGAGGTGCAACCCCTATTACACCCTATATTTGAATCCCCTCGGGCTGGGCCGCACGGGTTACTACTTTCCCCACGACGAAATGAATGACATGGGTCTGCGCGAGGCAATCCGGCAGATTTGCGATCAGGCGCCCGAAGGGGCGAGTGTCGGAGGCGAAACCGCACCGGTCTTCGCTTTCTATTTCCATAAATTCGGCCGCGATGACCTGCAGTACTTCGATCTGTCAGACCAAGCGAAGAGATTGGAAGCTCCTCCCACAGCCTATCTGGTAATCCAGGACGGAAGGAAGTATTTCGAAAACATCGCGTTCATCCAGAAAGTCGAGTCCTACCAGGTCCCGATCCTCACGGTCGAGATCGCCGGATCTCCTGCCGTGCGCGTTTACCGCGACGAACAGTTTGCTGAACTGAGGATCGGTCGATGAGGAAAACCCTCCGTCACCTTCGCCTGCTGGCCTTAGTCGCGAGCTTCGCATTGTTCGTCTACGTGCTAAAGAGGAGCGGGCCCGCTACCGTTCTCAACAATATCCGCTTGCTCGGATGGGGCTTTGTCATTCTGATCGTGCTTTCAGGAGTAAGACAGGTCCTCAGGTCTGTGGCGTGGAGCTATTGCTTCCAAACCGACGGGCCGCGCCCAGCACCGCTGGAACTTTTCGGGCCCCGGCTGGTGGGCGAAGCCCTGGAGGATTTGACGCCGGCGGGACCGTTGCTTGGTCAGACTGCGAAGCTCCTGGTGGTTTCGAGGCGGATGCCGGCGGAAGTTGGCGCCTCTTCCGTGGTTATCGAGAACCTCGTCTACGCGCTTGCTGCTGTGTTGTTTATGCTGAGCGGGCTCCTGATAGCATCGCTCAAGCTCGCCACAGTCCACGGGTTGCGGTGGATCTGTGGGGACCTGGTGACTTGCTTCCTCGCCTCGATCGCCGTGGCCTGGTGGATTGTCAGCCGGCGGATCTTGTTGCTGGGAAGAGGCCTCGATTACCTGAAGCGAGCAGGATTGGGGCGAGGGTTCATCGAGCGTCACGAGCACTACTTGCGCGCCGTCGAGCATTCCACCTACGACTTCTTTCTGACTCGCGGGCGTATCTTTCTCCTCGTCCTGGGAATTGAGATAGCCACGAATTTCACCGGTGTTTGCGAGGCCTATCTGGTTCTCAAGGTCACTGCCGCGCATGCCTCGGTGTTCGTGGCTTATCTTGTGGAATCCGCCAATCGCGCCGTCCAGTTGCTGTTTTCTTTTGTTCCCTTTGGGCTAGGGATCCAGGAGGGGGTGGCCGCCTCCACCCTGCAAGCCCTCGGCTACGCCGGGAGTGCCGGCGTGTCCTTGGCCATCATCCGCAAGATCCGCATAGTGTTCTGGGCAGCCCTTGGCCTGCTTCTGGCGGCCAAGTATTCAATGACCCGACCGGCAAGAGAGGAGAAGACGATTTGATCATGAGGCAGCTCATCATTAACGCCGACGATTTGGGCCTGACCACGGGTGTCAATCGGGGCATTCTCGACTCCCATCACTACGGAGGTGTGACCAGTGCAAGTCTCATGGCAAATGGAGAAGCTTTCGAAGAAGCGGTTGCGATGTCACGCAGGGCAACCCGCTTGAGCCTGGGTGTACACCTGAATCTCACTCAAGGGATTCCTCTCTCAGCGCCGTCCGCGGTCCCGAGCCTCGTGGATGCGCGGGGGCGGCTCTACTTGACCCCTAGCCGGCTCCTTTCGAGGCTCATTACCGGCCGCATCAACCTGCGCGAGATCGAACTCGAGTTTCAGGAACAGATCGTCAAAGTGCTTCGGGCGGGCATCATCCCGACACACCTTGATGGACACAAACACGTTCACATTTTACCCGGTGTTTCGGAAATCGTAATCCGGCTGGCGCAGGAATTCGGGATCCCCAGCGCCCGATGCCCGCTGGAGGAATTTCCGCCCGCGACACCCCTTCCGCGGAGCCCCCGCGATCCTAAGACTCGCGTTTTGAAGCAGTACCTGGTTGGGCGCGCGGTGAGTTGGTTCGCCCGTCGCTTCAGGCTGGGTTTGAGTCGAGCCGGGCTTAATTCACCCGCAAATTTCTTTGGTCTTACCGAAACCGGCTTTCTCAATACCAAAACGCTTGAGAACATTCTAGAGCGCTTGCCGGAAGGTGTGAGCGAACTGATGTGTCACCCCGGATACACGGACTCACGGCTCGAACGAACGGGAACAAGATTGCTCGCCCAGCGCGAGGTCGAAGTCGAGGCGCTTATGTGGCTTCGGACCAGAATGCTGGGCATCGAGAAAGGAATTCAACTCATAAGCTATGGAGATTTTATCGGGGAGGTCAGTCGACCGGATGAGGAAGTCCGGTATTTCGAAGTTCCCAAGGAGGTGCTCAAATGAATTCGCTCCGCAACACCAACGTATCGATCGTGGTTCCGCTTTTTAACGAAGAGGTGGCGATCTCGCCTCTTTACGTCAGGCTCACTCAGGTGTTGACGGGTCTCGATCAACCCTACGAGATCATTTTCGTTGATGATGGGAGCAAAGATCGGACATCCGAAGTTCTCAGCGAGATTCACCAAAGTGACTCGCGCGTGAAGGTCATCACCCTGCGGCGCAACTTTGGCCAAACCGCAGCATTGAAAGCGGGTTTCGATGCCGCCCGCGGCGAAGTCATCATCTCCATGGATGGCGACCTGCAGCATGAGCCGGAAGAGATTCCCGCCTTCCTTGCCAAACTAGCGGAAGGTTACGACATTGTCAGTGGGTGGCGAGCGGACCGGCAGGACCACTGGCTCACACGCCGGCTTCCGAGCCGCATTGCCAATGGGATGATGGCCAGGCTGGCGCGAGTCCCGCTCCACGATTTTGGCACCACCTTCAAGGCCTACCGTCGGGAAATCATTCAGAGCGTCCCACTCTATGGCGAACTCCACCGTTTCATTCCCGCCCTGGCATCGGGCGCGGGCGCACGGATTACGGAGATCCCCATCAACAATCCCCCCCGCCGAAACGGAAAGTCCAATTACGGGCTGTCGCGAACATTTCACGTCTTTTTGGACCTTCTGAGCACCAAGTTTCTGCTCGATTACTCGACGCGGCCCCTACACTTTTTTGGCTTTTTCGGATTGCTGTCTGCTTGGGCAGGCACCGCGGTGGGATGCTTCCTGGCATACAAGAAGCTGGTTCTCCACCAAGCGCTCATGCTGCAAAACGGACCGCTGATGTTTGCCGCCACTTTGCTCATTTTGGTCGGAGTTCAGATTCTCTGCTTGGGGCTAGTGGCGGAGATTCTGTCTCGCACTTATTACGAATCGCAGGGCAAGCCCATCTATGCCGTGAGAGAAATAAGAAGCGGCGGCCTGCCATCAACTGGCGCCGCTGAATCCGGGCTTGACCGATTCGAGGAAGAAAATCGTTCAGATCGCTGGGTAGTCAATCTCCCAAGCGCAACTGCCCGGGGACGCGAGGTCGTGTCGTGAATGGGAAGATTCCTACGCCCCCTCTCAATCGACGGCCGCTCGAGCCGACGAAGGTACTTTTCGGTTGAACTTGTCCTCGGGGCTCTACGCGAAGGAGGAGCCGGGAGGCGGCTTGGGAGAATGGACCGGGGAGTGAAATGAGGGTACGCCGTTACGTCGCAATCGCATTCGTTTGGTTTGGCTCTGCCCCAATCCTCGCCGCGCCCCAATTTCCCGCCCAAATCGAAATTGGGGCAACGTTTGACCGTCGTTTCATCAGCAAGATTGTCGGCGAACCTGGACGGCAGGTCTCGGCGCATTCGGGCGAACAAGGGACCTCAGCGCAGTCCCTGAATGGGGAGATATCCGGCAGCATCCGCGGCACCGTGCTGGATGAGCGGGGCGCCAGCATTCCCGGCGCACGGATCATCCTCCGCAATGTCATCACGCTAGAACAACACAACCTCACCTCAGGAGGGGATGGTGAATTCACTTTTGCTGAGATTCCGCCTGGAACCTATTCCCTTATTGTTGATGCGGAAGGGTTTGCGCCTTATACGTCGTCCGAGTTCACCTTGCTGGCCCAACAAACTTACGAAGTGCCAAACGTTCAATTGTCACTCGCCATACAAAAGTCGGAACTCACAGTCCGTCCGCCAGAAGTCATGGCCAGAATGCAGATAAGGGCGGAAGAAAAACAGCGCCTCCTGGGCTTCCTCCCCGAGTTCCACACAAGCTACGTTTGGGATGCCGCCCCGCTCGATACAAAACAGAAGTTCTCGCTCACCACCCGCGAATTTTTCGACCCCGTTTCCCTCATCGAAGTAGGAGCGACGGCCGGCGTCGAACAGGCGAACAACAGTTTTAGCGGTTACGGAAAGGGCGCCGCAGGCTACGGAAAGCGCTTCTCTGCTGCGCTTGGCAACGATTTTGTGAGCAGCTATTTAAGCGAGGCGGTTTTCCCCTCGATCTTCCATCAAGATTCCCGGTATTTCTACCAGGGCTCGGGCTCTGCGAAATCCCGCCTCTGGCATGCTTTGAGCTGGGCTGTGATCGCGCGTAGCGATAGCGGGCACCCGATGCCCAATTATTCCTTGTTACTTGGCGATCTGACAGCAGGGGCGATCTCGAATTTGTATTATCCGCGCGCGAACAGAGGGGCGGGCCTCGTGCTCACCAATTTCGCGATTGGTGTTGCTTTCCAGGCAGGCAAAGACACGCTTCGCGAATTCCTCTTCAAGCGCTTAACGAAGAATATTCCTGGCGATGGAAAACCTTAGATCCGAACCCGGTCAGGTCTGGCTGTCCGGCTTCGAAGGTCGACCAAGCCATCCAGCGCGGCCTCCTTCGAAAGAATTCGAAGGCGAGACGGCGCAAATTACGAATTCACTCCATGGTTGAGAGAATAGTTCAAGTCGTACTTGTCACATCTGCCCTGGCTTCGCTGGGCTGGACTGTCACGCGCAGTTGGGAGGCGGTCGAGCTCAAGCGCGAGGGATATCAGGTTGAGATCGCCATCGGCGGCCAGCCCTTCGCGGCCTACCATTTCGACCCCGCCGTCGCGAAGCCGTATCTCTCCGCTCTGCGAAGCGCGCAAGGAACAATTGTCACTCGCGGCTTTCCGATGGTCCCGGACCTTCCGGGCGAAGATCGCGATGAGCCTCACCAGCGGGCCATGTACTTTGCTCATGGCGATATCAACGGCTTCGACTTCTGGGGTGAGTCGGCATTCCCGCGCTGGAGCCATCACCCTGCCTCGAAGTTTGGTCGCACGGTGTTTCGCAAGCTCGACGTAATGCAGGGAGGTCCTGAATCTGGTGAGTTGAAAGCAGAGTTCGATCTTGTGACGGCAGAGGGACGCGCGATCGCGTCCGAGATTCAGGGCTTCGTTTTCAGGGGGGATGAACGAACGAGGATCGTCGATTGCGAATTCACCATTGGCACCGACTATGGCACGGTGAGGATCGGCGACACCAAGGAAGGAACATTTGCGATCCGGCTGGTCAAGGCTTTGGATTCGCCCCCAGGCCGGATGGTGAATTCGAGCGGCGCAGTCGGCGAGAAAGCCATTTGGGGCAAACGAGCGGACTGGGTGGACTATTCTGGAAACGTCGGGAAAGAAGAAGTGGGGATCGCTGTCTTTGACAACCCGATGAATCCTCGGCATCCGACTTACTGGCACGCCCGGCATTATGGCCTTCTTGCCGCCAATGCTTTTGGGACGAGAGAATTCACGCACGACCGCCATCAGGATGGAAGCTACACGATTGCGGCGGGCGAGTCGTTGACGTTTCACTACCGGGTGTTCATCCACGAGGGGGACGTTCAACGGGCAAGGGTAGGGGAAGCATACAAACAATACGCCGCAGGGCAATGAGGTGGGGAGCTTATGGAACCGGTCATCACTCGACGGAAATTTCTTGAAGACGCAGCCAAAACGACAGCGGGCTTGGGCACGCTCAGTGGGATTACTTTTCTGGCTCACCCGGAGAGGGTGTTTGGCGCAAACGATCGCGTCAGGGTGGCGGTCTGCGGCCTTCACGGCCGGGGCAAAGACCATATAGCAGCTTATTCGCACCTGTCTGATGTGGAGATTGCGGCGCTTTGTGATGTGGACGAAAACGTGTTGCGCGCACGGCGCGGTGAAGTGAGTGGCAGCCCGCAAACCTACGTCGATATCCGCAAGCTGCTCGAGGACAAGTCGATTGATGCCATCTCGATTGCGACGCCGAACCACTGGCATACCCTGATGGCCATTTGGGCCTGCCAAGCGGGGAAGGATGTATACATCGAAAAGCCCTGCTCTCACAATCTCTGGGAAGGACGCCAACTCGTGCGCGCAGCGGAGAAGTACAACCGCATCGTTCAGCACGGCACCCAAATCCGTTCCGCACCTGGGGTTCAGGAAGCCATCAAAGCTATTCACGAAGGTGGAATTGGCGAAGTCTATCTCGCTCGCGGTTTGTGTTACAAGTGGCGGGATACAATTGGACACGCGCCCGAGGAACCGGTGCCGGCCGGGGTCCACTATGACCTGTGGAGCGGCCCAGCTCCCTTGAAGCCTTTCACTCGCAATCGTTTCCATTACAACTGGCACTGGTTTTGGGAAACCGGCAACGGGGATTTGGGCAATCAGGGCATTCATCAAGTGGACGTCGCTCGGTGGGGCCTCGGTCTTAAGTTTCCCAATCGTATCTCGGCTGTAGGCGGCCACTTCCTGTTCGACGACGACCAGCAGACCCCCAATACGCTAACCTGCGCCTTTGAATTCGATCTTCCGAACGGCAAGCGCAAGATTATGGAATTCGAGGTTCGCAACTGGATCACCAACAACGAAGCCGGGGTCGGACGCGGAAGCCTGGTGGCCGGCAAGAAGCGCTTCTTTGGTCATCACAACACGATAGGCAACATTTTTTATGGTTCAAATGGGTACCTCGCCACTGGAGATGAAGACGCCTCGAGCTATGAGACGTGGCTGGGCAAAGAGGAGAAGGCTGGCCCGCACGGACATGGTGGGGGAGATCATTTCGCCAATTTTATCGATTGCGTACGGAGCCGCAAGAAGGAGGATTTGAATGCCCCGATCGAGGAAGGCCGCATTTCCGCTGGCCTGGTGCATCTCGCCAACGCCTCCTACCGGCTACGCCGCGCTTTGCGGTTCGATCCCGAAACCGAGCAGGTGATAGCAGATGACGAAGCCAATGCCCTTCTGCGCGACGCGGACCGGGGGTATCGCCCACCGTTCGTTGTGCCCGAAACAACGTAGCCAATGTTGCAAGGATCGTACAGCCCACGTACGCCCATACGGAGAGCCAGAGAACGAGTGCTCATTGCATCCCAGGCTGCAAATCAGCTACTTCCAGTGATTAGCTGCAACTTTAGCGTGGAATTCTCGTGACATTAATGCCCAAGCCGCGCCGCTGCGTTGGAAACGTATCGAACTTCGCATAGCCCGTACTGCCAACCTTTGAGCAGATGCCAACTTCCCGGCACCAGGTTTGGACATTCAACGGTCTTCCGAGTCCTGACCACTTCTTTAACCCCGATCGCGTCAATGCGTTGCGTCGACTACAAGGCCTAAAGCAGGGTTGGCCCTGAGTTTGCTATTTATCTGCCTGGGTTGCGGGCGCCAAAAGTTGGAAGTGAGGTTCGTGGATGGCGCTAGCCGAACGGAGGCACAGGCATAGTATGCACATCATACTTGAGTACACAGTTTGCGTTGCGCTGGTTCTTATCGTCGCGGCACTTTTGTTTGCGTCCTGCGTCGCATTGATCACAATCCATGCCGGCGCTATGCATCTGGGGCGGTTCCTACGCACCCTCCGGCTACCCTACCTGTTTAGGAGGGGACTCGAGGGGGGCGGGACCCAACCCGTTTTGAAACCTGCAAGACAGGGCTGGCAGTGACAACATCACGGCGACCCAGTCACGTGCGACATGATCGAAGAAGCTTCGATCCGACGCTTATTAAATACCGGTAGTGGGATGTCACCGATTGCAGTTTTAACCAGGAGAACAAACGATGACAACAGCAGTTCAAGAACAACCAGTGATCGATAGCAGGATTCAACCTTTTCGAGTGGATGTCCAACTTCACGATCTGCTCAAGAAGCCCGAGGTGCTCCGGCCGCTTGTCCCACCCCCGTCGCCCGTACCGCAGAAGCTTCCCATCCCTGTGTTCCCGCAGCAGCCTGAACTGCTCACAGACAATTGGTTGCCACAAGATAAACACGGCTCTCCCGCAAACCTTTATGAGCGCCATTGGACAGCCACACAGGTGTTCCACGCCATGCGGGGGTGGATGTTTCCTTATTTCAAATCTCGCGTATTGCCCGGCGATTTCCATCCGATTATTGCCTACCTCTTTACGGAGTGGAAGTGCAATCTGGATTGCCACTACTGCTGGGCCTTCGACAACGCGGTGAAAGGTATGAGCGAGGACACGGCCAAGCGTTCGATCGATTGGCTACACTCCACCACCTGCCGAGTGCTGGCGCTGATGGGGGGAGAACCACTGCTGCGTCCTGATTTCGCCCACAAGGTCGTGTACTACGCGGCCAAGAAGGGTTTCTGGGTTTACGTGCCTACGAACGCCCGGTTGCTGCGGCCCTCCGTGATCGACCGCTTGGCGGATGCCGGCGTGGCCACCGTCAACTTTGCCGTGGATGCGGTGGATGAAAAACCTGGCCTGCCGAAAGCCTTGAACCCGGTGCGGAAGAATTTCGATTACCTCACCCGCAAGCAGTATCGCTACGGTTACACAGTGTTCTTCAACATGAATATCTGCCGGACCAATTTGGAGGACATTAAGCAATTGACCGAAATTGCCCACGACAACGGCATCGCCACCGACTACCACATCAACGAATCTCCCATGATCGAGCAGCCTCAATTCAAACACCTGAATGAAAACAGCACGTTCATCACAAAGGAGGACTGGCCAAAGGTGGACGCTCTGATCGACTGGATCATCGAAAAGAACCAGTCAGGCTACAAAATGGTCAATTCCGTGAAGCGACTGAAGGATATGAAGGCTTTCATGCGGGGCAAGGTGGAACCGTGGAGCTGTCGAGCCGGGCAGAACAACGTCATCATCCGAGTGGATGGTACGTTGGCGCCCTGCTTCCCGATGTACTCGGCGACTTACGACTGGGGTGCTATTGGCAATCACAAGTTCGAAGTGAAGCAGCTCGATGAAATGAAGAAGGAATGTCAAACCCGCTGCTTCTCGACTCTGAACCACAATCTCGCCTACTGCTACGATTCGGCGCGAGCCATCAAGTGGATCCTGAGACAGGCCGGGCGGGCCTTTCAAGGTGTCAGTGGTAGCTTTGACGAGTGAGTGCACTCTTGACGCCCGATCTTTGTCGGTCACTTCCTTTGCTCGGAGGCTTCACGTGGTGAAATCCGGACCTGAACTTCCAGTTTTTCTTCTTCTGCTTGCCCCCGTTTTGTCGAACGCGGCAGATCTGAAGCCAGTGACCGTCCAAGCGTGGGACACTTATATTCACGCCGCGAGAATGCGCGCGGAGGATCGCGCCCGTGGACAAGATTCCTTCCTGTGGGTGGATGAGGAGGCAGGGCTAAGCCAGCGCGTGCGTGCGGGCGAAGTCTTGGTGGCGCCTGCGAAGGGCCGTAGCCCACACGCAGCGCCATCTGGATTGATCCATGATTGGATGGGCACGGTGTTTGTTCGAAACGCCACGCTCGATACCGTGATGGACGTCCTGAATGACTATGACCGTTACAAGGATTTCTACAGCCCTCTGGTTGTCAAATCAAAGCTGCTCGAAAAAACACCTGAGCGTGAGAGGGTAAACCTGATCATGATGCAAAAGGCCTATTCCGTGACTTCTGCTGTGGAGACCGATGACGAAGTCCAAGTCGTAAGGCTGGATGCCGACAGGGCATACAGCTTCAGCAACTCGGTCCGGGTGCGAGAGATCGCTGACTACGGCAAACCCGGCGAGCACGCGCTTCCGGAGGATCGCGGACCGGGTTACGTCTGGCGGACATTCACGGTTACGAGGCTTGAACAGCGAGACGGCGGAGTCTACGCTGAAATAGAGATGATCGCTTTGAGCCGTAGTATCCCCTTCGCGTTTCGCTTCCTTGTGCAGCCGTTGGCAGAGCGTTTGCCCCAAAGGATATTGACGGCAACGCTCGAGGACACACGCGAGGCCGTACGCAGGGAGATGATAGCAACCTCGTTGAAGACCCAGAACGGAGGACAATTATCGCGCTCCATTAACCGCATGAGGCCTGGCGGTTGCCCATCTTGCGCCTCGTCGACACCGTGATTGACATCGCCGCGGGTGTTACGGCCACAGCGGTGGCGTTAAGAGCCAATCGCCAACATAGGGCACTGCTTAGGCCCGCCGCTAAAATACTCGACTTTTTTCACTTGTCGAGGGACGACCGCCACTATCGGCGAATCGCCCCGGCATTCCAACGAGTATTTGCAGCGACCATCTTTTTCGGTACTGACGATCAGCCGGATAGGAACCACCTCGCCGATTCAGCGCATTTCCACTTTTTCATTAAATGTGCTGCAGCACATTTGTCAAAAAACTGAAAACTCGGCGAATCAACCAATTTCTTCAAGGCCGCCAGGATATGTTCACGTTCGGACTCGGCCAGAGTTCGGAGCTGCTGGGTGTCATGTGATGGTGCGGTGCGGGTGTTGAGGCATCGCAGCGGAACCTGTAACACCGGACCGGAGGAAAGAATCACGGCGCGCTCGATCAGGTTTTGCAGTTCGCGGATGTTTCCCGGCCAACTGTAGCGGATGAAGGCCTCCATCGTTTCCGGCGAGATTGTCTGGACTGTTCTGTTCATCCTTCGGGCGAAATGTTGGACAAAATGGCGCGCCAGCAGCGGAATATCTTCCGTACGCTCACGCAACGGCGGTACGTGGATGGGGAAAACGTTCAAACGATAATACAGATCTTCGCGGAATTGATTCCGTTCGACCATCGAGGCCCTGGCACGCTCGCCCCCTTGAATCCTCGTCGCCATGTCTTCAAGTTCTTCCCAGCTCTCCGGGGGACTGCGGTACCCGTGGCGCCGCAACAGGTCGGTGCGGTAAAACAGCAGACCAATATCGATGAGACAAGGCAAGGCGACCAATTTGCCAGTTACCGTGTTGTTGGCGATTAACTCGGGGAAATGCGCTTCGATCTCTGGCGTGGGCACGTAGGGTTTAAGGTCCAGCAGATTTTCGGCAAGAATTCCAGGCCAAATCACGTCTATCGCGTAGACATCTGGTATCCTGGCGCCACTCTGGAGAAGGCTCCGCCACGTGGCCAGTGTCTCTACTGCTCCCTCCGGCGCGGGCACAAGCTCAACTCGGACTCCGGTCTCCTTCGTGAACTGGTTCAATTCTTGGTGTCGCCGGTCCTGGAATTGATTATCCAGCCAGGTTTGATCGCCGAGCACGAGGGTGATTGCAGAAGCAGGTTGGACGGACCTTCGGCAACCTTGTTCCGCAAGAAGCGCCAGAACGCCAAGCGACTTGAGGGCTGACCTCCGCCCGGGGGAGAGCACAGACGGAGCAGGTTGTCCTGATTTGCTTGCCGCGGATTCGCCGCCAGTATGGGCCACGCCTCAGCTTAGCCTAGACAGTCAGGAAGCTTCAACCCGGTTTCGCCAAGCCCCCCGAAGTGAGAGGTCGCGCCGGTGAGCTGAATACAGAGGGCACATCGCGGCGCGAGTCGTCGAGCAGGACTTCGTCGTCTCCAACGTGAACGCGGATTGGAGGCAGTCCGCTCAGATCCGCGTAGAGAGGCGAGGCCAGGGGATTCTTCGGATCGGTCTCGCCCAGGTAGGATCGGACGAGCCCGGCGGCCTGGGACCGAGTGAAGAACGGATCCGCTTCGGCTCGCGTGTCAAAGCTCTCGCTCGTAAGCATGAGGTTAGTCACCGGAGAGAATGCGACCGCGCCCACGGGGGCGATGTCACTCTTGGAGGCCCGTGCACAGGCGATCGACAGAAGCACCAGTGCCAGATTGCCTCCGGCCGAGTCGCCCGTTAGGGCGATTTTGGTGATTCCCTTGTCAACCAGGCCGCGATAGCACGCTTCGAGGTCCCTAATGGCAGCAGGAAACGGATGCTCGGGAGCGAGCCGATAATCAGGGATGAAAGCATCGGCACCGGCGTTCAAAGCGATGTGGCCGACGAAGTTCCGGAACGCCTGGGGCGTTCCCCAGTTGAACCAGCCGCCATGCGCGTGAATAATCGCGGCCCCCTTTCGGGCGTGTGCCGGCTTGGCCCACCAGCCGGATATGCTCCCGGCCGTAGCGGCTTCAAAAGTCACGCTCTCTGGGACCGCGACTCGCTCCATGATGCCGTTGAACGGACCGCGGGCAGCGGTCCCTTCGAGCTTGCCTTTCATGGGCGCTACAATCGATCGCAAAGCGGCCACCGCGACCGCATCTTCCTGGCTGAGCGGATGCATAACCAACTAGGGGGCTTCCGAGCCCGTGTTTTCGAGGAAGTCAGATTGCATGGTTCTCTCCTCTCAAATCACATTTCGCGAAGGACCGAATCGGCGCGGAAAAAAGGCATGACGCATTCCCTTCGAGAATGGCGCGCCTTTCCGAATCATTCAACTCAGAGACGGTCAACGAAGGACCTGGGTTGCCCGTCATGCGATCCCCTGTTGTCAGCCGAGAATCAGCTTGGCTGCGCGGCCCGCAATCATATGGGTCGGCGCATTCGTCGGCCCGGTAATGATCCGCGGCATGACGGACGCGTCAGCCACGCGCAAGCCCGCAAGGCCGTGC
>CAWIUZ010000153.1:0-12435 GCA_963838915.1 uncultured Acidobacteriota bacterium
CTATGTCCCGGTACTAGCAATCGGGGAGTGGAATTATTTAATTTTTTTGGGAGAGCGCTGATTATTATAGAATCTAATATACTGTTGGACAGCTTAAATAAGTTCATCATCGATTTATACTCGTTAATGTACAACAGTTCTGATTTTAGATGCGAAAAGAACGATTCTATACAGGCATTATCTAGACAGTTGGCTTTGCGAGAGTGACTGCCTATCATGCCACATTGTTCTAATCGCTTGTTGTACGTGCTGGATGTGCACTTGGAACCCTCGATCTGAATGGATTATGGTTCCGGTCACGTCTCTTTTTTTGCACTTTTGTCGAGAGTGTCTAAAACTAGCTTAATTTAGAATCTTTTATTTCAGGTGATGGAATTTAAACTAGTACTTTCGGTATAGAACAGGCTAAAATGAGCGATATTATTGGAAAACCCGTAGGTAAGAAAATGATGCCTAAGTCAGCGAAAAGTAGGATTAAGGTTTAGTATTGTAGAGAGAAAACCCCTGTAAAACGTTACAGGAGTTTTCTCGTTATATAGCTATTTTGAATAGAAAGATATAAAGCAAGCATACTAGAAAATGATGCAAGTAGAAAGAAAGGGGAAATATATGTGTTTGAGTTAACACCTTATAGGCAAAATCAGGGGCATCGAAGAAATGCATTGAGTAAGTTTGCACGAAATTTTTTGGGAGATGATTTTGAAGCGCTTTTTGAGAATAGAGGTAATTTTTCTAATTCTTTTCGCGTAGATATGCGAGAAATGGATAATGAATATATACTAGAAGCTGATTTACCTGGTATTAACAAAGAAGATATAAGCTTACATTATGAAAAAAATTATTTAACAATTAGCGCAACGCAACGCAGGGCTTCGCCCTGCGCCAGCCTCGTAGATTCATCGCATGTACAGTAAGCCCGCAAAGCGGGCGAAAGATCGTAGCCCACGGCGCAAGCCGTGGGGCAATTGGCCCCACCCGCCCCAAGCCCCTTTAGGGGCGAAAGAAATCACGACCAAATGTGACGTTGATCGTAAGGGATGCCGTTCTTTTTTAGAAAGGCGATCAATTCCTCTTGGAAGGTCATGCGGCGGTGATGCTTCTCTTGGTCACCGATATATCGCGTAATCGATGGCGCCAGCGAATGGCTGACGCTGAATGCTCCGTAGCCGGCTTGCCAATCGAAACCGGCAAGCCGCCTTTCGCGATGCACCCAGCGACACGAATTGGTTTTTACCAACCGCAAGGCGTCGGATATCGCCACGGTTGGCGCTAACGAGCAGAGCAGGTGCACGTGGTCGGGCCTGGCGTTCGCGGCCCGGAGCGCACCGCCAATCTCGCGCACAATTCCGCCCATGTAGGCGAGTAAATCGTCATGAAGCGCGGCGGTGATAAGAGACTCACGGTCCTTGGTGCTGAAGATAACGTGCGTCAGGAGGTTCGTGTAGGTGTGTGACATGTTCTTTCGCCCCTCCAGGGCTTGGGGGGATTTTACTTGAATTCCTCACCCAGGGCTTGCGCCATGGGCTACGATCTTTCGCCCGCTTCGCGGGCTGCGGGGCTGGCACAGAGCGAAGCTCTGCGGTCCGAGGCTCAGCAAAATGCACAGCTTCGCTGTGCGCCAGCCAGACCCACGGCATCAGCCTTCTCCCTTGGGGAGAGGGTGTCACGCTCTGGCGCTGTCATCAGACGGAGCGTGACGGGTGAGGGGTCATTTGCAGGATCATCCGAACCAGTCAAGAGTCAAAACGCAACCGGCGAAGCTAAAAGCAATTCAAACGGCAAATGGCAAAGGTCAAATGGCAAATGGTTTAGGATTTGAAGAATCGGCAAATTGCAAACCATTTGAATTTTGCCGTTTGCCGCTTGCCATTTGAATTCGCTCTTTCCGAACGCGACGAAGAAGCAAGTGACCCCTTACCCGTCCGGCGACGGCTGATGAAGGCGCCGTCGCCGGACACCCTCTCCCCAAGGGAGAGGGCTGTGTCATCCCATCACAGTCTAGCGTATCATTCTGGGCTTGACAGTCTAGCCGTGATTGTGCTAGGCTGTAAGAGTTGTGAACGGCTTTCTCACCTTTTGTGGGGACGGTTCCTCTGCCGCCCCTGCCCCCGAACTTTCCTGACCATGGAGAATACTATGTCTTTACGCAAAGCTACCTGTCTTACTCCCCGGCGTGTGGACGCCGCGCGGCACAATTCCGAGCGCTCGACCGGGCCCCGCAGCGAGGCCGGGAAGGAGCGCATGAGAATGAATGCTGTGAAGCACGGCTGTGAAGCGGCGCCTGAAAATGAAGCCGCCGTCATGCGGGCCCTCGGCGAAGATCCCGAGCGCTACGCCGCCTTGAAGCGCGAACTCTCGACCGCTTACGGGCCGGGCGACGCGCTGTGGGACCGGCAGATCGATGACTTGTCGAGGCTCTACTGGCGGCGCCAGCGGATCGAGCGCATGGAGACAGGCCTGATGCGGGAGGCTCTCGAGGCGGTCGAGGAGCGGCGGCGGGGGCTCGCCCGGGCCCTGGCCGAAGTGACCTTCGAACCCTCCCAGTGCGAGGCGGTGGCGCTCGGCCTGCCCAAGCCCAACCACCCCTTGGTGCGGCTGCGCATGCTGATCTCGCTTTGGGGAGTGATTCGCGACGAGGTGCGGCGGCGGATCTTTACGCTCGCCCAGCAGAACCAGATCGAAAGCTACTACCGGGGAGAGTTGGGGTGGCGGCCCCGGCAGATCGGCCACCTGCTTGGGCTCTTCATGAAATGGGCGTACCTCCACGAGAAGCAGGACTAGGCAGAGCTAGACAAGTATGTGAAGGAGAGCTTCGGGGACGAGGCGGGGGTGGAGGCCCGCTACCAGGAACTCGAGCGCCTGCTGGAGGAGCAGACGGCGGCGGTCGAGGCGGCGTTCGCGGACGAGATGCAGGCGCAAGAGGAGAAGGACGCGATTGCGCGGGACTCGTGTCTCGCTCCGGAGGACGAGACTGCGAACATGGTGCTGCGGCTGGAAATGGCGATTGACCGGGCGATCGACCGGAAGGTGAGGATTCTGCTGACCATGCGCAAGGAACAGGCCCGCGAGTGTAAGGGCGGTTCGCGAACCGCCCCTACGGAACAGGAGGCCAGCCCCCCCGACAATGAGGCGAACGACCGGGAAGCCGAGGAACTGAGTAAGGTCGTGGGGCTCGAGGCTAGGGCAGACACGCCGTCCAGTGTCTGTGATTCAGCGCAGGATAGTGGAGCGCCACCTTCCCTTCGGGAAACGCAGACCCCAAACGACGGGGGTCTGCGCCAGCCAGCGGCACATGCTGGCCTAAAGGCCAGCGCTACGGCAGAAAGTCCGGCAGAGGAAAACGCCACCGAAACACCAAAATCGCCGGAACAAAGCGAGAATGTCATAGAAAACAAAGGACCGGCCACGGAGAAGGTCAACGCATGAGCGGCAGCGCCCAAGGCAGGAAACATTGTCACAATGCTCTCTTCCGCCTTTCGCCGGAGTGATGCGTTTGCGGTCGGCGTCTACTCCATCAGTCCTTCAGACACCGCTGCGCACCGAGGGGCCTTAGGTTCTCCGGCTAGTTCTTAGGATCCTCTGGCACGGTGGGATCGGTTTCTGGAAATTCTCCCCGCGTTCGCACGTAAACTTGGTCGATCTGCTTTCTCGAATCCTCCAGCTTTTGAAAAGCCGCCAGTTCTCGGCGCGAGTCGGCTTCGCGTCCGAGTTTCCGGTACACGATGCCGAGCTGATAGTGGGGGACTGGATTGAGGGGATCCAGGCGAGTGGCTGCTAGGAGTTGATCCAATGCCTTCTCTAGCTCGCCCATTTTGATCCAGGCCGCGCCCAGCGCCTGATGTGCATCGGCGTTATCGGGCTGGAGTTGGAGGGCGCGGGAGTAGTGCTCAATAGCGGTTTTGTAATCCCTTCGCAGCCTGCAAACGGTGCCCAGCCGGTACTCCGCATTGGCGTCAGCGGGATTTTCTGCCAAGGCCGCCCGGAACTCAATTTCAGCGGCCTGGAGAGCCGGCGCCTGGCGTGAGTCCTGAAGAATTGCCTCCCCTAACTCGTAACGGACACCGCGGAGTTTAGGGTCGATCTCCAGCGCCTTGCGGTATTGGATTATAGCGGCGTGAGCCTCGCCCCGATTGATCAACATCTCCGCCATGAACTGATGGGTGCGGGCCGACTCGGGCGCGGCCAGCAGCAGCGCGTCGCGGGATCGATTGGCGAGGTCCGCGTAGATCCGGGCGGTAGTATAGAGCACGTCCACATTAGTCGAATGGGAGGGGAGGAGTGTCCGAGCCACGTCGGCGGCCCCTTCGAGGTCGCCGGTCTGATATAGAATTTCCGCTAGCTCCAAGCCGGCTTGAGTTTCGAAGGGGCCTCCGCGAAGGTGGGGGAGCGCCGCGTGGAGCAAGCGCTCCGCCTCGGCCGGGTGCCCCAGGCGCCCTTCGCACATTCCCAGGTATCCCTGCACTTTCCACACATTCGGCTGCACCGCCAGGACCTTGCGAAACTGCTCAGCGGCTCCCGCCCAATCGCCTTGAAAAAAACGCATCACCCCCACGTTGCCGCGAGCATCGAGATTGTTGGGATCCATGGCAACAACGGCCCGAAACTCCCGTTCGGCAGCTCCCAGATCATTAGACCGTATTGCTTGTTGCGCCCTTTGCATGTGGGTCTGAATCTCCGCCTGTTTAGAAACGGCGCTTTGGGACCAGAGGCCAGATGCCGTCAATGCCGCCAAGGGGAGAAGCAAAGCAATCTGTTTAAGTAGGCGGCCCCGTATCGCACCCGCTCGCGGCGCGCCCAGCCACCTTAGAAGAACGATACACATGTAAGAACACCTCCCCCGTAAATCGAGTCTTGAATAACTTGAAGAGAACAATTATTCACCGCGGCTCCGTCTGGCGCATGTTCTGATCGAAAAGAGACCAGTCTCTTACCTATTTTACCGCTACGCGATCCGATGGTAATAGCCCATATGCGTAAGAACGACACTTACTATGAATCGTCCTAAAATCATGCCAAAGCTCTGTGTAGCGGTAGAATAATCCGGTAAAATAGTCCTTGACAGAGGTGCATTCCTTAGATACTGTGTGCGCGTTGATCTCTTAGTCAAGCTGGGATCAGCTTTGAAGATTTGCTGCACTCACTCCGTCGGGCTTTTGGTCCAACACACAGAGAGGAGTCTTTTGTATGGCGGCAGAAGATAACAGGCATCTTTCGATCCAGCCTGGTTGGGCCACCATCGCTGCCACGCTTCTCGTGGTTATCGCGATGATCGGTTTTGTAAGCGTCGCGCCGGCATTCGCTCAGAGTCGGGCTGCCGGCGAAATTCGCGGTACCGTCTTGGACGCGACAGGCGCCGCAGTTCCGGGCGTAATCATCCACATCACGAACCAACAAACCGGCGTGGCCACCAATCTGACCAGCGACAACACTGGGGTCTACGATGCCGCCTCCGTGGATCCAGGCACCTACACCGTGACTTTTGAAAAGGAAGGATTCAAGAAGGTCATCAAGCCTGACATCGTCTTGAACGTGGAAGCCATCACGGTGAATGCCACGCTGGAAGTGGGCGCCGTGACCCAGGAGGTGGAAGTTAAGGGTGGAGCGCCCCTCGTCCAGACGGAAACCTCGGACAGGGAAGCGGCCCTTACCAGCTTTGAGGTTTCCGAACTCCCCAGCGTCAATCGCTATTGGATGGACTACACCTACTTGCTGCCAGGCTCTAACGGGCAGATGACATCCAATTCCTTCAATAACAACAATAATGGTCTGAGCGTGGGGTACAACGGGCAAGGTGCATACCAGATGTTGGGGCTACAGGATGGCGGTAGCGCCACCTTCCTGCCAGCTCAGAATTACGTCGTGGTTCCCATCCAAGCCATCAGCGAAATCCAGATGTCGACGAGCAATTTCAGCGCTGAGTACAGCAACGGCTTGGCTGTGTTCAACGTGATCATCAAAAGCGGAACCAATAATTTCCACGGCGAGGGTTTTGAATTTGTCCAGAATGACATAATGGAAGCCCGCAACTATTTCTCGCCCAGCACGCCAACGCTGCGCTGGAACATGTATGGCGGCACCCTGGGCGGGCCCATCAAGAAGGACAAACTCTTCTTCTTCGTCAGCTACGAGCGCAATCCCACCAACGCCCCCTCGGCGTCCATAACCACCTACCCTACCGCGGCGGAGCGGGGAGGTGATCTGACGGGCCTGCCCACGATTTACGATCCTAACACTTTGGTGCAAAATGCGGACGGCACCTATTCGCGAACGGCTTTTGCCAATAATCAAATTCCGACCAATCGGCTCGACGCGGCGGCGCAGGCGGTTATGAGCTATATGCCCATGCCGAACATCCCCGGCGCCGGAAACGTCAATAACTACTATTACGCGGTCCCTGCCGTGAATAACAGTTGGAACCTCGACTGGAAGGGCACTTGGAACATTTCCTCTGGGAACCGCCTCACCATGTCTGAGAATCTCTACGAGCAAAATCAGCCCGGGACAGGGCCGGCCTGCCCCATCGATTGCATCAACAACCTTTCGCATTACTCAACGTATGTGATCACCAACGTCTGGAGCATCACTCCCAACGTTGTCAATGAATACCGGGAGTCCTTAATGCGCTCCCACCAACCGTTTGCGGAAGATGACTTAGGCGTAGACTATGGCTCGAAACTGGGTATAGCGCAACTTACCTACCCGACGTTCCCCGGCATCACCGTCGATGGATCGGGCGCCCCCAACGCCATTGGCACCTCCTTCAAGCATGCCCTCCTGGGCTACTCGACAGTTACCGAAGCGGACACGCTGACCTTGGTCAAGGGTAAGCACATCTTGAAGTTCGGGGGCGAGTACAACAGCAGCCGGGACGACAACGCCTGGGCTGATGTTAACGCCGGCGACTTCTACTTCACGGGGCAGTTCAGTCAAGATCCGCAAAATCCCGGCACCACCGGTGCGGGCCTTGCCGACTTCTTGCTAGGCGTCCCAGGTTCCTGGGGCGACGGCTGGACCCCGATCGATGGCTCTCGCACGGGCAATGCCCAAGCCTTTGCTCAGGACGACTTCAAAGTTACTTCCAAGTTGACCCTGAACATCGGCTTACGTTACCTGATTCAACGCGGGTACAGTGAGCAGTTCAACCGGATCGGAACCTTCGATCCGACCATCGTGAACCCTGCCACCAATACCCTCGGCGCGATGTGGTATGGCGGCCAGGCGGTTGGCATCCGGGACGGAGGCCGGGCTTTGCAAGCCACCAAGTGGGACAACTTTGAGCCCCGCCTTGGTTTCGCGTGGGCGCCTAAGAATAACTGGTCCATCCGCGGCGCTTACGGATTGTTTGACAACATGTGGGGTGGAGATACGTATCAAGCGGGATGGGGATTAGGCACGAGCATCTCAGGGAACGATTCCGCAGCGCTTCAGGGGCACCCTCTAACCCCATTTATCACCTTGGACGCCGGACACACGCCTCCCGCCATACCGAAATACCCCCCCAGCGCCGCCTTCTACAACGGGACCGGTGTACCGTGGTGGAATTACCACATCCCCATGGCGTACATCCAGCAGTGGCACGTGAGCGTACAGCATCAATTCAACAATAATACAATGCTGGAGGTCGGGTACGTCGGAGCCCGCGGCGTCCACCTTCCCAATCCCTACGACGCCGATCAACTTTCCGAAGCCGCGATTCAGCAAGTTATTGCGGCCGGCGGAATCAGCGTGAACGTTCAGCCCTATCGTCCCTATACCCAGTACACGGGCCTTACCTTCCAGGCGATGGGCGGGTGGAACAACTACAATTCGCTCCAAATCACCCTGAAGAAGAACATATCGCACGGCCTGTGGCTGCAGTCGAGCTATACCTACGGACATGCGATGGACACCAACACCCAGAACGGCTGGAACGGCGCTGAATCGGACTTTCAGATCGCGGGAAACCCCAGACTCAGCTACGGGAACTCCCAGATTGACGAAAGGGACAATTTCAACGGCTCATTCGTCTACGAACTGCCCTTCGGGACGGGAAAGGCCTTGCTCAATAGTGGTAAAGTCTTGAACGGCTTCGTGGGCGGTTGGCAACTCAGCGACACTTGGCAGGCGCTGAGCGGCACGCCCTTTAATATCACTTGGGGAGGGGGCGGCTCCAATTTCTCCGGGTCAGGAACCTGGTACCCGAACCGGGTTTGCAACGGCGCCATCAGCAACCCCACCATTCAGGAGTGGTTTGACCCGTCCTGTTTCCCCAGTGCAGCACAGGGCACTTACGGCAACTCCGGACGGAATGTCCTGTTCGGACCGCACTTCTTCAACATGAACACTTCCCTCGCCAAGAGCTTCAAGCTCCCCTGGCTGGGTGAAGCGGGGCTGATGCAGATCCGTATCGACGCGTTTGACTCACTCAATCACCCCAACTTTGGTCAGCCTAACGCATCCATCGTCCCTGGCGCCACAGCGGGTGCGTTCATTGGTACCGGGACGATCACGTCTGCCAGTACACAGCGGAACCTTCAAGTGGGTGCGCGTATTGTGTTTTAGCTCCGTAACACATTACCCGTTACCAGTTTCCAGCTATTCGACCTTCGGGGCCGTCCATTGACGGCCCCGATTCTTTTCGGGCGGATAGTCTCAAGAGGCGAGAGGTGGAGGCCCCATGCGACTGGCGTGTACTTGCAGAAGTAAGCGTTCTTATTCGTTTGGCGTCGGAAGGGCGGGGCTTCAGCCCCGCCGCAGAGAACGGGCCACTCCCTGGGGGCTTTAGCCCCTGGAGCCGCGTTGCTTCAGGGCCTAAAGGCCCCTTCAACGGTGCTCTGTGTACCGGCGGGGCTAAACCCCCGCCCTTCCAGGACTCAGAATAATTGCGCTTATTAACACAACTAAGCACTAGTGTCGTGTCCCAGAAGTTCGTTGAATGTGTCAGCCCGTCAGCCGACGGGCGTAAGCGAGTAGCCCACGGCGTAAGCCGTGGGTGCGTGAGGCCCTCCCTCACCCCCGTCCCCTCTCCCGCTCGGGCGGGAGAGGGGTGCCGCAGGCGGGGTGAGGGCCGTCAAACCCAGGGCTCACGCCCTGGGCTACTTTAGTGTGCCGAGCATGTTCGACAGCTTGGGGGTGAAAGTCCCCTTCACAACCTGATGGAGGTGAAGTGATAGCGAAGCGCAACGGCGTCGTCGTGAGGCGAGGTCGGAAAGAAGCGTGGAGCAAACGTACGAGCCGATGTACAAGAACCGGATCTGAGGCATACGGTGCCGGGCGAGCGGGCTAATGATCGCGAAGCCCATATCCATCAAGGGCACTGGTTGTAAATTCGGCGGTTGCGTGCGGAAGGCGGTCGAGCTTACCTCGGGAGATCTGCCGTTTGTCTCGAAATCGAGACTGAGGAGCGAGTGATCGATCCTGATCGGACGGTAGAAGTCAGCAGAGGGCATAGTAGTCCCGACCCCTTGGGATGAAGGCCTGAACCGTGATCGTGAGCAGTAGTGCGCGGCTCTCATGCGTGGCCATGCGCCAGCCAATCAGCTTCGGCTGAGCTTACCGGGGGAGGATAGGGTGAAGCCCGAAACGAGCCCGGAAGCGGCGAAGCCACCATCGGCGAAATGTGTCACGAACCTCCGGCCCTAATGGGCTCGAGTCACGGAACCGCCGTATGCGGACCCGCATGTACGGTGGTGTGACAGGGAAAGCGGGCGACCGCCTACCTATGTCGATTGGCGCCCCTGACGGGGCTGCTGACGCGTGGCCGAATCGTCTCGACTTATATTGCGAATCACTGGGACACGACACTAGCACATTTTCGGCTATCACTTTGACGTTTGCTAAATCGACATTTTGCACCTAGAATCTATTTCGCGCGACGAGGCCGGCGGAGTCCCAGAATCCGACGTCGTCCCACGCCGCGGACAGAACGTCTCCGCCCTTTGGCAAGGGCTCAGAGACTGAGTGCAGTATGAAACGGATCGGAATAGCGCCGATTGCCCTAAGCGTGATAGGGGTGACCCTCGCGACTCTCGGCAGGGGACTTGCGGCCGGGCCCGCCGTGCCAGTGCCGGACCACAAGGCTAGTGCAAGCGTGGCCGCGATTACGATCGATTATCCCCTCCCAGGATCGATCTTTCCGCCTGAGATCACACCCCCTACCTTCATCTGGCGCGACACAGCGGGAGATACCAACCGATGGCAAATTAGCGTCACCTTTGCGGATGGAGCGACGGGAATCCACGTCGATTCCCTTGGCGAGCCCATGCGCATCGGGGAGATCGACAAGCGCTGCGTCGCGGCTACGAACGAGTTGCCCGAGCTTACGCCTGAGCAGGCTGTGGCACATACCTGGATTCCAGACGTCGAGAGCTGGGAAAACATCAAGAGGCACTCTGTGGCGGCCGCGGCGGTGGTGACGATCACTGGATTCAACGACGCCCATCGGAAACGGGAGTTGTCTCGTGGCGCCGTTGAGATCCAGACGTCGCGAGATCCGGTCGGCGCACCCATATTCTACCGTGACGTTCCCCTGATGCCTTCAAAGACAGAGAAAGGCATCATTAAACCCCTAGCCCCCTCGGCGATTCCATTGATCCAGTGGCGGCTCCGGAACGTCGGTGAGACGCAAAGCCGCGTGGTACTGAAAGACGTGCCGACTTGCGCCAACTGCCATTCGTTTTCGCGGGACGGGAAGACCATGGGAATGGATATGGATGGGCCGGGGAATGATAAGGGACTGTACGCGATCGTCCCGGTCAAGCCGCAGATGAGTATCGACGTCAAGGACATGGTTACGTGGAATCCGTCGCACGACAGGCAGGTAGGGCTGAACCGCGTCGGTTTCATGTCACAGGTTTCTCCGGACGGGCAGTATGTGGTAACCACCGTGACCTCCGCCGACCAACCTCCGCAGAACAACTTCTATGTCGTGAATTTTGAGGATTACCGTTTTCTTCAAGTGTTCTACCCAACCCGCGGCATTCTGGCTTGGTATAGCCGGCACACCGGCCAACGAGAGCCCCTGCCAGGCGCCGATGATCCCCGGTATGTGCAAACCGACGGTGTGTGGAGTCCGGATGGAAAATTCCTGGTGTTTGCCAGGGCGGAGGCGAAAAACCCCTACGGGCCGGAGGGAGTAACCGCCCGTTACGCAAATGACCCGAATGAGGTTCAGATCCAGTACGATCTCTACCGCATTCCCTTCAATGGGGGCCTTGGAGGCCTGCCGGAAGCCATTGTGGGCGCATCCGGTAACGGCATGAGCAACACGTTTCCTAAAGTCTCGCCGGACGGGCGCTGGATCGTCTTCGTCGAATGCCACAACGGCCAACTCATGCGTCCCGATAGTCAGCTTTACATCGTTCCCACCGAAGGAGGGCAGGCGAGGCGGATGCGCTGCAACACGTCGCGCATGAACTCCTGGCACAGCTTTTCACCGAATGGCCGGTGGTTAGTCTTTTCCTCGAAAAGCCGCTCGCCGTACACGCAGATGTATCTGACCCACATCGACGAGGAGGGCAACGACAGCCCGGCGATTCTGATCGACGACGCGACAGCGGCGAATCGAGCCGTGAACCTGCCCGAATTCGTCAACATTCCACCGGACGGAATGCTGGCGATTACGGTGCCTGCAGTCGAGATGTACAGGAAATTTGATCAGGCGCTTGCACTGGGAGAAAAGGGCCAGTATGCGGAAGCCACCGCCGAATGGAAGGCGCTGCTCGAGACCAATCCCGACGATGTGCGGATCCTTAACAATCTCGGTTTCGCCTTGGCGAAGACGGGGCGATACGAAGAAGCGATCCCCGAGTATGAGAAAGCGCTGCAACTGAACCCACAATACTACGCCATTCATAATAGTCTCGGCCGCGCTCTGGTGGCGGCCGGACGTTTGGATGAGGCGGCCCTGCATTTCGAAAAAGCTCTGGAGGTATACCCGGAATCGCCGGAACTTCATGACAACCTGGGCCGCGTCCTGGCGGCTAAAGGCCGTGTCGATGAGGCAATCGCCGAGTTCGAGAAGGCGGAACAGGTCGATCCGAATTTCGCCGACGCCCATTACAACCTTGGCGTTGCCCTGGCATCGCAAGGGAAAGCGGCTGAAGCGGCCTCCGAGTTCGCGAAGGCCGTGGAACTCAATCCCAGTTACGTCCCCGCTCGTTACAATCTGGGAAGCGTGCTGTACTACTCGCAGGCGCGTGTCGAGGACGCGCTGGCGCAATGGCGAGAGGTGCTGCGGCTAGACCCGAATTTCGTTCCGGCGATGAACGAGGCTGCGCGCGCGCTCGCCGCCAGTCCGGAGGCCAGGGATCGCAATGGAGCCGAGGCTGTGAAGCTCTCAGAGCAGGCTGTCAAAATGTCTGGCGGCGGTAATCCCGAGTACCTCGATACGTTGGCCGCTGCCTATGCTGAGACCGGAAGCAATACGCGAACTGAACCAAGTAGACGACATAAACA
>CAWIUZ010000154.1:0-10545 GCA_963838915.1 uncultured Acidobacteriota bacterium
CGGCAGCAACCACGGCACCCCGACAGGTGCGTACAACCTGAAGGTGACCGGCACATTTACTTCCGGCTCCGCCACGCTGAGCCGCAGCATCACTCTGACACTGAATGTGTCGTAGCTTCCAGCCATGCCGCCCATCATTGAAGTCGAAGATCTCACCAAGGAGTTCCGAACCTTTCGCCGTCGCGAAGGCGTGAAGGGCGCAATCCAAAACCTTTTTGTGCGCGAGTACATGACCGTTCGCGCCGTCAATCACGTCAGTTTCGCCATCAATGCCGGGGAGATGGTGGGGTACATCGGGGCGAACGGCGCGGGCAAGTCCACCACGATTAAGGTCCTGACGGGGATTCTGGTTCCCGGCAGCGGGCGGGTGATTGCGAACGGTTACGTACCCTACCGCGACCGGCGCCATTACACCAAGCACATCGGGGTTGTGTTCGGCCAGCGCACGCAACTCTGGTGGGACATCGCGGTCATCGAATCCTTCAAGCTGCTCAAAGAGCTTTACGAAGTGCCCGAGCAGCAATACCAGCACCGGCTGGATTTTTTCTGTGAAATCCTCAATCTCAAAGAATACCTTCATACCCCGGTGCGAAAGCTCAGCCTGGGTGAAAGAATGCGCTGTGACCTGGCGGCATCGCTGCTTCACAACCCGCCCCTGCTTTTTCTCGACGAGCCGACCATTGGCCTGGACGTGGTGGCCAAGGACCGCATCCGCGAATTCCTGAAAGAGGTCAATCGCACGGAAGGCACGACGGTGCTGCTCACCACTCACGACCTTTCCGACATTGAGGAACTCTCGAAGCGCATCATCATCATCGATAAGGGACACATTCTTTTCGACGGCGACCTCGCCACCATGAAGAAGCGCCTGGCCAAATATACCCAGGTGAAGTTCTTCTTGAAGGACCGCAGCCAGATCGCGCGCCTGGCCGAGATTACCAAGAACGGCATCGCCTGCCAGCGCGTGGATGAACTCACCTACTTGATGCGCTTCGACCGCGACGAACATTCCACCGCCGAAGTCATTCGCGACCTTGTGAATCATCTCGAAGTCCGGGACATCTTCGTCGAGGAAGAACCGATCGAGGACATCGTGAAGAGGATCTATTTGAGCGGCGAAGTGAAATGAGAGCCACCGGACTTAGCGCAGGCATTCCGCCTGCCGGGGAGATGCGGCTTATTTGACGAACGGTGTCATTCCGAGCGAAGCGAGGAATCTCGCTCTGGTTGGTGTGCGGAGAAGGCAACTGGCAGAGCAAGATTCCTCGCGGAGTTTACCCTGAGCGCCCAGAGCGAGATCCTTCGCTGCTATGAAAATGGCGGAAGCTTTTGTTGAAAATACAGGAGTTACCTCCAAAGAGCCATTTTCATGCACAGTGGTGAGCCGAAGGATCATGAAGTCTGCGCTCAGGATGACAGCGAAGGGCTCGGAATGACACCGGGATGGTGCTACGCCGAATGAAAGACTCAAAGCGGCCGGGAGTGGCGATCGAGCGCTTGTGGCGCGTCTACGCGGAGTTCATCCGCGTGGGCTTTGTCAACACGCTCGCCTACCGCCTGCGCTACTACACCGGCATCGTCACCTACTTCATCTACGTCACGGTCTATTACTTCATCTGGAAAGCCATCTACGCGCACAGCACGTCGATCGGCGGATTCGACTTCAGCCACATTCTCACTTATATCGCGGTGGGATGGATTATCCGTTCTTTCTACTTCAACAACGTCGACCAGGACATGGCCAACCAGGTCATCGAAGGCAAACTGGCCATGGACCTCATCAAGCCCGTCAATATTCAGTTTATGTACGTGGCCCAGGCATTCGGCGAGTGCTTGTTTCGCGCGGGGATGCTGAGCCTGCCCTCGGCCTTGGTGCTCATGCTCATTTACCCCTTGCGCCGCCCGGCCAGCTTGCATCACTTCCTGGCTTTCCTGGTCAGCGTGCTGTTCAGCTTTTTCCTGGTGGCTGCCATCAATTTCGCCGTCGGGACGCTGGCGGTCAGATTGAAATCCATACTGGGCCTGCTGCGCGCCAAGTATTTCCTGCTGGAGCTTTTCTCCGGCCTGCTCTTGCCGATTTCCTATTTCCCGGAAGTCTTTCAGAAGATTTTCAAGTTTCTTCCCTTCGAGTACATCAGCTACGTCCCGGTGCTGTTGTACCTGGGGAACATCAATGGTAAGGCAATCGCCACATCGCTTGCTCTGCAACTGTTTTGGGTTGTGGTGCTCTTCGCTATCGGAGATGCAATGTGGCGATGGTCGAGCAGAAGAATCACCATACAAGGGGGCTAGCGATTGGGGACTTGAGATCACGATGTCATTCCGAGCGCAGCGCCCACAAGCATTAACCTAAAGACGCGAGGGCTACGCGAGCCGCGGAGCGGCGCCAGAAAGTAGCCCACGGCGTGAGCCGTGGGACCTCGTACGGCGTTCATATCCGCAGCCCCGGAGGGGCGACAGCGACAGTGCCGGGGGATCTGTCGCCTCTCCGGGGCTTATACAACCCGGGGCCGCTCCTCGACCCCACGGCTTACGCCATGGGCTACTCTCTCGCGGCCCTCCGGGCCTTTGGAAGCGGCCAGTGAGTGCTACGCAGCGAGAGCTGAGCCGTTAGGTTTACGCCTATGAACCCCCAGCCCCTGCTCTTAAAATGAAACGGCACTTCAGACTCTTCGCTTTGTACTTCGCTCAGTACGCCAAGGTGCGTCTGGCGTACAAGGCGGATTTCTTCATCGCCATCTTTTCTTCAATGACAGCGACGGTGCTCGGGTTCGGTTTTGTGCTGGTGCTTTTCTCCAAGATCCCGAAGCTCCAGGATTGGTCGTTTTACGAGATTCTCTTTCTCTACGGCTTTTCGCTGATCCCGCTCGGCATCTTCAACGTCATCAGTTGGAATCTTTATGAGTTCGGGGACATTTACATTATCCAAGGCAAGTTCGATCGCCTGCTGCTGCGCCCCGCATCGACACTCTTTCAAGTTGTCTTCGAGAAGTTCCGCCTGGAATCGTTGCAGGAAGTCGTAACAGGAACCGCGGTGGTGGCAGTCTGCGTTCGCCGCCTGCACCTTGCCTGGCACGCGGTCGATTCACTCTGGTTCTTGTTGATGGTGCTCTGCGGCGCCGTCATTTATCTTGCAGTGTTTCTGATTCTCACGGCGGTGTCTTTCTGGTTTGAGGATCGCGTGGGCATCGTGCCGCCGGTCTTCAACATGCTCACGTTCGGCCGCTATCCGCTCACTATCTACAACGTCTTCCTGCAATTCCTGCTGAGCTGGATCATCCCCTTTGCCTTTGCTTCTTTCTATCCCACAACGCATTTTTTGGGACGGCGCGTGTTTACGCCTTATTTCTATCTTGTTCCGGTTGTCGCGACAGGTTTCTTCCTGCTTGCCGTCTTTGTTTGGAACCGGGGAGTGGCAAATTACAGCAGCACGGGATCATGATCATACGTGATGGGTGATTTGTGATTGGTGATTGGCGAATGGTCGCCGTCATTGCCGCGAAGGCGGGAATCCATGATACTAGTACCTGCTGACAAAAGTCCGCGTCATATTGCGGAATCCTAGGAAGGGCGGGGCTTTAGCCCCGCCATGGAAAAATCGCTTATCATCGGGGCTTTAGCCCCTGAGGCCACGTGGCTTCAGGGCCTAAAGGCCCAACCCGTCACGTTCGCGAAGACGGCGGGGCTGAAGCCCCGCCCTTCCACAACACCCCGTTATGACGGCCATTTCCGTCATTAAGTACTGGGGCCAAGATGGACCCCCGCTTGCGCGGGGGTGACGGCTCGGGCAGTCGTCATCGATAATCCACATTAAACAGCCCACAATCGACCATCGTCAATCGAGAATCTTACTTCGCAAGCACTTCGTTGTAGACCTGAAGTGTCGCCGCTGCCACTCGCTGCCAAGAGAATTCCCGCGCCCGCGCGAGTCCCTGCTGAATCATTTTCTCTCGCAACTCAGAATCCTCGACGGCGCGGCGGACTTTCTCCGCAATGTCGCGAGGATCGTGTGGATCAACATAAAGGGCGGCATCTCCGCCCACTTCCGGAAGCGAAGCCGTCTGGGAAGCCACCACGGGCAAACCGTTCGCCATGGCTTCGAGCACAGGCAGTCCAAAGCCCTCTTCGAGAGAGGGGAACAGCATCACGCTGGCCGCCTGATAGAGATTCCGCAACTCTTGCGGGGTCACATACCCCCGCACTTGCACTCGGGACCCAAGCCCCTGGCGGCGTATATAATCGTGGACGATTTCGCTCCCGTGCCCATCCCCTCCCGCAAGAATCAGACGATACGGCTCCGGCAAAGTTTCGAGAGCCCGCAGCGCGTTCAGCGTGTTCTTGCGCGTCTGGATTACGCCGACACTCAGGATCATCTGCTTCCCTTCCCCGACCAACCCGGCCCGGGCGCGCTGCCGCTCGTCACTCGAAACGGTCACAGAAGGAAGATCGACGCCCAACGGGATTACTCGCAGTTGGTTCTGCGAGACCGAAGTGTGGGCCAGTAATTGCCCGGCCGTGTAATGCGACGCAGTGATCACGCAAGCGGCGCGATCTACGGCCTCGCGCAGCAAAACTGAGAATTTGCGTCGAAAGTCTGCCGTGGAATAGTCAAGGCCGGTGATGGGGAAGATGTCAAAGATGGTGACCATCTCCCGCTTAAATCGAAACGCGGGAGGGCGCTGCGCCAGGCTATGAAACAGGTCCGCTTGCCAAGGCAGCCAGAACGTTAAGGGCTCTTGATAAAACCTTACCGAGAACTGCGATTCCGGAGAGCCGGCCCGGGGCGCTGGACGCAGGAAGTCCTGGCGACGTGAAAACCGCGAAAGGCGATAGCAGAGCAAAAACCGGTGGGGAGTCTCAAGTCCGGCGAGCGCTTCGATGAGCCTACGCGAGTAGACCGCGATGCCCGAGGGTTCGGGGTCGACCGTGTAGGTAGCGTCCAAAGCAATGGTCGACATCGGAGTAATCCGGCACCCACGACTCACAGCGGAACTGCCCGCTCAGGGGTTTTAAGAATAGCAGCCGGCCTCGTTTCTGGAGAACAGCTCTGCCGCCCCGAACTACGAAATGCCGCAGAAGGTGTGAAGAAATCCTGAATGCGCCATCCTGAGCGGGAATCGGTCGTGACCCATCCAAAGGAATGAAAATCACGTTCGTCGTCACCCCCGCGAAAGCGGGGGTCCATTGTGGGTTTGGAACACAATGGGTTCCCGCTTTCGCGGGAACGACGTGATTTTCGAGAGGCAGTTCTTCGCCTGTCAATGCTCAGGATGACAGGCCCTAGTTCTATTCACACCTTTCTGGCCTTTCCGTGAAGCACGCGGGGGAGCCGCACTTCTCGTTCAGCCTTCAGCCTGTGGGTCCACGGCATCTTCTAATCCGTATTCTTTGATTTTCCTGTAGATCGTTGTCTTTCCGATGCCCAGTAGTTTCGCGGCACGCTGCCGGTCGCCTTTGGTTGCCTCGAGGGCCTGGAGGATCTGGCGCTGCTCGAGCTCGCGCAGCGTAGCGACGACCGGCGGCTCAGATGCCGGCTTGCCTACGAAATAGAGGATGGTGGAGGGCAGATCAACCACCCGGGCTTGCGGGGCGCTTCCGAGCGCCAAGACGCGTTGGATGCAATTCTCGAGCTCCCGGATGTTTCCCGGCCAATCGTAGCTCATCAAGCGCGCCATGGCCTCGTCGGAGACGTCTGTGATGCCGGCCTGGCTCGCTTTGTGTTTGGCAAGAAAAAACCGGATCAAACCAGGGATGTCGTCGCGTCGCTCGCGGAGCGGCGGCAACTTGATAGAAACCACATTGAGGCGGAAGTAGAGTTCTTTGCGGAACGTCCCGCCCTTGATGGCGGCTGCAAGGTCCTGGTCAGTTGCGGCGATGATTCGGGCTTTCATGGGAATCCGCTGGTTACTTCCCAGGGGCCTGATTTCACGCTCTTGGAGGACGCGCAGGAGTTTCGGCTGAAGTTCGATCGGAAGCTCCACGATCTCGTCCAGAAACACCGTGCCTTCGCCCGCCGCGGCCAGCAGGCCTTGCCGGCTATCAGTCGCGCCGGTAAACGCCCCGCGCACATGCCCGAACATTTCGCTCTCAATCAGTGTGGGGGACAGCGCGCCGCAGTCGATCGGCACAAACGGCCGATCCGACCAGGGGCCTTGGGCATGAAGGGCACGCGCCACAAGTTCTTTTCCGGTACCGCTTTCCCCGAGGACCAGGACCGGTTCCCGAGTCTGGGCGAGTTTAGCGACGGTGTGGTAGATCTTCTGCATGCGCGGCGAGGCGCCGCACATCCCCGCGAAGTCGCCTTGATACCCGGCGCGGTCAACGCGCGCTTCAATTTGCTGAATTCCCATCTTTTCCTCAATCCTCGAACGCAACGGGCTAATATACTAACGGGAAACCGAATAGTCAAAAGGCAGAACGTCAGGACACCACCGTCCGGCCCCCGCAACGCAACCCGGATGGGTATTGCTGAAATGGATGAGGGAGAATTCGTTGTATTATAGTGCTGAGAGGATAATCCTACTACTGTGGTCAAGAATGCCAAAATACTGATAGTCGAAGACGACGCCCACGAACGTCAGGGACTCGCCGATCTGCTCTCTCTGTGGGGCTACGAAACCGAGACCGCCGAGGACGGTGCCGAAGCCCTCGAAAAAGTCGCATCGTTCAACCCTGCGGTGGTGATTTCGGATCTTCGCATGCCGCGCGTAACGGGCATGGAGCTGTTGAGGCAGGTCCATGAAGTCCACCCGGGTTTAAACTTCATCATGTTGACGGGCCAAGGAACCATCGAGGAAGCGGTAGAGGCCACGAAGCTGGGGGCCTTCAATTTTCTCGAGAAGCCGTTGGACACCAAGCGGCTGGAAGTGGAGCTGCGCAATTGCCTGGAACGGCACGAGAGCGAGCGGCAACTCGAGGCCGCACACCGCAGGCTGCGCGACCTGGGCTTCCTCGGGAACATCGTGGGCCGATCCAAGAAGATACAGGAAGTGACGACGCTGATCTCCCAGGTGGCGCCTTCGCGTGCATCGGTGTTGATCACCGGCGAGAGCGGCACGGGAAAGGAACTGGTGGCCCGGACGATACACGACTTGAGCCCCCGCCGGGCCCAGCCCTTTGTGGCTGTGAACTGCGCCGCCATCCCCGAGACGCTGATGGAGAGTGAAGTTTTCGGCCACGAAAAGGGCGCCTTCACCGGAGCCCTCGAGCGCCGGGTGGGTTGTTTTGAGTTGGCCGACGGCGGGACCCTGCTGCTCGACGAGATCGGCGAAATGCCTGCCGGCACGCAGGCCAAACTGCTGCGTGTCCTGGAAGACTCGAAGGTGCGCCGCCTGGGAAGCAAATCGGAAATCTCCGTTGATGTGCGGGTCCTTGCCGCTACCAACAAAGTTCCAGAAGAAGCGGTCGCCAAGGGTCAATTGCGGAGCGACCTTTACTTCCGCCTGAATGTCGTCAACATCATTTTGCCCCCGTTGCGCTCCCACCTGGAAGACCTGGAGGAGTTGACAACGGCCTTACTTGACGACCTGAACCGCAAGCACGACCGCGCGGTGAAGGGCGTGGACGCCGACGTGCTTCAGGCTTTCCACCGCTACAACTGGCCGGGAAACGTGCGCGAGCTGCGCAACGCTCTGGAACGGATGTTGGTGACTTGTAGCGGCGACCGGTTGACCAGCCACGAATTGCCCCGCGGCTTCGGCCGGGCCGGGATTGCCGAAACCGAAGATCAACTCCGGCTCCGTCCTGGCATGACGGTTGCCGAGGCTGAACGCCGCCTAATTTTTGAAACCCTTGAATCCACCCAGAACAATAAGACGCGGGCTGCCGAACTGCTCGGCATCAGCCTGAAAACTCTCCATAACAAGCTGAAGGAATATGGGGCTCAGTCTGAAGATTAAGCTTACCGCCCTCACCACCCTGCTGGTCCTGTTCATGGTCCTGGGCATCTCGGCGCTTTACCTCTCCCACTTGACGCGGCAGGCTCTCGCAGAGGTTCAAAGCAGAGGGGAATGGCTCGCCAGCGAGATCTATCACCAGGCCAGCACCGTCTTGTTGAAGGCGCGAATGCCGCGGGGCTCGAACCCGGAAGATCTCGAGGCCCTGCGGAGTTTCGTCCAGGGCCAGCTTAGGAAGGACCCAGGGCTTACCTCGCTGCTGGAATCGGCAGTCGGTTATTCACCATCCATCTATTACGCTGCGATCACGGACTCCGGAGGGCACATCCTGGTCAACACCACCCCGGAAATGAACGGGCAAGAGTTAGCCAAAGCACCCCGTTTTGACGAGTTGCTTCATGCCGGATTGGTGACGCAGCTCAAGGTGATTTATGGACCTTCCAAGGTGTACGAAGTCGTGCTCCCGCTGGAGATTGGTGAACATTTCCCGTGCGACGTGCGGGTGGGAGTTGGCACGCTCTTCGTCAGCAACGAAATGAGTCCGGAATTGAGCGCTGCCCGCAACCTCTCGATTGCCGTCATCCTCTTAACGACTCTTTCTTCCATTCTGCTTTCCTACATCGTTCTGCGTCCCTTGCAGACCATTTCCAGAAGCGTTGACCTCCTGGCGCGCGGCCAGTATTCCGAGTCGGTGCGCCTGAAGCGCAGCGACGAGTGGGGCGTGCTTTCCTCAAAACTGAACCTCCTGGGCGAGCAGATGCGCGGCGAAAAGGCAGCCTTTGTGGAATTGAAGGAAAATCTTGACCAGCTCTTTTCCAAACTGAGCGACGGCCTGCTGCTCTTTGAGCGGCAGGATCGCCTGGTTCTGGCTACACCCGCCGCCGCGCGTCTGCTCGGTTGCAGGGCGGAGACTATTCTTCATCGCCAGGCGCAAGAGATATTCACCGCCGACCATCCTCTTCATGACCTCTTGCGGCAGGCCTTCGCCTCTCGCCAGTCGACGGCTTGGCGAACCTTGGACCTGGGAGGCGAGCCGCCAGTGCGCCTGGCAGTGAGCGTCCGCTTCATCGTCGAACAGGGCGAACCGATGGGATGCCTGGTTACCTTGCGGGACGCCAGCACGCGCGCTCAGATTGAGGACCAGATTGATGTGACAGCGAAGCTGGCGGCCCTCGGCCGGCTCACTTCCGGCGTCGCCCACGAGGTAAAGAATCCCCTCAATGCCATGGTCCTCCAGGTCGAGCTGCTGAAATCCAAACTGAAGGATCAGGGCGATCAGGTCGGCCCGCACCTGGCCATACTCTCGAATGAGATCCACCGGCTCGATCGAGTGGTTAAGACCTTCCTCGATTTCACCCGGCCGGTCGAGCTTCGGCCCACACCCACCGATGTGGAAAAACTGGTGCGCGATGTCTTTTTGCTGGCCGAGCCTCTGGCCCGGAAAAACAACGTGCACTTGGTCTTTGATCACCAGGGAACGCTTCCGGAGGTAAGCATCGACCGGGACCTTATGAAACAAGCGCTCCTGAACCTGGTTCTAAACGGCTGCCAGGCGATGCCCTCCGGAGGCGAACTCAAGGTCAAACCGAAACTCGATGGTCGTTATCTGAGCCTCGAGGTTTCCGATGAGGGCGAGGGTATCCCGCAGGAAGCCCGTCAGAAAATCTTCTCGCTCTTCTATACCACCAAGCCCGGCGGCACCGGAATCGGGCTCGCCATGGCCTTCAGAATCCTTCAGCTCCACAACGGCTTCATCGAGTTCACCAGCGAACTCCACCGGGGCACGACGTTCCGGGTCTTCATTCCAGCAACTTGATCGGTTGAGGGCTTGAAGAGCAAGTCAAAAGGCAAATCGCAAAAGGCAAAGGGTAAAGTTAAGGACAGAACAACCAGCAGTGAGGTTTGCCTTTTGACTTTTGACTTTTGCATTTTGACTTGCTCTCCTGCTCTGTTACTATTTTGGGTCTTCGAGATTAGACCTGCATGGACGCGCAACCCTTACCGCTAACGCCCCTCACGCATACCCCATCACGGGGTCAAAGCCCCCCTGCGCCGATTTCAGCGCCGGGCGCGATCCTGTTTGCCCTCGAAGATACCCTTCGGCTATTGTTCCGCCCCTTTGACGTTTGGAGGTGGGCTAAGCTCGGCCTGCTTTGCCTCTTCCTTGGAGGCGGGACACCCACGGCGGCATTCCAGTGGAGCCTGGGTGCTCTGCCAGGCGATCTTCGGCTGCCCAACCTGCTGAGTCGAGCGCGCCAATTCATAGGGCAGCACCCGTCTCTAATAGTCCTGGTCATCGTGGCGGCTCTTGCGCTGGGGCTCGGTGTGCTGTATTTGAGGTCGCTGTTTCGATTCATGCTGGTGGATTCTCTGGTCAATCGGGAAGTGTCTCTAGGCCGCGCCTGGTTCGCCCTTCGCCCCCTCGGGGAGTCGTATTTCCGCTGGCTGGCCTCAACTCTAGGAGGCCTCGTCACAACATTTTCGCTTGTGGTCATCCTCGCTCCTCCGGGTCTCCATGCGGTTTCCGCGTCCGGCCCCGGCAGGCTCTTCGCCACTGCAACGCTGGCGCTGATTCTCTCCCTGATCGTGCTCGTGGGGCTGGCCGTAGCTCTGCTGATCATGCTCACTGACGATTTGGTAGTCCCGTTGA
>CAWIUZ010000155.1:0-20560 GCA_963838915.1 uncultured Acidobacteriota bacterium
CAAAGGCGAACGGCAAGCGCGACTTGACCGCCACCTTCGACTACACTCACGTTTCATCCTCAAACGACGCCGGGTTGACCCTCAGCATCGAAGTCCCTATTTTCGACAAGAATCAGGGCGAGATCGCGCGTACCAATTACGCCATCGGCCAGGCGCAGGAGACCAAGACCGCCGCCCAGGAAACCGTGATGACGGACGTGGCCAACGCCTACGAGGCATTCAAAACCGGCGACCAAGTGGTGCAACTTTATCTCTCCGGCTACCTCAAGCAGGCCCAGGACTCGCGTGATATCAGCGAATACGCTTACAAGCGCGGCGCCGCCAGCCTGCTCGATTTCCTGGATGCGGAGCGAAGCTACCGCTCCACCCAATTGGCTTACCGGCAGGCTTTAGCCACCTACATGCTGGCCATCGAACAGTTGCGAGAAGTCGTAGGAACGAGGAAACTGCAATGAAACGAGCAACCATATCCCAAATCAGCTGTAGGGGCGGTTCGCGAACCGCCCCTACTGGTGGGCTCGCCGCTCTCGGGGCTCTCATCGTCGTGGGATTACTATTCATGGGGGCGTGCGGGCAGCACAACGGGGAGGCCGGGTCCTCTTCGGTCTCCTTTGGGGCCGCTCCGGGCGAGGAGGCCAAAGCGGAACTCTTCACCGTCCCGGCGGACCAGATGGAGCATGTCCAGGTGGTGCCGGTGGAGGTGACGCGTCTGCCCCGTGTGCTTCGGCTGACGGGTTCAGTGGCTTACAACAATTTCAAAACCACACCGGTGATTTCGCAAATCGGCGGCCCGGTCTCGCGGATTTTGGTCTCACCTGGCGAAGTTGTCCGCACCGATCAACCCATGCTGTATGTGAGCAGCCCGGACTACGCGCAGTTGCGCGCAACCTACCTGAAGGCTCGCGATGCCTTGGCCTTGGCGGAAAAGGGTTATAACCGCTCGAGCGACCTCTACGCGCATCATGCCATTGCCGAGGCGGACCTTCAGCAGGCCGAATCCACGCGCAACCAGGCAGAGGCGGATCTTCAGTCCGCCGAGCAGTCGCTGAAGGTGCTGGGGATCGACCAACTCGACAGCTTGCTGAAGAAACCCGTTTCACCGGAGATTCCCGTACTGGCGCCCCTGGCGGGGGAGGTTGTCGAAAGGCTGGTTGCGCCCGGACAAGTGCTGCAAGCGGGAGCGACGCAGTGTTTCACCATCTCCGATATGAGCACGGTGTGGGTGCTCGCCAATGTGTACGAGCACGACCTGGGATATGTCCGCCTGGGCGACGCGGTGGTGATCCAGACCGACGCTTATAGCAACTCCTTCAGCGGAAAAATCTCCTATATCGCTACGGCCCTGGACCCCAACTCGAGAACCCTCCAGGTGCGCATTGAGACCAATAATCCCGGGAAGAGGCTGAAGCGGGACATGTATGTGACCGCCCTCGTTCATGCCGGAGTCACGGAAGGTGCGCTCACGGTGCCGGACGCCGCGCTTCTTCGGAACAACGAGAATCAACCGTTTGTTTACCTGCTGGCAAATGCCGGCCCGCCGGACCAATTCGCCGAGAGGTTGGTTACCATCGGAGACAGCCAACAGGGCAAGACGCAGATTTTGACGGGACTCCGCGCCGGCGAACGGGTGGTGGCGGACGGGAGTTTGTTCCTGCAATTTGCGAATTCGTTCCAGAGGTAGGGACTAGGGTTTAGGGATTAAGGATTAGGGTCGTCAACCTCTAATCCCAGTGCCTAGGCCAATCCCTAACCCCTGATCCCTGATCCGTAACTATGATTCATCGCATCGTACAACTCGCATTAAGCCAGCGGTTCCTGGTAGTGATGATGACTCTATTTGTGGTGGTGGCAGGCATCATCGCCTTCCAGCGCATGCCGGTGGACGCTTATCCTGACCTCTCGCCGCCCATGGTGGAGGTCATCACGCAATGGCCAGGGCATGCCGCGGAAGAAGTCGAGCGGCTGGTGACGCTGCCCATCGAAGTGGAAATGAACGGCATCCCGCGCCTGGAGTTCAAGCGCTCCATTTCGCTCTACGGGCTCTCCGACGTGATCTTGACGTTCGAGGAAGACGCGGACGATTACTGGGCGCGCCAGGTCACCTTCGAACGCCTGAGCGACGCTAATTTGCCCGACGGGGTGACGCCTTCGCTTGCGCCCCTGTACTCACCCAGCGGGCTTGTCTACCGCTACATCATCGAAAGCCCTGACCACTCGCCCCAGGATCTCAAGACCATCGAGGATTGGGTCCTCGAGCGGGCCTACAAATCGGTGCCGGGTGTGGCTGACGACTCCGGGTTTGGCGGCACGGTGATGCAATACCAGGTGCTGCTGGACCCCGCCCGGGTTTATGGATACCACATCACCATCCCGCAAGTGGTTCAGGCCCTCTCGGCGAATAATGCCAACGCCGGCGGCGGGTTCTATTCGCAGGGAGGCCAGTTCTACTACGTGCGGGGCCTCGGGCTGGTGCGCGATACCAAAGACATCGGCGAAATCGTAGTGACCAGCGTCAACGGAGCTCCCGTACGCGTCAGCGATATCGGCGAAGTGGAGATGGGGCACGCGCCGCGCCTGGGTGAGTTCGGCTTTCAGAAAAACGATGACGTTGTCGAGGGCGTCATCCTGATGCGACGGGGAGAACAGACTCAGAACGTTCTGAAGGGAGTGGAGGAGAAAACAAGAGAACTCAATGAGCAAGTGCTTCCCAAGGACGTCAAGGTTCGCCCCTACTACGACCGCAGCGACCTCGTAAAGCTGACCACGGACACCGTCGAGGATAACCTGCTGCGCGGCATGGTGCTGGTATTGATCGTTCTGGTTTTCTTTCTGGTGAGCTTTCGCGCGGCCCTGATTACGGCGCTCACCATACCCTTGGCTCTGCTCTTCTCCTTCATCATTCTTCATGCGCGGAATATCTCCGCGAACCTGCTCTCCATCGGCGCCATCGATTTCGGGATCATCATTGATGGCACGGTGGTGATGGTCGAGAACATCTACCGTGAGCTGGATGCGAGGCACGGAACCGAATACAAGCTGCATGAGGTCATCGCCGCGGCGGCGCGCGACGTTGACCGCCCGATCTTCTATTCCGTGGCAGTCATCATCGCCGGTTACCTGCCCATCTACGCGCTGCAGGGGCCTTCCGGCAAGCTCTTCCATCCCATGGCCGACACCATGTCTTTTGCTCTGATTGGTTCCTTGATCCTCGCGCTGACGCTGGTTCCGGTGATGGCGTCCTACTGGTTCAGGAAAGGTGTAAAGGAAAAAACCAATCGCGCCTATGAGTGGTTCAAGCGGGAATATGCAAGCGAGCTGAGTTGGTGCCTGGACCGCCCCAAGCTGACTATGCTGATCGCCACCGCGATCTTCGTCGCCACTTTGCTGCTTGTACCTTATATCGGCGGCGAGTTCATGCCTCACCTCGACGAGGGCGCTCTGTGGGTCCGGGCTACCATGCCTTACACGATCTCATTCGAGGAAGCCGCCATAGTTACACCCCAGATTCGCGATATCCTGATGTCCTACCCTCAGGTCACGGTGGTGGGTTCGGAGCTAGGGCGGCCGGACGATGGGACCGACCCTACAGGCTTTTTCAACGTTGAATTCTACGTGGGCCTCAAGCCGTACAAAGACAAGGCGTGGGCGGGATCGCTTCACACCAAGCAGCAGCTTACGGAGGCGCTGCGCGACCGGCTCAAAGCCTTTCCTGGCATTATCTTCAATTTCACCCAGCCTGCTGAGGATGCCGTTGATGAAGCTTTGACCGGTTTGAAGAGCGCCTTGGCGGTAAAAGTGTATGGCGCGGACTTGACTGTGCTGCAAGACGCGGCATTGAAGATCAAGGAAACGCTCGCCAGGGTTCCGGGGTTCTCGGAATTGACGGTGGTGCGCGAGCTTGGCCAGCCAACCCTCCTGATTGATGTCGACCGGGCGAAGATTGCCCGCTACGGAATCAATGTTTCAGATGTGGAGGCCGTGATCCAGGCGGCCATCGGCGGGCAGGCGGCGACCCAAGTCATCCAGGGCGAGAAACTGTTTGACCTCGTGGTGCGCATGCGGCCGCAGTTCCGCGAGAGCTCGCAGGAGATTGGGAACCTGCTGGTCGGAACTCCGTCGGGGCAGCAGATTCCTTTGAAGCAGCTAGCGGATATCCGGCAGGGGAACGGCGCGTCGTTTATTTATCGCGAGAACAATTCGCGCTACATCGGAATCCAGTACAGCGTTGTGGGCCGCGATCTGGAGCGGGCGGTGGAAGCCGGACAACGGGCGGTGCGCAACGCCGTGCATCTCGCGCCGGGCTACCGTATGGAGTGGGGCGGTGAATACAGCGAGTTCCTCGCCGCCCGGGCTCAACTCACGGTCATCGGCCCCATCACGGTGTTGCTGATTTTTCTCATCCTCTTCGCGCTTTACGGGAATTTCAAGTTTCCCGTCATCGTGATGCTCAGCGTCGTCATGACGGAACCCGTGGGGGCGCTGCTGGCACTGAAGCTCACCCACACTCCCTTTAGTGTCTCCTCCGTCCTTGGCCTGCTGGTGCTCATGGGCGTTTCAGTTGAGACGGCAGTCATCGACGCTTCTTACATCAATAAGCTGCGCCTTCAGGGCGACGAGATACGCAAGGCCACCTTCGACGCCTCGCTGGTCCGCCTGCGGCCCATCATGATGACCGCTCTGGTGGCCTGCCTCGGCCTGCTGCCCGCGGCGCTCTCCACCGGAATCGGCTCCGACTCGCAGAAGCCTTTTGCGATCGTGATTGTCGCCGGCTTGATTTCCCGGCTGTTCCTGGGGCGCATTGTGAGTCCGGTGCTTTATCAGTTGGTGGCCCGCGAGGGTGACGTGCTGCAAGTGTGATTGATTTCCAGCGCGATTAACAGCCAACCACCCCCAACCCCTCCTCATCTGAGGAGGGGAGCCGTGAGATTCCCCGCCTTCGATAAGCAGGGGCGAGGGGCATAGGCGTTAAACTAAGCGTCTCTGACGGGTCCCGAAGGGACCCAAGATCATTAGCCGTAGGTGAAACCTACGGAAAGTGCCGGCTACCAGATCCAGCCAACCCCGCGGGGGTTGAATTCGACCCCTCCAGGGTCGGGGCAAGCACAATAATAAGGGTCATTTCTCCGTAGGTTTCACCTACGGCTAATGATGTTAATGCCCTTCGGGCATTCAAGCTGCAGAGCCTCCGCTTAGTTTAACGCCTATGGGGAGGTGGGGTGGTTGGAACAAGAGGCGACGACCTGCAGGCGGGAGTCTGCGTCACCCACCACACGAATTGCATTTCCCGGAAGGGGTCGATAAAATCGAGTAATGGGTTTGGTTGGGTTCATCAACAAGTAAGGAGGTTCGTCATTTGATTCGCAAAATTTGGTCCAGCTATCAGTTATGGGGCGGGGTTCTACTTCTTGTGACGTGGGTGTCGATTGCCCACGGGGTGGCAAGAGTCAAGGCGAATGCAATTGACGATACCGCCCTGGACGAGAAGATCGCCACCTTCGTTCGTGCCAGATTTGGTATCCCGGACACCGTGAAGATTACCGCCTCGCCTTTTCAGGCGTCGAATTTCCAGGGCTTTCTCGCGTCCACAATTACTACCGACGACGGCAAGCAGCAGAAGAATACCAGCGTGTTTGTTACCGCCGACCGCCACTATCTGATCGTGGGGATGCTTTTTCCTCTCGGCAAAGATCCCAAGACCGAGATCGTCCAGCACATCCGTCAGGAATTCAAGGTTCCTGAAACTACCAACCTCACCGTGGGGCCATTCCATGATTCGGGCATTCCCAACTTCCTGGCGACCACGGTGGCGGCGCAAAGCGATAAGGGGAAACAGACTGAGGATTTTTACGCCACCTCAGACAATCGCGTGTTCGTGATGGGTAAGATCCTCAATCTGGGCGTCGATCTGCGGCGCGAGGCGCTCAAAACCATCGTGACCACCAACCAGCCTTCCCAGGGCCCTGCGCACGCTCCCGTTATCATCGTGGAATACGCGGACCTGGAGTGCCCGATGTGCGGGAAGCTCCATTTATTCCTTGAAAATGACCTCCTGCCCAAATACGGGGACAAAGTTCGTGTTATCTTCAAGGAGTTCCCCTTGGTCCAAATCCACGACTGGTCGCTGACCGCCGCCATTGCCAACGAGTGCGTCTACAAGCTGAAGCCCGAGGCTTTCGCGCCATACCGTACGCTGGTTTTCCAGAACCAGAGCACCACCAACGCCGCCAATGTCCGCGACAACCTGCTCGGCTATGCTGACCAGGTGGGTGTGGACCGCTCCAGCCTGGCAGGTTGTCTGGATTCCAAAGCCTCGATGCCGCGCATCGACGAGGGGACCAGCGAAGCGAAAAAACTGGAAGTTCAGAGCACTCCAACCTGCTTCATCAATGGGCGAATGCTGGTGGGATTCGTTTCCCCCGACGCCTATTACAAGGCCGTCGATGAGGCCCTGCAGGAAGGCGGCAGGAAGGGAAGCAAGTAGCATCGCCTGGCTAGGGAATGGTACCCGGTGCTCGACGGATTCAAGTCTCGCTCATTTCCCGAAAATCAGAAGGCGTGAAAGAATTCGTAGTGCGTCATCCTGAGCGAAGCGATGGATCACTGCAGTCGTTTGTAAATCGTTGGATCTCAGGAAACTGCAGAGATCCTTCGCTTCGCTCAGGATGACAAATGCCGATTCTTTCACACCTTCTCAGCGCGTGGGACGGCCCGTGAAGTTCGACGTCGCGGATGCATCGAGTCTGTGAACGTGCCTCGAATCTCAATACGGGAGTCCGCGCAACCCGTTCGTCGTTATCGCGCGCAGGGCGGTCGAAATCGAAGTTGGGAGGAAATATGAGAACGAAGAATGGCATCTTGGCCTCGAACATAATTCTCTTTCTATTCCTCAGCTTGGGAAACGTCGCGACAGTCGCCGGCCAAGGCATGTGGGGGAGCCGATCGGGCGAGACGGGGGATCGATTAGGGGTCGAGAGGTTGTTGGCTTCGCTGGATAGCGACCGGGTGAAAAGTTACCTGGGGCTGGATGGCTCGCAAATCGAGAGGCTTCGACAAATCGCGCTCGATGCGGAGAAGGCGAATGTGAAGATCCGTGCCGACATCGAGGTGCGCAGCATCGACCTCAAAGAAGCTCTCCGCGCCGATAAAGCCGACCGCGACGCGATTCTGAACAATGTGCAGGAAATTTCGGACCTTCGCGGAAAGTTGATGAAGAGTTATGTCGAAGCGATCCTCTCGGCCAAGGCGGTCCTTTCCCCCGAGCAACAAAAGAAGATCATGTTTTTCATTGAGAATCGGGGGGAGGGCGGCCCTGCGGGAGAAGAACGCCGAGGCATGGGCTCCCGGCCTCGGCCCCAGTCGGCGCCTCAACCTGCGCCCACGCACCCAGGCGAACCTCCGGTGCAGTGAGCCGAGAGAAGCCTCTCACGCGGGAGTGACCGCGTGAAGCAGCAAAGCGCCTTCTTGCTTGAAATTCCGCATTTGTTCCGCGTCGCGGAACCAGCGCCCGGTGTAAACGTCCGGGGTAGGCGAGGGGTCGGGAATGCGGCGGTGGTCCACGGTGCGGAATCCAGCTTGGCGGAAAAGGCCCTCCCACTCCTCGGCGGACAATAGATGGGTCGGCACTTTCAACTGCCCGCCCCACTGGTGGCAGTGGGGATTGTCGCGGTAATAGTTGATGAGAATCCAGGCCGCGCCGCCTGGTGAGAGTACGCGGAAGATTTCGCGGACACCTTGCGCGGGGTTAGGCCAGTAATAGGCGGACTCGACGGAGACGACCTTAGCGAAGCAACCGCTCTCCCAGGGGATCGCATCGACGCCCCCACATGCAAAGACAACGTTCGGCAGTTCGGCGCTCAATGCCTGCGCCCGGCCGACCATGGCGTCGGAAACATCCATTCCCGCCGCCAAGCCGGCGGAAACGAGTGGCGCAATCCTGCGCACCAGCCAGCCAGTTCCGCAGCCCACATCCAGAATTTTGTCCTTCGGGTCGAAATTGATGAGCGCCAGCATCGGCTCGACGATGGGGAGATGCGACTGCTCCATATCGTCGCCGCGGCCCGCCTCCGCCCAGCGGTTGAATTCTTCGCGAAGGTGATTTTCGACTGCTCGATCGGCCATGTCTAGGCAGGAACAGGTTTGGCGTTTTGAATCGTAACCCTTGGCACTCTGCCAGGGGCTTTGTCCTGCGTCACACGTTCCGTGAGAGCAAGCAGGTCGCGAGGAACCAACTTCTTCGCCACCGGATCAACCAGGAAACCCAAGGTCTCCAGCGCCGTCGCCCCCAGAACCGCTTCTTCGCCAGGCTCACCAAACGCAACCGGCACCGGAACTTTCCGTCCGTTAATCGTCAACAGCACTGCAGTGATGTCCCTCTCCAGTCTTCGCCCATCTGCAAGCGCAAACGGCTGACGCGAGAAAGCCGTGGCCCCGAGTCTCTCAAGGAACGTCCCGAGGAATCCAGGACAACGTCGCCCCGGTGTCCACCAGCAGTGTGACTTCCTCGACCCGCGAAGGGGCGGCCAGACTAGCCAGTTTTACTTTCACGTCAAACATTCCCATGGTCAGTTTCCCCCCTTTCGTGAACCCCCAGGACGGGTTGCCATTCGCCCTAGACGCCGGAATGGCGAATACGGTAACGTGTTAGCCCTGCACCTTTCCCAGCAGTTCCACGAATTTCTGCTCCCGCTCCCCCTGATCGAGTCCCAGGTGTTTCTCCAAGACCTGCGTCGTATTCATGGAGCAGAACTTGGGGCCGCACATGGAGCAGAAGGCGGCGTCCTTATAGGTTTCGTTGGGCAGCGTCTCGTCGTGCATGGAGCGGGCCATCTCGGGATCGAGGGAAAGGTCAAACTGCTTGTTCCAGTCGAAGAGGAAGCGTGCGTAGGAGAGCGCGTCGTCGCGGTCGCGTGCTCCGGGGCGATGCCGCGCCACGTCGGCCGCATGGGCGGCAATCTTATAGGCGATGATTCCCTGCCGCACGTCGTTCTTATCCGGAAGTCCGAGGTGTTCTTTAGGCGTCACATAGCAAAGCATCGAGGCGCCGTGCCAGCCGATCATCGCCGCGCCGATGGCGGAAGTAATGTGATCGTAGCCCGGCGCGATGTCGGTGACCAGCGGGCCCAGGGTGTAAAACGGCGCTTCGTGGCACATCTCGATTTCCTTGTCCACCTGGAGCTTGATCTGGTCGAGAGGAATGTGCCCGGGGCCTTCGATCATCACCTGAACGTCATACTCCCATGCCTTCTTGGTGAGTTCGCCCAGGGTCTTGAGTTCGGCGAATTGCGCCTCGTCGCTGGCGTCCGCGAGGCACCCGGGGCGCAGGCCGTCACCTAAGGAAAACGAGACGTCGTATTTCTGGAAAATCTTGCAGATGTCGTCGAAGTGAGTGTAGAGAAAATTCTGCTGCTTGTTCTCCACGCACCACTCGGCCAGAATCGCCCCGCCGCGGCTGACGATGCCGGTGATGCGTTTCCGCGTCATGGGAATGTACTCGCTCAATACGCCGGCATGAATCGTCATGTAATCCACGCCCTGCGCCGCCTGCTCCTCGATGACTTGGAGCATGATCTCCGGTGTCAGTTCGCGCACCCGAGTGACGCGCGAAAGGGCTTCATAAATGGGCACCGTCCCGATGGGCACGGGACTGTGGCGCAGAATCGCTTCCCGGATCTCGTGAATATCGCCGCCCGTCGAAAGGTCCATCGCCGTATCGGCGCCGAAATGCACGGCGGCATGGAGCTTTTCCAGTTCCTGATCGATGTTGGAAGTGGTTGCGGAATTGCCAATGTTGGCGTTGATCTTACATTTCGCCGCAATGCCGATGGCCATGGGTTCAAGTTCGAGGTGGCGGACGTTGGCCGGAATGATCATGCGCCCGCAGGCCACCTCGGACCGGACAGTTTCCGCGGGAAGGTTCTCGCGCTTGGCCACGTACTCCATTTCTTCCGTAATGACCCCCTGGCGCGCGTAGTGCATCTGCGTCACCACGGGCCCGGTACGCTTCCTTACCCACTCACTCCGAATTGGAGGCACCATAGAATTCTCCTCCCGCTTACAAATTCGCGCTTGTAGCGCCGACCTTCAGGCCGGCATCGCGGTGCCGACCTAAAGGTCAGCGCTACGCTTTTTCGCAAAGATCCAAACCGCATCGTGGTGCTGACCTGAAGGTCAGCGCTACGATTTATTCCCCGAACATTCAGTTTAGCGCCCGATCCGGCATGCCGCAAGCAACCGCGCCCGCAGGGGCGGCCCTTGTGGCCACCCAGGGCAACCACAAGGGGTGCCCTACGAAAACCAGCGCCGAGGCCTAGTCCGGAACGTACCCCGTCCCTGCCTCTTCCGTAAGGACCGCCTTAAGCTTCTGCGCCGTATTCACAGGCGCCAGGCACGAAGACCCGACGCACACGAGCGCCAAAGGTGTGTCGGCAAGTGGTAAATTGGGCAGGGTCGCGGCGAGCCCTGGAGGAAGTTCGCCGTTCTTTATCACAGCCGGGGGAAACGCGAAGACTCGCTTGTGCGCGCGCGGCGTCCGGTAGGCAGTGGTCAGGAGTTCGGATGTCCGCTCGTCTTTGGGCTCTCCAACTACCACAACTTCCAACGGGGACTCCAGGTGACTCAGCAACGCCAGTCCGTAGGTCGAGGCAAAAAGGCCGTATTCGGCGGCTTTCGACCCAAACAAAGCCAAGGTTTCTTCCGCCTTGGTGCGGAAATCCGGACGCTCCGCAAGGCCGGCGAGGCGGTCGAGGACGAGGACCGCTACAGAATTGCCCGCCGGCGTCGGAGAGTCCTGGAAGGGCTTCCGAAACATTGTGAGGTTTCCAAGCCGGTCGTTCAGGTCGCGCGCCGCGTCAAAGAATCCGCCGTTCTGTTCGTCCCAGAAGCGGCGCAAAGTGATTTCCATTAGCTGCAACGCGCGGGCAAAATAGATATGAGCGCCGGTGATCTCGTAGGCGTCCAATAGCGCGGCGGCCATGAACACCTGGTCGTCCAGTAATCCCTCGACGCCAGCCTGTCCGTTCACGAGGCTGTGGTACATTCCCTTTTCAGGATCGTACGCTTTGGCAAGAAGCAGATCGAGCGCCGCCAGCGCCCGGTCGCGCGCCTCCGCCAAACCCAGAGTTTTAAACGCCTCGAGCAGGGCGCAAATCATCATTCCGTTCCAACTGGCGTATATGGTTTTGTCCACAAACGGCGTCGGCCGCTTGGCGCGCGCTTCCCGCAGCTTGGCTTTGGCTCTCGTCAAAATCTTGACGACCTCTTCAGGCTTCAGCTCCAAGCGCGCTGCAATGGCTTCGGGGGGTTGGTCAACGAACAGGACGTTCTTGGCGGGATTGTGCTGCATTTCGCCTTGAGGCTCGATGTGGTAATACAGCGACGCCACGTGTGCTTCCAGCGGATCGAGAACGGCCCTGGTTTCCTCGAGCGTCCAAGTGAAGTAGTCGCCATCATCCTCCAGGCTGAAGTCTGCGTCCTGGCTGGCGTAGAATCCGCCCTGCGGGTCGGAGAGAACATTCCCGACAAAGGAAAGAATGCCCTCGGCGATCTCCCGGAAGAAGCTGTTTCCCGTTATCTGATAAGCGCGCAGGTAGTTTCCCAGCAAGCCCGCGTTGTCATAAGCCATCTTCTCGAAATGCGGCACAATCCAGCGCTCGTCCACCGCATAGCGATGAAAGCCGCCGCCCAGTTGGTCGTAAATCCCTCCGCTCCCCATGTGCTCGAGTGTACTGGTTACCACGCTCAGCAACCCGGTCTGGCGATTGTGGAGATAAGTCTCCAGCAACAAGTCGAGGGCGCCAGGGTGTGGGAACTTCGGGGCGTTGCCGAACCCGCCGAACCGCGCGTCGAACATTCCGTGAATGCTCTCGAGAAGCGAGTTGAGAACTTCTTTGCTTGCCGAGCCGCCGTCCCGGGGAAAGCGCTCCACCCCGGCCAGCGCTTCGGAAATCTTCCGCGCGCTCTCCAGGACTTGCTCCCGTTGCGCTTTGTAACTTTGCGCCACGGCTTCCAGCACGCGTCGCATCCCCGGACGGCCGTATTGGTCGTCCGGCGGGAAATAGGTGCCGCCGTAAAACGGTTTGCCATCGGGCGTGAGGAACGCGGTCAGCGGCCATCCCCCCTGCCCGGTCAGAGCGCTTACGGCAGTCTGATATCGAGAGTCAATATCCGGCCGCTCGTCGCGATCCACCTTGACCGCCACGTAGTGCTCGTTAATCACTTTGGCAACTTCCGGGTTCTCGTAGCTCTCCCGGTCCATCACGTGACACCAATGGCACCAAACCGCTCCGATATCCAGAAGAATGGGTTTGTCCTGTTCGCGAGCCCGCGCGAAGGCCTGGTCTCCCCACTCGCGCCAATTGACAGGCTGGTGCGCAGCACTGCGCAGATAAGCGCTTGCGGCACGCGCGAGTTCGTTCGTGGGTGAGTTAGAATCCATCAGACTTAAGATCAGTCGACAGTCGACAGTTGACAGTCGACAGTCCGCCCCTGATAGCTCCCTTCTTAATTTCGGCCGTTAACGGTCAAATATCGCCTTGGCGTCCGTCGCACCGGTCAGCAGCCCATATTCGACAACCAAGCGGCGATAAACGGTTTTTGCTTTCGACTCTTAACTGTCGACTGTCGACTGCCCTTCCGTCACTGCACGCGTGACGGCTTCGGCGGCTCTTCCTCGGGTCGCACATCGTCCAGGGGTTTCCGTCCTGCGAAGCCTTCCTCGATGCCGTGCCAGAATCCGATGCGCTCTTCGCCCAGCTTCCAGCAGAGATAAACCTTCTCGCCTCCCCGCAGGCTTGGAAAGTCGATCAACCCCGTATCCAGATCTTTCACCACGCACCCGGTTTGTTGAATCTCTTCCACCGTGTGGTTCAACAGCTCTTCGACCTTTTCGCGCTGGTTCTTCTTGCGGTTAAGCTCCGCAAAAGGTGGAATCGAACCGCCCAGCATCATGATCCGTAGCGCCGCGTTGGAGATTTCCGCGGTAATGCTGTCCAAGGCGCGCTTCTGCTTTTGCGCTTCCTCGAGAAACGGCTCGATGGCGGGCAATAGCTCTTCGGCTTCGCGACGGTCGAAATATTTTTCAGCCATGCAAATACAGTCAATAGTCAAAAGTCGAGAGTCGAAAGTTAGTCGTCCTCTGAATTCTCATTGTCACCCTGTCGCTCCGCGAGCGCCCCTTGCGTGTTAGCTCTTGACTTTCGACTCTCGACTCTCAACTGCAGTTCAACATCCGCTCCAGAGCTACGCGCGCCCAGCGTTTGGTTTCCGGGTCTACCGCAACCTGGTTGACGACTTCTCCCTCCACCAGGCTTTCCAGCGTCCAGCAAAGGTGCTGAGGCGAAATTCGATACATCGTGCTGCACATGCAGACGCAATCGTCGAGCGGGAGAATCAGCCGGTCCGCATGTTCCGCCGCCAGCCGGTTGACCAGGTGAATTTCAGTGCCGACGGCCCATTGACTTCCCGGCGAAGATTCCACGATTTGCTTGATGATATATTCGGTCGACCCCACGTCGTCCGCTAACTGGCAGACTTCCCAGGAACACTCCGGGTGAGCGATGATCCGGATGCCGGGATGCGCCTTGCGCGCGCGCTCGACGTGTTGGGGCACGTACCGCAGGTGCACGGAACAGTGTCCCTTCCACAAGATGACACGCGCCTTCCGCATTTCCTCATCGGAAAGCCCGCCCGCTTCCGCACGCGGGTCCCATACCGCCATTTGATCCAGCGGAATACCCATGCGATAGCCGGTGTTCCGGCCCAGGTGCTCATCGGGCAGAAACAGAGCTTTTTCACCGCGCGCCAATGCCCACTCCATCAGCTTCTTCGAGTTCGAGGACGTGCACACCGCGCCGCCGTTCCGGCCTACAAAAGCCTTGATGGCCGCAGTCGAATTGATGTAAGTAACCGGAACAATCTTTGCGCCTGTCGCCCGGTTCAGTTCCTCCCAACAGGTTTCCACCTGCTCGAGATCGGCCATGTCGGCCATTGAACAACCCGCGTTCAAGTCGGGAAGCATAACGATTTGGTGGTCGGCGCTCAAGATGTCCGCGCTCTCGGCCATGAAGTGTACGCCGCAAAAAACGATGTACTCTGCTTCCGGCCGCGCGGCCGCGAGTTGCGAGAGCTTCAGAGAATCCCCCCGGAAATCGGCGAACTTCACCACTTCGTCACGCTGATAGTGATGCCCCAGGATCACCAGGCGCGATCCCAGCGCCGCCTTCGCGCGGGCAATGCGCTCGTCGAGTTCTTGCTCCGAAAGCCCCACGTAGAATTCCGGCGGGGCAGTTAAGACCGCTGTCGCCATTTCCGTCCCTCAAACCATTCTAATCTACTTCGCCCTCGCCCGCTGCTCGTCATTCCCGCGAAAGCGGGAATCCACTTCCCAAAATACGCCGAAGCACAAACTGGATTCCCGCTTTCGCGGGAATGACGTGCATTGCGCGCAACGACTAGCCCCCGATGTACACCATCGTGCGGTCCGGCTGCACAAAATCGGGCTCATTGATGCGGTGCCCGGGTTCCTTCTGGTAAACGGCATCGGTGAGAAATCGCCCAATGTCGCTGTCCGTTGCTCCATTGCGCACCAGGTGCCGCACATCAAACTCTTCCATCGAGAAGAGACACGTCCTCAGCTTGCCGTCGGCGGTCAGGCGGATTCGGCTGCACTGCCCGCAAAAGGGAATTGAAACCGGCGCGATAATTCCAATTTCACCCTGCCCGTCTGCGAAACGATATCGCAAAGCGGTTTCGCTGGGGGAATGCCGAGGGATCTCGACCAGCGGATAAACGGGGTTGATGGCCGCAACGATTTGCCGGGCGGTAACCACCAACTCGCGCTTCCAGGTGTGGTCGGCGTCGAGGGGCATGAATTCGATGAAGCGGAGGATGAGGTCGCGCTTTCGCGCGAGGCGGGCAAAATCCACAATTTCATCGTCGTTGAACCCGCGCACCAGCACGATATTCACCTTGACAGGCTTCAACCCTGCCTCGAGAGCGGCGTCTATTCCGGCCATCACCTTCTCCAGCGAACGCGGGGTGCGCGTGATTCGGGCGAACTTCGCTGAGTCCAGTGAATCCAGACTCACGGTGACGCGGGGAGAGCCTGCCGCGGCAAGTTTCCCTGCCATCTCCGGTAGAAGATATCCGTTGGTGGTTATCGCGATGTCCTCGAGGCCGTCGATTTGCCGAAGTTGTGTGATGAAATCTACTACTCCGGAACGGAGAAGAGGCTCGCCCCCGGTGATGCGAACTTTGCGGATCCCGAGCCCCGCGAGGACCCGGCTGAGCCGCAAAAACTCATTCCAGCTCAGCAAATCGCGGTGCGGAAAATAGTTCTTCGGATCGGCGGACTTGCAATAAACGCAACTGAAGTTGCAGCGGTCCGTGACCGAAATGCGTAGGTCGTGAATTTCACGCCCGAATTTGTCTTTCAGTACCATGGATGCAAACCGACGACGCCTCAGACTGGCATTCCGAGCGAAGCGAGGAATCTCGCCCTGTTTATTATTCCGATGCGCAGAGCGAGATTCCTCGCCCTGCGGCCCAAAGCCTTCGGGCGACGGCTAGCTTCGCTCGGAATGACACCCATTCCGAACTATGCCCCAAGACCAAAAAAGACCTACCCGCGTTTGGAGTAGGTCCCGTTCTCCTTTCCAAACACGAGAGGCGGCTCGATTTCTCAAGTCACCCTGTCGGCCCGCAAGGCTTGGGCTTGTGTTGTGCCTTTAGCAACCCCGGGCTCGGAGAACACTCTTATCCTAAGAGATTAGATGACCGGATGCAACATAAGGTTCTATGCATGCAGAAGGCAACCAAAGTGCCAGGCGTGGCTCACAGCAATTGCACGCTGAGTCCGGGTATTTTTGAGAAGCTCCGCTCGTCGCGAGTGACCAGCGTGTAATCCTTGGCAATGGCGGTAGCGCCGATCAACAGGTCACGCTCACCCACTGAAACCCCGCGTTTGGCGAGGTCGGCCCAGAGGGACGCGTGCACCCGGGCCACTGTGAGATCAAAACCGACTACAGGAAACTGCGCCAGCAACCCCTCAACGAAGGCTTGACGGCGGTGGCGCTGGCCGGGTGTCCTCGCCCGATGCACTCCGTGCAAGAGTTCGGAAGCGGTCACCGCTGATATTGCCACATCCTCCTCAGCATAACCAGCTGTGATCGCGTCCACAGAGAGTTCCCCTCGCTCCACCGCGATCAAAACACTTGAATCGATTAGCGCGGCCATCGCGCCTCTGCCACCTTGGATTGCTTTGCCGAGAGCTTCTCAACCAGAGCGAGGTACTCTTCGTCAGGTTTGGGGAGCGACCCGAGTAGGTCCGCCAGTTCTCTCCCAGTGAATCTCGCGGGCCGGGCTGGCAGAATCTCACAGACAGGTTTTCCTCCCCGCTCCACAATAAAACTCTCGCCCCGGTAACGGACGCGGTTCATCAGTTCGGAAAATCTACGAGCGGTTTCCGTTGCGGAAATGCGTACTTTCATAGAATCATATTTACATATTTCCGGGTGGACCGTCAAAAGAAAAAGGCCGGCCGCGCGTGAACGCGGCCGGCCCCTGTTTTCCCCACGATCCAACCCTGATGCTAGGCGGGAACTTTTTCGTCAACCTCTTGGGAAACTTCCGGAGTGGCGGCGCCAATCTGGACGAGGTCGCTCTTCGGCTGCTTCAGCACCATCTCTTCATAGTATTGATGGGCTTGCTGCTCTTCCCAAGCGGCCTTGCGGCGCTGACGCTCTTCTTCCGCAGCGGTAATCGGGATATCGTGCTCTTTCGGACGCACGCGGGCGGCATCCTCGGCGTTGACGGTGAGCGAAATCTTCTCATTCTCCAGATCCACAGATTTGCCCTTGGCGTAAATCTGGTGCTTGCCGTGCTCCTTGTACCACTCCGCCACGGTGGCATTCTTGTACATATTCTCGAGGATCTTCCGCCAGCCGATTCCCGTGTTGTAAGCGCAGAAGGAAATCTCGCCCTGCTGCGTGGCGTAAGGAATGATGCACATCTCCGTGCGGCGGAAATCGTAATTGAACAGGTCCTGGAACCACATGCCGGCGATGAAGAGGAAGTTCCAGGGATCGGAGCGCCGCTTGAGCGCGTCCTGGTAGGTGCGATTCGGGTCCGAAGCGCCATACTTCTTCCTGGCCCGCGCCTCGCCTGTTAGCGCAAAAGACTTGTCGAACTTCTTGAGCAGATCGATCAGTGCCAGGCTCTTGGGCGCCCGGAAGGGCTTGTAATTCTTCAGCAGCGCGAGGCCCATCATGAAGTTCGAGAACACCTTGCCGCGCGCGGAGTCGGTGATCCCTCGCATATCCGTCACAAGCTGCGGAATGTCGAGGAATTGGGGAACCGGCGCCCATTCCTTGGTCTCCTTATTGATCATCAGCGCGGTTCCCACTCCGCAGTTGGGGTGGCAGCCGCAGCTCACCTGTCCCCATTGGGCTTCGGGGCCGTGCACCAAGTCGGCAAAGTCGGCGAAGGCGCCCATCAGCGAGATCGGGAACCAGTCGCGCGTTGGTTCGGTGATGCCCGTCTGCTTTTTTACGTCCAGCGCCAGGTGCGAAAGCGTGTAGCGCTGGCGCTTGCGGCGCTGCGGAGTGATGTCCTCGTCGCGGCCCGTAAAGCTGACCGGCTGGAAGGCTACAAAGGCGATCTTCTTGGGGTTCTCGCGGGCGAAGTTGACGATGGGCCCCACCTGGTCGTTATTCAAGTTGTTAACGATGGTCGTCACCAAAATGATCTCGATGCCCGCCTCGTGCATGTTCTCAATGGCGCGCAGTTTCACGTCGAACAGGTTGCCCACCTGGCGGTGGCTGTTGGCGTCGTTGCCAACCCCGTCAAATTGCAAATAGGCGTAGCGCAGGCCTGCCTCGAAGGCGCGCTTGCAGAACTCTTTGCTCTTGGCAAACTCGATTCCGTTGGTGGCCGCTTGCACGCTGTTGTAACCGCACTTGCGGGCATAGCGGATGGCGTCGATGAAGTACGGCGACATGGTGGGTTCGCCGCCCGAAAACTGCACCGACATCTGCCGCCGAGGCTTGATCTTGACGGCATTGTCGAGGATTTGCGTGATGTCTTCCCAGGCGAGTTCGTGCACAAAGCCGACTTGGTTGGCGTCCATGAAACAGGGATCGCACATCATGTTGCAGCGGTTGGTCAAATCCACCGTGAGCACTGACCCACGCCCATGCTTGATGGTGCTGGAGCCATGGTTGTGCAGCCCTTCGTCGTTGTGGGCGCGAATGTCGCGGCCGGGAAAGTTCTTTTCAATCCAGCTCAGGAAGCTTGCGTCCACCGCCATCTGGTCTTCGAAGTGGCCGTGAATCGGGCAATCCTTGAGCATCCAGACCTGGCCGTCCCGCTCGACAATGGTGGCCTTGATCTCGCCCACTTTTTCATTGAGCAGCACCTGCCAGTTCTGCTCGCCACTCAGTATCTTTTCCCGTGCTTCCTTCACGCACTGCGGGCAAAGCGAGTCGGTCTCGCGAGGCCAACCCAGTGGCGGCTTGGTTTTCTGCCAAGATTTCAGAATAGGCTTGTCGGACCAGCGGGGGATAAAAGTGGGTCCAGGATGGTACTTGTTGAAGAACTGGATGGTATTGAAAAGCACTCCAGCCGTCGAGGAAAGAGCTTGGTCGGCGTACTTCATCAGCCGCTGACCTCGGATTCTAGGCATAGTGGTTTTTCCTCCCGAAATAGACACTCCGCAAACCCTGCAGAAGCTTAAGCGCCCATAGTTTGCGGAAGTGCCTGAATGCAAAAGACAATGGTAAACAGAAGCTGACGAATATCTAAGGAGATTCTGCCGAACGGCAGTTTTTGCGGCTCATACGGTACAAATAGTCGATTGAATCGCTCCCGCCTTCCGCCTTCCCCTTCAACCTGTTGTCGGGGTTAGCGCCCTGCCGGCATGCCCTAGCCCACGCGGCTCAGCGCCCGCGCGCCAATTCTGAGATCGGCTTAAAGGGACGTAGGACGATAATGAAGATGGCTGGGACCCCGATGCGACTGGTAGCGCTGACCTTCAGGTCAGCATTTGCGGCTCCACGAACCTGCCGACCCTTGGCTCCGCTCAGGACAGGCTCTAAAGGTCGGCGCTGCATTCAAACCAGATCCGAACCAGGTCACTGCTGAAACATGACCTGTCCTGTGCGGCACGATGAGTGTACACTAAGGGGCCGTCACACTCATGCATTCTCGGAGGACGCATGCAACCAGAGACAACCACAACCACCCAAGACTCCAAGATTGAACCCGATCACGCAAGGTCATCTTTCCCTGTGTTCACTCCCTCTGCCGGCAGCGGCCACCGTCTGTCCCGCCGCGAGTTTATCGGTAGTGCTGTCGTCGCAACCGCCGGCGTCGTGTTGAGCCGCTCGGCCGAAACTCCGCGCTGGCAGATAGGCTGCTATACCCGGCCCTGGGCGCAATTCGACTATCATGAAGCGTTCGACGGCATCGCCGCCGCCGGTTTCAAGTACGTGGGCCTGATGACGACCAAGAGCAAGACGAGCCTGATAATCTCCATGGCGACCACACCCAAGGAGGCTGCCGCCATCGGTGGAGAAGCAAAGCAGCGCGGCCTCAAGATCATTTCGATGTGGGCTGATGATGCCGCCATGGGATCTAGCGCGGGGCTCAAACACCTCATTGACAATTCTGCTGCCTGCGGTTGTCCATACCTCTTGCTGGGAGGCACGGACGAGCAACACGCGGGCGCTTATTACAAAGTCGTTGCCGAGTGCTGCGATTATGCCAAGTCGAAAGGCATCGTCCTTACCCTGAAACCGCATGCGGGCAGCAATCCAGACGGCGCGTCGTGCCGCAAGACCATCGACCGGATCGGCCAAAAGAGCTTTCGGCTGTGGTATGATCCCGGAAACATCTACTATTACTCCGACGGAAAACTCGACCCTGTGGACGACGCCGGGACTGTGGACGGCGTGGTGGCCGGCATGAGCGTAAAGGATTTCCGCGCGCCGAAAGAGGTGGAGATAACTCCCGGCACGGGCATGGTGAACTTTCCGAAGGTGCTGTCACGTTTGAAGCAGGGTGGCTTCAACCACGGTCCGCTGGTCGTCGAGTGTCTCGATCACGGCGACCTGGCCCACGTCAATGCCGAGGCGGTGAAAGCCCGCCGTTTTTTGGAAACTCTCACCGCCCAGAAAGCCTAAGCAGTAGGGGCACGCCATCGCGTGCCCCTATCACGAGAAGTGTGGTGCGGAGGGCGGGAATCGAACCCGCACAGTCCTTGCGGACCGAGGGATTTTAAGTCCCTTGCGTCTACCAATTCCGCCACCCCCGCACGTTGAACCTCAAGGACTCGCTGAGTGTCCTCGATTTCGGATTCTACCACTGCCTTAGAAACTGGAGTAGGCTGATATTCAGCCGTCCGACTCTCGCTGCCTACTGGCAGGTCCACGAGGTCGAAGTTCCGTGTTGCCGCTTGGACGAGGGAGCCGGATCCGAACGGCGGCAACTCCGCCAGAGAGAGGTTGCAATGACTAACAAATACGAGAAGTCAAGGCTGACGCGCCGCGCGATGCTGAGGGGCGCTGCG
>CAWIUZ010000156.1:0-9689 GCA_963838915.1 uncultured Acidobacteriota bacterium
AATATTAACAATTTGGAGACGAGTAACTGGAACCTTCAGGGGCGGCGATGTTACGTTTTCAGACGGCCGGTGAGTCGCACGGCCAAGCTTTGGTTGCGATCCTCTCAGGAATACCCGCGGGCTTGTGCATCGATTTCGAGTATGTCAACCGAGAGTTGAAGCGGCGCCAAGGCGGCTATGGGCGCGGAGGCCGGATGAAAATCGAGTCCGACGCCGCCCAGTTTCTGTCCGGCGTTCGCCATGGCCACACCATCGGTTCGCCGATCAGTTTACTGATTTCAAATCACGACTGGGAAAACTGGAAAGAGGCTTTGGCCGTCGAGGACAGCCCCGAAACGCGGGCCAAGCACAAGGCTCTGACGCGACCGCGTCCGGGACACGCCGACCTGGCGGGATGTCTTAAGCATAATTTCCCGGAGGCCCGCTATGTTCTCGAACGAGCCAGCGCTCGCGAGACTGCGGCGCGGGTGGCCGCCGGGGCTGTGGCTAAGCTGTTTCTGAAAGAATTCGACATCGAGGTCGCGAGCCATGTGGTGGCCGTAGGAAGCGCGGCTCTTAAGGATGCGCAAGTTCCGTTTGAGAAGGTGCTGGCGCTGCGCGCGACTGAGGACGTCGTTCTAAGCTGCGTGGATGCGGCGACGGAAGCGCGCATGAAGGAAGAAGTGGACAAGGCTCTCGAAGCGCGCGACACGGTGGGAGGGACTTTCGAGGTTATTGCCCACGGCGTGCCTCCGGGCCTTGGCTCGTGCGCGCAATGGGACGAGCGGCTGGACGGGCAATTGGCGCAGGCGGTGATGTCGATTCAGGCGGTTAAGGCCGTCGAAATCGGCAGCGGGATTGAAGCGGCGGGCCGCCCCGGCTCCCAGGTTCACGACGAAATCGGGTACGACCAGGAGAGTTCGCGGTTCACTCGTAAATCGAACCGGGCTGGGGGCCTCGAAGGCGGAATCTCGAATGGCGAAGACATCCTCGTGCGCGGTTACGTAAAACCCATATCGACGTTGCGGCGTCCTCTCGAGTCGATCAACCTTGAAACCAAGGAGACTGCCACGGCCGCTTATGAGCGTTCCGATGTCTGCGTGGTGCCTGCCGCAGGTGTGGTCGGCGAAGCCATGGTGGCGCTCACGATCGGGCGGTCGTTCCTGGAAAAATTCGGCGGAGACTCGATGCTCGAAACGAAGCGGAATTATTCGGCCTACATGGAGCAGGTGAGACAGTTCTAGTGTAGTGCGTCACAGATGCCTTTACTCAAGAAAATTGGCTGGCGCAGAGCGAAGCTCTGCGGTTTCCATTGTTTCGAATGTCGCCAAAACGCAGAGCTTCGCTCTGCGCCAGCCCGAAGCGGAATTATTCCGCATATATGGAGCAAGTGAGACAGTTCTGATGATCTATCCAATTGTGAAGTACGGTCAGGAGGTCCTGGAGAAGCCCGGCGCGCCAGTGACCCTGTTTGATGGAAACCTCGAAAAGCTGGTGGCGGATATGGTTGAGACGATGTACGCCGCCAACGGCGTAGGGCTTGCCGCGCCTCAGATCGGTATTTCCCTCAAGCTCTGCGTGATTGACGTTTCCTGCGGCAAGGATGCGAATTCAAAATTGGTGCTTGCCAACCCCGAGGTCATTGCCACGGAGGGCGAGCAGGCGGAAGAAGAGGGCTGCCTGAGCCTTCCGGATTTCCGGGCCAAAACCACTCGCCCCTTGCGCGCCACGGTTCGCGCCCAGGACGCGAGCGGTAAGGAAATCACGCTGTCGGGCGAAGGCCTGCTGGCACGGGCCTTTTGCCACGAGTTCGACCACCTGGGCGGAAAGCTCTTTATCTCGCATCTTAGCCGGCTGAAGCGCGACTCGATTAAACGGCAAATACGCAGAATGATCAAGGCGGGAGAGTGGTGAGGAGTTCGTCCGTTGTCACTTGTCCGTGGTCCGTTGTTCGAATCGCCTTTCGAGCCGCGAGGCCCGCGAACGCCTTCCGCGCCGTAGAACGTCCCCCGCGAAACTGCGAGAGCGAGAAGCCAGGCAAATCTCGACACGCGATGGGCCACGGACAACTGACAACGGACCACGGACGTCATTTCCATGAAACTCATCTTCTGTGGCACACCCCAATTCGCGGTTCCCGCGCTTGAAAGGCTCATCGCGGATAAACATGAGATTGACCTGGTAATGACCAACCCCGACGAACCGAGCGGCCGAGGTTACGAGACGAGACCGTCGCCGGTGAAGCAAGCGGCCGTGCGTGCAGGTCTCGAGGTATTCCAACCAACGAAGCTTAAAGACGAGCTAACTGTCGTGTTTCTTTCAAAGTTCCAACCCGATTTCATCGTGGTGGTTGCTTACGGTCATATTATCCCGCCATGGATGATCGATCTTCCTAAGCAGGGATGCATCAACCTGCACGCGTCGCTATTGCCCAAGTATCGCGGCGCGGCGCCGATTCAGTGGGCGATTATGCGCGGCGAATCCGTAACCGGCGTCACCACCATGAAAATCGACGAGGGGCTCGACACCGGGGATATTCTCTTGCGACGCGAAGTGCCGATTGAAGCCTCCGAAACCACCGAAACCCTTTCCGAGCGATTGAGGGGTGTCGGGGCAGAGTTGATGGCGGAGACTCTGGGGAAGTTAGGTCGAGGCGAGATTCAGCCCCAGCCGCAGGATCATTCGCGGGCTACGCTTGCCCCAATCCTGAAAAAGGAAGATGGCCGAGTCACCTGGACACTCCCAGCGGAAGAAATCGCTTGGCGCGTGCGGGGATTAAGGCCCTGGCCGGGAGCTTATACGAGTTTTCGCGCGAAGAACCTCCACATCTGGCTGGCCACTCCCGTGTCAGGCCAAGTCGGAGCCGGCGATCAGCCTGGCACACTTATTCCCGAACATGGACGTTTGCGCGTGGTGTGCGGTCAGGGAACTCTTCTGGAACTCCTCGAACTTCAACTTGAAGGGCGGAAGCGTTTGCCGGCCCGGGACTTCCTGAACGGTATGCGGCCTGCCGCAGGAGAAAGGTTGGGCGGGTAAACGTCCCGTTGCGGCGGCCCTCGTGGCCGCGGTGGGCGAGCACCCCTAAGCGTTAACCTAAGGCCGCGAGGGCCGCGAGAGCCGCGGAGCGGCGCCAGAAAGTAGCCCACGGCGTAAGCCGTGGGTCCCCGTACGGCGTTAACACCGGCAGCCCCGGAGGGGCGACAGAGACGGTGCCGAAGGGTTTGTCGCCCCTCCGGGGCTGAGACAACCCGAGGCTGCTCCTCGATCCCACGGCTTACGCCATGGGCTACTCGCTGTCGGCCCTCCGGGCCTCCGGAAGCGGCCAGCGAATGCTACGTTGCGCGAACTGAGCCATTAGGTTAACGCCTATGGGGCAACCACCAGGATTGCCCCTACAAATTAGTCGAGGCCCTCCTTGTCAATCTCACCGGCTCGGTCAATTGCTTATCGAGTGCTGCGGCACGTGGAATCGGGGCAAGCGTTCGCGGTCGACCTGCTGCAAACTCAGGAAGTTTCGGCGCTAAAGGAGGCCGACCGGCGATTGGCGACTGAGATCGTGATGGGCGTTTTGCGGTGGCGCGGCGAACTGGACTTTCGAATTGCCGAGGCATCCGGAAAGCCCCTGGAGCGTCTGGACCCCGAGGTAGTGACGATATTGCGTCTCGGGATCTACCAGCTTCAGTTCCTTTCACGGATTCCGAAGGCAGCAGTTGTCAACGAAGCCGTGGAGATGACGAAAGCGGCGCGCAAACGGTCAGCGGCAGGATTCGTCAACGCCCTGTTGCGCAAAATCTCTCCCGGCAGGGGGGCGGCCCTGGGCGTGCGGTTTGAAGATCTCGACCAAGCGGGGCACGCGAGTGTGCGGCGCGCGATGCCCGCTTGGTTGCTCAAGCGCTGGGAGGAAATCGACCCCGGGGTCATTCCCGTAAAAGCGGAGATCCATTCCGGCGGAGAGGACGTGGCCTTGCGGCTGGCTTGGGCGAGTACCCAGATTCCACCCACCGTGCTGCGCGTGGTCAAGTCCGGCGAAGACATCTCGCAGTTGCGCGAAGAACTGGCGACGGACGGGGTGAAGACGACGCCGGGGCAATTCGCAGCACGCGCACTTGTGGTCACCTCGGGGAATGTGCAGGTGTCCGCCGCGTTGCGGCAAGGTCGAGTGGCGATTCAGGATGAGGCCTCGCAGCTTGTTGTGGAACTCCTGATGCCGCGAGAGTGGCAGCGAGTTCTTGATCTGTGCGCCGCGCCCGGCGTGAAAGCGGGGCAAATCGCGCAGATGTTGGGGCGGGGGTCACTCGTAGCCTGCGATCGGAGCGCCTCACGCCTTCGCACCATGGCGCGTCTGCTGCCTCAGTGGGTTCCCAACGAGGTGCAGTGCCTCGCGGTTCGCCTCGATGCGGCTCAGGCACTGCCTTTTGGCTGCCGGTTCGAGCGCATTCTGCTTGACGCGCCTTGTTCGGGCACGGGAACCCTGGCGCGCAATCCGGAAATCAAATGGCGGCTGCGCGAGGCGGACGTGGAGCGCCTGGCGGAGGCTCAGGCGAAGATGCTCAAAGGTGCGCTAGGCTATCTCGATCCGGAGGTCGTCTCGTTTACGCCACCTGCTCGCTGGAGCGCGAGGAAAACGAGGGCGTCGTGGAACGTGTGCTTCGAGAATCGCCGGATTATCAAATCGTATTGCGGGCAGTGCTTGAGTCTCGATGTCCCGCGTTCAGCCCGCTGTTCGACCCTCACGGTTACTTGCGCACTCGCCCTGATTTGCATAACATGGACGGCTTTTTTGCGGCTGTGATCGAGAGAAAGAGTTGACGACGGACGCGATGGCGGAATTCCCGTTCCTTCTGTCACGAAGCTTCGTTGCACTGGCCTTCCCAGGTTGCGTAAAAATCTCATCGCGTGTCATTCCGAGGAGTTGCAGGCGACGAGGAATTTCGCAGTGCCTTGGGAACAAACCAGAGCGGGATTCCTTCACTTCGTTCAGGACAGGCACTTCGCGGAGTCTACCCTGAGCGGCAGAGCGAGATTCTTCGCTCCGCTCAGAATGACAAGCGAAGGGCTCAGGATGACAGGCGGCTGGTTTTATCACGACTTCTGGTAAAATGGGGCAGAAATGCCGCTCAGTCCCACAATCATCTTTAACCGAGGAGTAACAATGCTGAAACATAAACTGCTACTTGCCATGCTAGTTTTGATTGGCTTGGCGGCGTCTATGCCGCGGGCTGGCCACTCGCGGCCCGCCAAGAAAGGCAAATTGCTCTACATGACCCTGACCAAGGGTTTCCACCACGAAAGCGTGGAGCTATCTAAGCAGATTGTGAAGGAGATGGGAGAAAAGTCCGGGGCATACGACACTACCGTGACGGAAGACGTAGGCGCTTTCACCAAAGAGAATCTGAAAAACTATGACGCCGTGATGTTCAATACCACCGGTGAGTTGCCCATGACGGACGAGGAAAAGAGCGCCTTCGTAGATTTCATCCGCACCGGGCACGGCTTCGTGGGCGTTCACAGCGCCACGGACACCTTCTACATGTGGAGCACTTACGGGGACATCATCGGGGGCTGGTTCAATCATCATCCCTGGCATCAAATGGTGACGATTGACGTAGCGGACCCGAAGAGCCCGCTGGTGAGTTTTCTCGGGAATTCGTTCCAGATTAACGACGAGATTTATCAGATCAGCGACTTCAAGGCCGAGACCTCGCATGTTCTCTTGAAGCTTGATCCGAAGTCCGTCGACATGCAGAAAGAGGGCGTGCGCATCAGGTATTACGGCTGGCCGGTGGCCTGGACGCGCATGTTTGGAAAGGGCCGGGTTTATTACAACAGCCTGGGCCACCCGGACGAGGTGTGGAAGGACCAACGGTATCAGGAGATGCTACTGAACGGCATCCGCTGGGTCATGCGACAAACCAATTAGAGCGGAAAAGCGAAATTGGAAACTCCAAAACCGAGATTTGTACCGGCGCCCGGATTGGTGCGCACTGGCACGTGTGCCGCGGTACCCTGGCCGGCTGCGGAAGAACAACTACATTAACTGTCATCCTGAGGAGTTTCCATGGGCCTGTGGCCCGCCCGAAGGAATGAAAAGCGGCGGCGTCGTCCCCGCGAAAGCGGGGGCCCATGGTAGGCCGGGAGAAAGATGGATTCCCGCATTCGCGGGAATGACGTAATTTTCGGGGGGGCGCCGCAGGCGGTCCTGAGTGAAACGAAAGACGAATGTCCGTAGTTGGTTGACACTACAACTGCCGGGATTCTTCGCTTCGCTCAGAACGACAGCCTTAAAAGGTCTTTCCGCACGCGCTGGAGCGTCCCTCAGACGTCTCGGTACGAGTTTCCAGTTTCCAATTTCAATTTTCCAGAATTGTGGCTGCGCTTTTTTCTTGACATCAGGAATGGGGGCCTTTTATAAGGGGAATAGAGGGCCTCGGGCGCAGCATGTACTCTGCCGGGGCCCTGGGAAAAGGATTCAACCTCGTTAGGCGAGGTTACCACACAAACAAAAGCCACTGCCCAGAAACTCGGAGACGAGCCAACGGGTGGAGCAGGCATGGCCGGCGTAAGGCTCTGCCTAAGGTGGCTGTCGCAGATCGCAAGATACTTCGTTGTGTGGAGCCAAAGCTCTCACCAGGAGGTTTGAGGGACCGGGTTGCGAAACCTGGATCCCTCGTATCGCCCCTGCGGAGTTTCTGCTCCCAGGGGCGTTTTGGTTTAGGGCCGTCGGGCTTGTGAATGGGATGCGTTCGTGATGGCACGGAAGAGGCTAAAACTCGGGCGTGCGGGGCGCTTGCTCTCGGCCTTGGGGGGTGGCGCGATACTGCTTCTGTTCCTCACAATCGCCGAAGAGGTTCGGGGCCAAGAAGGTCCCGCGCCGAACCAGGCCCAGAACTCAACTGACCCAGCAGCCCAAAACTGGAATTGGCACCTCCAATCGACGGTCGTTGGTCAAGGCCACCCGTCCTTTCCTGCGGATTACAGCGGCACGAATAGCATGACGACCGGGGCCTCGATTCGAGACACGATTTCTGTGGACGCGCTGGGTGGCGTGCGCCTATGGCGGGGCGGAGAGTTCTTTGTGGACCTCCTGATGTGGCAGGGATATGGACTCAGCAACACGCTGGGTCTCGCCGCGTTTCCAAACGCTGAGGCCTTCCGGGTGGGGAAGACATACCCCGACGTGAGCGTGTGTCGGGCTTATCTTCGCGAGACGGTGGGGTTGGGAGGGGAAAAGGAGTCAACCGAGGACGCAGCTGACGACTTGAGAGGCACAAGGGCCGTTCGGAGGCTGACGTTCACGGTCGGCCATTTCAACGCCAAAGACATCTTCGACAACAACGCCTACGCCAACGATCCGCGAACCCAATTTATGAGTTGGTCCCTTTATGCCAACGACGCGTGGGACTACCCTGCAAACACGCTGGGATTTACGAACGGAGCTACGGCGGAATTTAATACCCGCGCCTGGAGCGCGCGGTTGGGAATCTTTCAGGTGTCGAAATTCGCCAACGCTTTGCGAATGGACTGGAACTTGTCCAAGGCCTGGTCCACCGCGCTGGAATTTGAAAGACGGTATTCGCCGCGTGGGCACCCGGGAGCCATACGCGTAATGGGCTATGACACACGAGCCCACATGGGAAGCTACCAAGCTACCATCGACGATCCCGCGATCAGCGAGGATATATTCCTGACCGCGGCGTACCGGTACAAATACGGCTTCGGCCTCAATATGGACCAGGAAATCCGCAAGGACCTGGGGGCGTTCCTTCGCTTAGGATGGAGCGATGGCAAGAATCAGACCTATGAGTTTACCGACGTGGACCGCACGGCCACGACGGGCATCAGCCTGAAGGGAGCGTCGTGGCGACGCCCGCAGGACACCGTGGGCCTTGCGGTCGTGGTTAACGGCATTAGCGAGGTCCACCGCCAATACCTTGCGGCCGGCGGCCTCGGAATCACGGTTGGCGACGGGGCTCTGGACTACCGATCCGAGCGTGTTGCCGAGACGTACTACAACTGGCAGATTGCAAAACGCTTCCAGTTGACCTTTGATTACCAGTTCGCGCAGAACCCGGCGTACAACCACGTTCGTGGGCCGGTTGATCTTTTGGCGCTGCGGTTCCATACCGAACTATAAGAAAGCAGGAGGCAGTAGGCGGAAGGCAGAAGGCCGAGAGCTGAAGGCAGAGCAGCGAATTCACCATTTACAATTCACTGTTTACCATTCACTATTGCCTTGCCATGATTTACTTTACTGAACTCGATCACCTTCCTGTTTACGCAGTGAAGGGAGAATACTTGGGACGGCTGGAGGACCTTTGCGTCGCGCCCGCCCAGAATTCCCTTCGTGTGGCTTCTTATCTTGTCAAGAGCCCTAAAAAGGCCCTCATTTGCATCACGCACGATCAGATGCAATCGCTTTCAGTACGAGCCGGGCAGACCAGCGTGCCGCGCGATGAAGTGCGTTGCTATGCTCCCGATGAGGGGCTGCTGAAAGTCAAGAAGGACATCCTGGATCAGCAGATCATCGATGTAAACAACCGCAAGGTGGTGCGCGTGAATGATGTGGACTTTGATATTCGGCCCACCGATCATCACGCGGAACTGCGTATCGTAGCGGTCAATGTGGGGATGGCGGCGGCCATACGCAGGCTGTTGCAAGGCCTTCTGGCCAAGCATACCATTCGCATGCTCACAAGCTCTATCCCGACCAAGACCATTCCTTGGGAGTTCGTCAATCTAATCGAGTCAGACCCGCAGCGGCGCGTCAAGCTGCGTCTTTCGTACGATCGTGTGGCGCAACTCCACCCTGCCGACATCGCCGATATTCTCGAGGAACTGAGTCGCGATGAGCAGAAAGCCGTCATCGAGGGCCTTGATGATGAGACGGCTGCCCAGGCGCTCTCCGAAATCCCCACCCGCATGCAGGCCGACTTGCTGGAGAGCATTCCGGCCCAAAAGGCGGCGGATATCGTCGAGGAAATGCCTCCTGACGAGGCGGCGGACGTGTTGCACGAGTTGTCGCCCGAAACCTCGGCCGAAGTGCTCTCGGATATGGCGAAGGATGAGGCCGACGACAACTCTGCTCCCGATGTAGATGATGCCTCGGGCATACAGGGCCGCATTCGGGTATTTCTTCCACCCGAAGCCTCGACCTTTACTGCGAAAGTTCAAGAACCGGCGAAAGCGAATGTTGATGAATCGCTGCAAGCGGCGAAATGCCTCGCTTGCGTTGGTGTGGCGGAAGTAATTTACCCAACCGCGCACGGTCTGATTCACTTGCTCAACAAATTCCACAGGCGTAATTGCCGCCCGCCGCTTGGTGAAGTACTTAATCCGCCGTTGGATATTGCGCTGCGCCCCCTTGCTGGGAAAGATGTAGATGCACGGCTTGCCCGTTCTCTGGGAGAGCCGACGCTTCACGAACTGGAACCCGATGAAGTTAAACCCTTCGGTCAGCTTCGTAATCCGGGTCTTTTCGCGATTGATCGTCAGACCCATTCGCGAGGCGATCGCGGCAAATGCCTCAAGCGCCTGTTCAGCGCCTTGCGACATACCAGGATCGCGTCATCAGCAACAGCGGTGCAGTGAGTCTCCCAGTTTCTCCGGGTAGCCGCGCTTGTGCCACACCTGATCCAGCAGGCTGAGATAGATATTGCTGTACAGCGGAGAGATCGGAGACCCTTGTGGGACTCCCACCGCCGTTGGCTCCA
>CAWIUZ010000157.1:0-10558 GCA_963838915.1 uncultured Acidobacteriota bacterium
CTGTACGGTTGATTATCACGGCGGAGAACGCTATCCGCATCTCGTCCGCCAGGAGGGCAAACCTGACCTGCTCGACGACCTCGCCAAGCCTCTGGCGGGGAATAGATAAGTGCAAGCGGATTATCCCTAATTCCGAAGTCGAATTTGGGGCTACCAGGCCAACTCGTTTAATCTGAATTGCCTGCCTCGATAACCTTGAGAACGGAATGGGTGTTTGGATTCTCCGGAAGTAACCCCTCACCCGTCCCCGTCAGCTGACGGGCTGATGAAAACGCCGGCTGCGGGGCACCCTCTCCCCAAGGGAGAGGGCCGTCAACGATGTTTGATTTCAGCCCTCTCCCTTGGGGAGAGGGTGGCGAGAGTAGCGAGCCGGGTGAGGGGTTTCTTCCCGCAGAGCCTCGCAACTTCGGAATTTGGGATTATTCACCGCGCAGACGCTGAGCCTACTTCTTCGCCAGCTTCTTTTCCAGTTGGCGGGCTTGAGCGCTCAGTTCGCTCAACTGGCGAAGGTCATCATCAGCGGAAGAGACGGCGCTTTGGATGCGCGTAAGCGCGGCGTCGGTGAAGGGGTTGCTGGTGTTTGACTCGCGGTTCGAGCCGAGTTGGCCGCTCATGCCGCGGAATTGGCTCGTAATGTCACGGTAGCGTCGCAAGATGGAAGTCAGGAGGGCATCGCGGCGGCTATCCAGGTCCTGGAGTTGCACGATGACCCGCGCGAGGTCGACGGCTCGCGCGGAGGCTGCATTGTTGGTATTATTCAGCTTGGCGTTATCCGCTTCTATAGCAGCCAGACGCTGGCGGGAGGCTTGTGCGTCGGCCTGGGCCGATTCGAGATCCTGTTTCAAACCGTCGAGCTGGGCCTGCCAATCCCCCTTTTCCTTTTGCAGCAGTTCGCTCGCGCCCGCGACCGCCTTCTCGCGTTCCTCGTTGGAACTTGAGAGCTCCGCCTGGAGGTTCATGATGCTGGCCTGGGCATCGCTCAATTGGCGATCGAGCCGCTCGATCGTAGCGTTCCGAGTGGCGAGCGCGGCTTCACAATTACCTGCCGGAACCGGGCTTTCGATTTCAGCAGGAGGTTTTTCAAAATCGCGCTGACGAGCTGCGTCAAGCAGTCGATGCAGTGAGCGCAGGTCCGTCTCTTGCTGCTGTTCGAGGATCGCAAGCCGCCGCGACTGCCGAACCAGCAGGCCCAGCGCGATAACCAGCGCCACTGACAGCGTCAGCACTACAGCGAATTGTAGATGTTCCCGCCGCATGCTTTCATCCCTCCTTTGGGCGCAAGTGCGTTCGCCACGAAATTCGCAGGTCTTCATCGCCGCACGGAGCGCTCAAGTGGATCTGGATGTTGTAATGAATCCTGGTGGGAAGCGCCAGAGTAAGCCTCCAGGCGTTCGAAATGCGCGCAAACATGGCGGAGACGGCTTCCGGAATCTCCGCTTCCGAGCGGCAAATGTCGCCCTTGCCGCCGGTCGCGTCGGCGAGCGTCTCGAGGCCGTTTTGATACGCGATGTTCAGCCGATCGCGCCGGTAATTCAGATGGACCGCGAAAAGCGGCGCCTGGAGTGAACTCGCGGCCTCGACCAGCTTGGAAATCTTGGCGTTGATGAGCGCCTCGGGGAAGCGCCGGCTGAGATCGTGTGGATCGCTTTCATTGATCACGGGATTTGTGTAGTCGTCGCGGTAGCTGTAAATGCTGCCATCGGTGATGTAGAGGACGGAAACGCGCACGGGAGAGCGTCGCATGATGCCATCCGCCAAAGTGAGCGCCGCCTGCACGGTTTCAAGCAAGTCCGGCTCGGTGCTGTTGGACAAAGAGCGGATCGCATCGATCAGGGATTCGCGGCTCGCGCCCGGATCGGCTAACACCTGCAGCCCGTCCTGGGTACGCAAGAGGCCCACCCAGGCGTTGGGAGCAAGTTTGGAGACTTCAGCAATCAGCGCCTGTTTGGCGGCCTCGACGAGCGTGAGATCCCCAGTCAGATCCAACACGACCAGAATTATCTGATCGCTGCCGGGGCCCAACTGCGCCCTGACGGGCACCGCCTTGCCGTTGAGCGCGGCTTCGAACTTGGGAGGCAAGGAGCAGTCGTTCGCCTCAATCCAGGCGGGAATCGAGACGTTGGCTGTTTGCGCGTGAAGCGTGCCAACCGCCCACACGGCGAGAAGGATGGTCTCTAGTATGACAAGGGTCGATGACCGCAAGGGTCTGGCCCGCCAACGCAAGGCAAAGAATCCACCACAGAGAACACAGAGAGCACTGAGCCGGTGCTTCGGTCCCTCTCTGTGATCTCTGTGCCCTCTGTGGTGAGTCATTGTTTTCGGCATCAGAAACTGAACTTCAGACCGATCTGGACTACGCGCCCGCCGTGGGAGCCGATGATCTTGCCGGCATCCACATTGGGCGCGCTGGCCGGGCCGATGCTTGGATCGGGATAATTCCAGTTCGCGTGATTGAGCATATTGATCGCGGTGGCGCTGAACTCGAGGGCTCGTTCGCCTCCCATGGGGATGCGCTTGGTGACGCTCAGGTCCATGGAATTGTAACCCGGGCCCAGCAGGTCGGGCTCGGTGCGCGGCCCGTTCCCGGGGGTGAAGTCCGCCGGCTGATCGAAGGCCGCCGGGTTGTACCACAGGGACGGCCCCGGATGGGCAACATGCGGATCGACGCCGGGCGCCAGATTGACGTTGAGCGTGGGAAGCACGCCTCCCGTATTGTTGAATTCGGGATGAAGCGACAAAGGCGTTCCGTCGTTCCAGTAGGCCGTTCCGCTCACCGACCAGCCGCTCACGAGCGGCCTCCCCCAGTTTAAGAACGGCAACGGAGGCTCGCCGGACCCGAAAGGCAGGTCATAAACGTAGCTGAGCTGCAAATATTGCGGCGTATTGTAAGAGCAGAGCCCCCAATCGTTGCGCCAGTTAAAAAAGTCCTGGTTCCCGTAGGGTCCTGAGTAATCGTCGAGCTGTTTCGAGAACTCGTAATAGGCCGTGAAGGCGAGGCCAAAGGAGACGTGCTTCTCCACTCGCACAAAGCCGGAGGTCCGGTCGTAGCGCCCCCAGGGGTAGTGGCCGTAAAGCTCGAATCCTTGAAATTGCGGATAGGGTTGCAAGGAGTCGCGGAATGAAAGATCGTAAAGCGCGTCGCCGTAGCTCAGCGCGGAGGGGTTGATGGCGTTAGGATTGGCACTCGCGTCGCCTACCAGGAGATCCCGTCCGTTGCTGTAACTCGTTCCGACAGAAACCACCATCGAGAGTGGCACTTGGCGCTCGACAGAAAGCGAAGCCGATTGATAGAGGGGCTCGCGTCCGCTGAGGTCAACGAAATCCGCCACCGTATTATCAGCCGCCGACGGGCTAAGATCAGGAAGCGTAGTAGTAAAGGGCGGGATGCCTCCGGTCAAGTCCAGGGCCGGACTGAGTTGTGTGTTTGGCGAGATGAACGTCTGACGCGCGTAAAACCCCTGCGTGCCCCACTGGCCGTTATAGATCGGAATCACCCCGTGCGAGCGGCCATAAGAGGCGCGGACTACGGTGTTGGCATTTCCGCGCGGGTTCCAGGCAAGGCCCGCGCTCCCGTCGAGATCGACATTGGCGGGGCGCATCCCGGGCGGAACGTGGTTGAGGCCGGCAAACACGAGGGCACCCATCATCCAGCAGGAAGGGTCGATGGCAGAAGGTTCAACCGTGCTCTGGTGATTATATTTTTCCACCCGCGGCGTACGCCGGCTGTAATTGAGGTTGAGGGTGAAAGTCAGGTTTTTCGAGAGCTCATATTTATCACGGCCTGAGAGGGATTGGTAAGAGCCGCGAAAATAGGAGGGCGACTCCGTGATGGTGCGTTCCGCGTAGGCCGGCAGACCGAGGAGGAAGCTAGCGAACGGGTCGCCGGTATCGATAATCCCCGGCAGGCTGGTGATATCCGTAGAAAACTGGAAATAGCCGGAGGGATAAGCCGGATTGAATGAATTCACCTGGTAGTCGTCTGCCTGAAACGTCAGGCCGAAGGAATGCTTGTTCTTGCGGGCCGAGAGCGCGTCCTGCACTTCGAAAGTGTTACGGGCGTCCCGGGTACTCGGGTAATCGGTGCCCATCGAGAGATAGTTGCTGACGAATTGATAGCTCGGGAAGGGCGACTGCGAGGGATTACCTGCCAGCGCCGTGTCCGAAACAGCGGTGAAGCTGAGCGAGTTGACAGTGTTGGGATTGGCAGTAAAGACGTAGTCGAGTTCCGTGCGGCGGTTCGAGAAATGCTGCTCCGGCGCTGTCGGGCTGGCAATGTTCGGAAAGTATTTCGTGGAGCTGAGAAAGCCGCTCGAGAGGGTGCTTGCCCATGTGGCTCTGTGCCGTTCGCCGAACTGATGCTCGAGCTTGGCGATGATCCCATCCGCGTTGTCCGTGGCCGGGGCATTGACGAAATAGTTGTTCTGAAAAAACGGGCCGATGTTGGTATTCGGCAGCGGGTAAAGGCTCAGGGCTTGTTGCACGGCTGGCGCCAGGCGCGGCGCGGGGATGCGGTTTCCGGGAAAGGTGGAACGCAGATACTGAAGATTGCTTGTCGATACGGGCTGGCTGGGATCGTAAGCGGCGTTGGGGACCGTCGCCGAGGGATCGTAGATGGGCAGCAGATTGCCCGCTTCGTCCACCGTTTGGGAGAAGTCGCCTACGCGCTGTGCGGCCGTGGGCACCGTGTGCAGCGAAGCATGGAAGACGAGCTCACGAACGCCCTCATAGGACATCGTAAAGAACGTGTTTTTGGAATTCTTGAGCAGATGCGGAATGATGACCGGCCCCGCCACATTGAACCCGAACTGATTGCGCCGCAGCGGGGACTTGCTCTCGCCGTTCTGCCGTACCTGGTGCGGTATGGCATCGAGAATGTCGTTTCGGAAGTTCTCATAGACGCGCCCGTGCCAGAGCATCTTCGCCCCATGATTCTTTTGCGCAGCCACTGGGCTGCCTGGCCGCATGCCCATATCTCGGGTCAGGACCTTGAACTCGTCAGCGGCGCGGGTAAGTGGAGGGGCCTGTTGTGAGGACAATTTGCCCTCCTGAGAGGCGACAGCGGGGGCACCTGCGGCGAGCACAGCAAGACAAAGGGACAAAAGTGCGCAGATGTACGTCTTCATTTCCGAATGACCGCACGTCAGGATATAAGAATATATACCCCGACTTATTACTTAGCAACCTTGGTGCCAACGGCCCCAGGCGCGCCGTCCAAAGCGACGTCATTCCCTCGAAAGCGGGAATCCATTGGCCCTAGGACTGACCATGGACCCCCGCTTTCGCGGGGGTGACTCGCGCCGACTTTCATTTCCCTGGGTGGGTCGCAGGCCCATGACCACTCAGGACAGCAACCAGGACGAGTTCCTCTCCCGCCTTTCATGCAGGGTCCGAGGCGAATCCCAGAGTTGTCTAGCCGACTATGTGTCGTGTTTTCGGCCTCGCCACAGGACTCGCACGCCCTGGCTTGTTTCCTCAAACGGTGACGCTTTTGCTTCATTTGGGCTCAAATTGCCGCTGATTCGCGCTCGAAATGCGCATAATTTGCAGCATTAAAAAAAGTTAAATCCTGTGTTTTCACGTACTTCTTAGCTTCGTTCCCACTATTCTTCATTCTTCATAGTGTTTGGCGTTTCCCTCACGCCGAGGATCATTCCATCTTGAGCCGCGCCTCGGCGTCCCGAGGTCTTGCCTACGATAATATGTCCGCGATCTGACCACAATTATAGGCTATCATGGAGAGGTAGACCTGTCAAGCGGAAAACGTGAGTGGAGGTCGAATTGCCCCAATCTTATCCGCTGTGTCCGGCCGGAGCTCGTCACACCGGCATCCGGCACTGGTTGAGGCTGCGGCTTTGCCTCCCCGCCGTGTGGAAAGGCTGCGAAGCTGTGGAAAAAACCAAATGCCTGTCATCCTGAGCGAAGCGAAGGCTCTCAGCAGTTTCCTGTGGTTCTTACCACTCACGGACAACTGCAGGGATCCTTCACTTCTCTCAGGATGACGTGTTTCAAAGTCCGCGTGGCAGGGCAGTCGTTATTGCCCGGAGTAATATCCGTCCCTTGCCTGCACGATCAGGTCTTTTTGTTTGGTTGTCAGGTGGATCTTGTGGTAGCCCGCTCCGGCGTCCGGTGGGTTAGGGGTGTAGCCAAGGTTGTACTGATTGCGCAATTCGTCTTGAATCTGGCTGTAAATCTGCTCGATCGGCAGCTTTTTCGAGACTTCGAAGAGGCGGCCGCCCGTCTGCTTGGAAATCTGATCGAGGATCTTCTTGCCGTCGGGGCGCTCCTCGCGCGGGTATCGGCTGGGCCAACCGCCCCCGCGCCGGCCCATCCCGCCCATGCCGCGGCCGCCGTAACCACCCCCATAAGGGTGCTCGTCCGCAAAGAGAATCGAATAGACCAGGGTATTGGCGCGCTGGGCCGCCTCGGCGGCGCTGGCCAGGGTTTCCTTGCTGCCGCGATCGACTCCGTCTGAGAGCACAATAAGCGCCTTGCGGCCTTGCTGTTTTCCCATTAATTCGTTCGACGCCAGGTAGACCGCGTCGTAGAGGTGGGTGCCCCCTCCCCCGCCGCCGCCATGCCTGCCGGAGCCTGGGGATGAGCCGGGCGAGTTCCCCGAATCGCCGCCGCCCTCCTGGTCAGAGCGGTGAAGCTGCGGAGACTGAATCAAGGCCAGCGCCGCCTCCAACTTCTGGCGGGAAGAAGTGAGATCCTGGAGGAGTTCGACCTCGCGGTCGAAGTGGATCAGGAAAGCCCTGTCCTTGTCGACGCGCAGCACCTGGTCAAGGAAAGTCGAGCTGGCGCTGCGCTCCTGGTCGAGCACGCGCCTTTGGCTACCGCTGGTATCCACGAGCAAGCCGAGCGTCAGAGGAAGGTCAGATTCACGCGAAAAATAGCTGATCGTCTGAGGGCGGCCGTCTTCCTCCAACTCGAAATCATCCTTGGTCAGGTTGCGCACGATTTCTCCGTGTTTGTTGCGTACGCTGCCGAGAACGTTGACCACCTTGACGTTGACTGAAATCTTGGGCGGAGCCGGGTTTTGTTGCTGGCTGGGCTCCTGGCCTTGCGGCTGAGTCTGTTGTGGCTGGTGGGTCCAATTTGGCGTCGTCAGGCACGCCAGGAAGAGGAGAAGGCAGAACCCACGCCCGGCGCACGCTCCGATGCGTGCGACAACGCTACGAGCTTGCTCCGTCCGTCTGTCCCAGTTCGCAATGCCCTTCACGAGTGGCTTAGTGACCCCCTTCAATAGTATTCCCCCGCCATGGAGAAAGGTTCCCATTTCTTCGTGCAGGTTTGAGCTGGGCCTCAACCGGCGAGGCGCAGCCTCGCCGAAAAACCGTGCGATTGGGGGCACGTGCCTGGAAAGGCGAAGCCTTTCCGCAAGACAGGGCGGCAAGGCCGCACAAGCGGATGTGTGAAACCTCGCAGTAAGGAAGTGTGGCAGCGCTCTGACCTGACGTCGAACACGTCAAAACCTGTTGGAGGCCCGGAGCATAGCGAGTTACCGATTTTGTTTCTACGACTTAACGGAAATCAGCTTCTCGTGGATGTGGTGCAGACCAGTTGAGAAATACCAGCTCAAGGGCGACGGCCGCGCCGTGGTAGGCGATCGCTTTCGCCCCGACACAATCTGGATGCCCTTCCACTTCGTCGAAGAATCCGCCAACGCCATCACCAACGATGTTTTCGACCCCATCACCGCCACTGCTGAAGACAAGTGCTGCGCTGCTGCGCTGGAGAAGTTGCGCTCAGATTGATGCTCGCAGCTGACGATCGATACTCGGGGAACACAATCGATACACCAATAATCTGGTTCTTAGTGTATAATTCGTTTGTGAGTCGGACTAACATCGAAATCGACGACACTCTCATCCGGAAGGCCCGAAGGCTCACCAGGCTTAGGACCAAACGGGCCATTGTGGACCGGGCCCTGGAACTCCTGGTGCGCACCGAGACCCGCAAAGGAATGTTGGGCTATTACGGCAGCGGCATCTGGCAAGGCGATCTGAAGGCGGGCCGCAGGAACCGCGTTTGAAACTGGTTGACAGCTCAGTCTGGATCGATTACCTCAGCTCGTTACCGGGCCCCGCAGGAGCGGAATTGCGTCGATTGATTGTCGAGGGCGAACCCGTTGCACTCACCGGCATTATCGTGAGTGAGGTCTTGCAAGGTCTTACGCGCGAAATAGAAGTAGTGGAGCACTTCCTGGCTATGTGGGAGGTGATCGAGCCACGTGGGTTGTCTACTTATCGCGCCGCCGCTGGCATTTTCCGCCTCGCCCGTAGGCGCGGCGTCAGCCTGACCACCATCGACTCTCTCATTGCAGCAATCGCCTTGGAACAGAACATGGAGCTGTTCTCCCTCGATAAGGATTTTGCCCATATCTCCAAACTGACCCCTCTGCGCTTGTACCGAATTCCACAATAGAGACAGCCCGTGTGCAGATTCTACGCGCCCGGCTCAATTGCCCTCAATATTTCGCCTACCGCCGCCAGAAGACCGGGATCTTGAACCGGCAATCCGCGGCTCGGGCCACATCCACCATGCAGGTGTCTTCATCCATGATGACCCTCGGTCTGAGTTGACATTCATCTTTGATGGTGTAACATGTGCACGGAGCGATGAGGGAGGTCCAAATCCGATGAATAGTCGACGAGAATTTCTGAAATCATCCGCGGGACTTGCGGCCGCTGTTGCGGCGGGGCCTTTTTCGGGCGGCGCGCAGGAGACTGCAACTCCCGTCCTTCCCAGGGTCCATTTCGGCCGGTACCAGATCAGCCGCTTGCTGGTTGGCTGCAACCAATTCTATGGCTACTCCCATTTCAACTCGTTGCTTGACCAACTCATGCGCGAGTGGAATACCCCGGAGCGCGTTTGCGAGACACTCCGCCAGTGCGAACTGAACGGCATCAATGCGTACCAATACGGCCACAACGATCGGGCGCTTTCCGATCTGCAGAAACATCGTGCGAGCGGAGGCGAGATGCTTCTGGTCGCCACCGAGACCACAACCGATCCCGTGGAAGAATCCGTGAAGCGCATTCAGCCCATCGCCCTCTACCACCATGGCGAAAGGACGGACGTTCTTTTTCGCGCGGGAAAGATGGATCAGGTGCGCGAGTACACGAAGAAAGTGCGCCAGACGGGAGTGCTGGTGGGGATTGGAACCCACAAGTCAGAGGTTGTCGAATACGTTGAAGAACGTGGGTGGGATGTCGACTTCTACATGCTCTGCGCCTACAACCGCACTCGAACCCCCGAGGAACTTCGCAAGCTGCTGGGCGTTGTGCCGGAGCCTTCCTCGGAAGTGTATCTCGAATCCGATCCACCCGTGGCGTACCGCGTCGCCCGACAGACCTCAAAAACCTGCTTCCTGTTTAAGATTCTGGCTGCCGGCCGCCGGACGCGCTCGCCGCAAAGCATCGATGAAGCGTTCGCAACCGCATTGGCAAACATCAAACCTCAAGACTGCATCGTGGTTGGAATGTACCCCCGCTATAAAGACGAGGTGAAGGAGAATTGCGACCGCGTGCGGCAGATACTGAGCTCGAGCCTGCCGGCAAGCCTGCCACAAGCCGCATGACGCAAATCGCGGCAGTCCCGGCAGTGGAAGGGAATTCAAAACAATTCACGCCAAGACGCCAAGGCGCAAAGAAGCGCGAAGGAGATGTCCTTGCTTTCCTTTGCCGATCTATCGGCCGGAAATTGTAAGGGCCTAGGCATGCTCCGAAGTTGCCGACGCCGCGGCGGGCTTGAGGATCGGAGCCGGCGCAGGCACGGGTTTGAGCCCGCCCTCGAAGATCGCATATCGGCCGAAGACCTTGCCGTTGATCTCATAAGGCTTGTTGTCTGAGGCGTTCCCGCCCGCCAGGTTTGGGTAGGCTTTGGTAAAGAGATAGATGATAGCCTCACGCAGCTTTTCGGTCGAAAGTTTGTAGGTGCCGAAGTTCGGTTCGAACAGGTGATAGTCCCCTCCCTGGTTCTGGCGCAGAATGGCAACGGCGTGCCCTACGGCACCCGCAATAGGCGGGTCGATGTTCAGGTAAGCCGCGCAGTTACCCTTGAACGTCGGTTCGCTCAGAAGAGTAGCGACGAGCGCCGCAACACCGCCGAACTCAGTCGTGTCCACCGACTTCAGCACGGACAAGTCGGAGAACCTGCGCTTCACCGGATTGCCCGACTTCGATTTGAGTTTTGCCAGGACCTCGTCCATCTCGCGCGCAAACGTGGCCCAGTATTTCTCCATCTCCGACTTTCTTTGCCAGGCATTCCCCTTGTCCTTGGCAGCCTTAATCGCCGCATCTCTTTCGGCTCTGATTCTTTCGATCGCTTTGTCGTAATTCGCCTGAGCTTTGTCACATGCGGCTTCCTTTTCCGCCCGGCTCATGTCTTTTGCCGTTTTGACCTTCTCAAAGACCAAGTTCGTCTTTTCCAGGGCTTGTTTTTCCCTCAGGTCCGATTCCGCCCAGGCGGTATCCGACACTGTCCCGAGCGCGGCGTCCATCTTCCTTTTCGTTGCGTCCAGGAAGGCCTGCTTCACGCCCTTGGCCTGTTTGGTTTG
>CAWIUZ010000158.1:0-3129 GCA_963838915.1 uncultured Acidobacteriota bacterium
GATCTTGCGCCTTTCCCAAGTGTCAGTGGTAACAAAGTACGTCGCCCCGGGTTTTGTTCGGTGCTTCGGTCGGGCCATTAGTCTTCAGGGGCTAAAGCCCCTCCTCTTGATCGCTCCGTTACGGCGGGCCTAAAGGCCCGCCCTTCCGTTTCGCCCCGCATGCTCGCTCAACTCGTCGTGAGATTTGCCACAAACACACTTCGGCACCGACAATTCGCGGTCCGAGCCTAGAGACTGCAGCCAGGCTCTCATCGCCCCATGCGGTATGTAGTGCCCCGCTTCCATTTCCGCGAACCCACGGCGGATGGACTCGAGTTGCAACTGCTCTTCAGGGATCCCCATTCACTTTTCACTATTTCTTAAACTCCTCCATCATCTCCGCAAATCGATTGAACAGGTACGCCGAATCGTGCGGGCCGGGCGAAGCCTCGGGGTGATATTGCACGCTGAAAAGCGGCAAGGATTTATGCCGCAGGCCCTCGAGCGTCTGGTCGTTCAGGTTCATGTGGGTCAGGGCGACTTCATTCGAGTCGAGTGAATCCGGGTCAACCGCGAAGCCGTGATTCTGCGCGGTAATTTCCACTTTTCGCGTTTCCAGGTTCATCACCGGCTGATTGCCGCCGTGGTGGCCGAACTTGAGCTTGTAAGTCTTTCCCCCCAGCGCTAACCCGATGATCTGGTGGCCAAGGCAGATCCCGAAGACGGGCACCTTACCCAAGAAACCCCGCACGGCCTGCGCGGCGTATTCGAGAGGCTCGGGATCGCCCGGGCCGTTGGAGAGAAACACTCCATCGGGCTTCATGCTCAGAACGTTTTCCGTCGTCGTCGTTGCCGGCACGACAGTAACGCGGCAACCCACGTCCACGAGCTTCCGCAGGATGTTCTGCTTGATTCCGTAATCGTAAGCCACAACGTGATAGCGGGCCGGCTCCGCCGATGGTTTGCCTTTGGCGAAGATGTCCTTTGTCGGCTCCGTCCACTGATAGCGCCAAAGCGTGGTGACGCGGCTAGCCAGGTCGAGCCCCACCATGCTCGGCACGGCTTTGGCTTTGGCAACCAATGCAGCCTCGTCGAAATCAATCGTCGATAGCACTCCGCGTTTTGAACCATGCTGCCGCAAGTGCCGCACCAAGGCGCGCGTGTCGATGTGAGAGATCACCGGGAGATTGTACTCGGCAAGGAAATCCGAGGCTTCCTCAACGGACCTCCAGTTGCTCGCAAGTTCGCACAGTTCGCGCACCACCAGGCCCTCCGCGTAGGGCCGCGCAGACTCTGAGTCTAGGGGATTCACGCCGTAATTCCCGATGTGAGGATAAGTCAGAATAACTATCTGACCGGCGTAGGAGGGGTCGGTGAGGATTTCCTGGTAACCGCAAAGCGAAGTGTTAAAAACCACTTCGCCGGAACGTTCGCCCGAGGCGCCGTAGCCGCGCCCCCGGAATATTCTCCCGTCCTCTAAAGCAAGAATCGCATCCATAAGAGTTGACAGTCGACAGTTTACAGTCGACAGTCTAAAGTTCAAACTCCAGAGCGCACAGCTATGAGATGGTCGCCCCGGCAAATGGCTTACTTCGCATCCTGGGAGACGTAAACTGTCGGCCGTCGACTGTCAATTGTTGACTCTTTTCGACTGTCGACTGTCAACTTTCAACTGTCGACTGCTCTTCAATCGAGCGGTCCAAACTCACTGAAAGGCCAATAGACGAAGACGGCTTTTCCGTAGATGTACTTGCGATCGACGGTTCCCCAGACTCTGCTGTCGTTGGAGGAATCCCGATGGTCCCCCAACACGTAGTAGTGGTCCGGCTCAACGTGCACGGGCGGATAGCTTTGGTGATCGAGATAATAGGACGGGAGGTAGGGCTCCGCCAGAGCTGCGCCATTCACCATTGCCCGGCCTTCGTCGATGCTTACCCACTCCCCCGGCAATCCAATGACCCGTTTGATATAGGACTTCGACGTATCGCGGGGATACCAGAAAACCACGATATCGCCCCTTTGGATAGGTTCGAACCGATAAACAAATTTGTTAATGAAAATTCGCTCGTGGTTCTCCAGCCGCGGCATCATGCTGGTTCCCTCTACCTGCACGGGTTGATAGAGGAAAACAATGACGATGAAGGCCAACAGAATGGAAAGGATGAGGTCCCGCAACCAGTAACGAGTCTCAAAAAACCGGCGTCGCGAGCTTCGTTCGTTGCCCCGTTCGTCGTTCACTCCCGTTGGAGATGGCTCGTGTCGCTGCATCGGCTTCTTCTCTACGATTTTATACCACATGAGCGACGGCGGGCAATTTTGGATTTTAGAATTGGGATTTGGATTCCCGATTAAGCTCTCCGAGTAGCACCTTGACTGCGCCTGTCATTCCGGGCGGAGCGAGGAATGACATTGCGTGCCCTATGGGTGGACCTCAACCCACATACATGAACAGCCGCCTCCAGGTCTACCGGAAAGCGTCCCTGGCTCTTTCGGGCGAGCGGCGCTCCAGGGGTTGATTGTCCACCCGTACGGCCGAGTTCAGCATTTCGAATACGCGCCGCTGCTCGCGCGACAGCCGTGTGGGGGTGACGACATAGACCGAGACGTACAAGTCTCCCTGCCTCCGCCCGTCGACGCTGGGCATTCCGTGGCCGCGCAAGCGGAAGACCGTTCCGTTTTGAGTTCCTTCCGGGATTCGAAGCCTTTCCTGACCCTTAAGTGTGGGGACCTTGATTTCCGCTCCCAGAGTCGCCTGGCTGATGGAGATGGGAATAGTGTAGTAGAGGTCGTTGCCCTGCCGATCGAAATAGGCATGCTCCCGGACTCGCAGGACAACATAGAGATCGCCGTGCGAGCCCCCCATGTCGCCCGCTTCACCCTCGCCGCTCACGCGCAGACGTGTTCCCTCTTCAACGCCCGCCGGGATTTTGAGGCCCAGGACCTTCTCCTCCTGAACTCGTCCCTTGCCTACGCAAACCGGGCAGGCCTCGCGGATCACCTGCCCCATCCCCTGACAATGCGGGCAAGTTCGCGAAACCGCGAAGAAGCCCTGCTGGTGCCGGATTTGCCCGCGCCCGCCGCAGGCCGGGCAAGCGGTCGGCTCACTGCCTTTCTTTGCGCCGCTGCCACGGCACTCGATGCAGGTTTCCG
>CAWIUZ010000159.1:0-24456 GCA_963838915.1 uncultured Acidobacteriota bacterium
GATCCAGGGGGCCAAAGGTGGGGACTTCGGCGCGTTCGCGCCTGGGGTGAGTCGGGCGCGGAGAATCTCAACCTCCAGAGGTTTCGTCAACCGTTCTCCATCCTGGGCCTGCTGGGGGAGTGTAAATCGGATCTCGAGCCTTTGCCCCACTTGATATACGGAGAGATCAGTGATGCGTTGCGGAACCTCGACGCGGGGGGGTTGCGGGGGTCCCTGCACACCACAACTCAGCAGGAAGACCGCTCCCACGACTTGCGCGAAAAGGACCAGGGGGACGCGTGGAATCGGGGAAAGGCAGCGCGCCCCTTCCCCGAAGTTCTTCAAACCTGTTGTGAGTCTTGTCATTCCGAGTGTACATGGGCCTGCGGCCCACCCAAAGGAATGAAAACCACATGCGTCGTCACCCCCGCGAAAGCGGGGGTCCATTGTTGGTCCGGCACATTGGATTCCCGCTTTCGCGGGAATGACGTGATTTTCGACAGAGCGAAGCGAGGAATCTCGCTCCTGTCACAGTATATACCGGCTGAGGTCTTGGTTCTTGACGATGTCCGCTAATTGCTTCTGAACGTAAGCCGCATCGACGCGGACGGTTTTCTTCTTCAAGTCCGGCCCCTCGAAGGAGACTTCGTCCAGAAGTTTTTCCATGATTGTGTGCAGGCGGCGCGCCCCGATGTTTTCTGTCTGTTCGTTGACGGCCGCGGCAAATTTGGCAATTTCCTCCAGCGCATCGTCGGTGAAAGAGAGCTTGATACCCTCGGTCTCCAACAGCGCCGCATACTGCTTGACGAGGGCGCTCTTGGGCTCTTTCAAAATGCGGATAAAATCTTCCGTCGTGAGCGAGTGCAGTTCCACACGAATCGGAAACCGCCCCTGAAGTTCAGGTATAAGATCAGACGGCTTGCTGACGTGGAAAGCGCCGGCCGCGACGAAGAGAATGTGGTCGGTGCTCACCATCCCGTATCGGGTGTTGACCGTGGTGCCCTCCACGATGGGCAGGATATCGCGCTGGACACCTTCCCGGCTCACGTCCGGGCCGTGGCCACGCTCGCGCCCGGCGATCTTGTCGATTTCATCCAAGAAAATGATGCCCGACTGTTCGGCGCGCTCCACCGCCACGCGGGTCACCTGATCCATATCGATCAAGCGGTTCTCTTCCTCCTGGGTCAGGTAATCCATCGCCTCTACTACGCGCATGCGGCGCTTCTTGGTTCGCGAGCCAAAGAGCCCCGGGAGTATGTCCTTGATGTTGATGTCCATCTCTTCGATGCCTTGCGAAGAGATCACTTCGAACGCCGGGAAACTACGATCGCGCACTTCAATATCCACTTGCCGTTCGTCGAGTTTTCCCTCCCGAAGCTGAGCGCGCAGTTTTTCCCGCGTGCGACGGAACTGTTCCTGGGAGGTGGCGCGCTCATCGCCTTCCCCCGGGTTCTTCTCGTGGGGCCGCACGGAAGGCGGAGGAGGCAAAAGAAGGTCAAGCAAGCGTTCCTCAGCTTGCTGCTCGGCCTTTTCGGCGACTTCGTCGACTCGTTCTTCCCGTACCATGTCGATGGCAATTTCCACCAGGTCGCGGATCATCGACTCGACATCACGGCCAACGTAGCCGACTTCCGTAAAACGCGAGGCCTCAACCTTCAGGAAGGGAGAATTCGTCAGGCGAGCCAGGCGGCGCGCGATCTCGGTCTTCCCCACGCCGGTGGGACCAATCATGATGATGTTCTTGGGAAGGATGTCTTCCGCCTGCTCCGGCGGAAGCTTCTGCCGCCGCAGTCGATTGCGCAGCGCCGTGGCCACGCATCGCTTGGCCTCATTCTGGCCGATCACGTACTTATCCAATTCCGTGACGATCTGGCGGGGGGTAAGCTCATCGAGCGAACTTGCGGTCTCAATACTTTCCGGTAGATAGAAAACCATAAGATTGAACGCTCGCCCCGCCGCCACCCCTTGGTCCCCTCCTCACTGAGGAGGGGATTCTGGGGTGGTGCATTCGTTTTCACAATTCTTCGATCGTTACCTGATCATTCGTATAGATACAGATCTGCCCCGCCAACCGCATGGCCTCCTCGACGATCTCCTTGGCGGACATGGCGGTATGTTTCGCCAGGGCGCGTGCCGCAGCCAGCGCGAAAGGCCCGCCGGAGCCGATTGCCACGATTCCGTCATCAGGCTCGATCACATCTCCGTTGCCGCTTAACAAGTAAGTGTACTTTTCGTCGGCGACCAGGAGCAATGCCTCGAGATGTCGAAGGGCGCGATCGGTGCGCCACTCTTTGGCCAGTTCAACCACGGAGCGGCTGAGGTTGCCGTGATACTCATCGAGCTTCTGCTCAAACCTGGAGAACAGCGAGAGGGCATCCGCGGTGCTCCCGGCGAAGCCCGCCACCACTTTCTCATTGTAGAGACGCCGGATTTTGCGGGCCTTCTGCTTGACGATATTCTCGCCCATGGTCACCTGCCCGTCGCCTCCCATGGCGAGCCGTCCATCGCGCCGGACGCAAAGGATCGTCGTATGCCGCATTGGAAGAGGGTTGTTCACGCGCGCCCCAGCCAGTCATTATAGCAGATGAAACTCCTAGCGGACGGGCTGGAAATAAGTTGCCGGGTAATCGTCATCATAGTGGGCGAAACTGCGAAAGACCTCAGAAACCCGGTCCCCATCCATGAACCTTGCGATGTGCATCGGGGTCATGACGCCGTCAATATTCTTGTATTCACTGTAAACGTCCGCGAAATCGTTCCAGTCCCCTGTCGTCGGGTCATGCACGCGGTAAGTAACGCTAACCGGCAGAAGCGTCTGACGGTTCAGATCCAGCTTCACCTGAGTCTGCTGCGCGTCCACCATGTCCAGGGACTGAGTGGCGACGTTATCCACGAAGTCGACGCCTCCCATTTGAATCAGAGTGCCAGGCTCGTGGATACGCAAGCGGAGAAGATTCTCCAGCGAGTAGCGAGTGGACACTTTCCAGCGCCGCACCTGCTCCGGCAACTGGGTGGTCATGCCCATTTGGTCCAGTTCCCACGCCTGGTCCCCGTTGTTGACGAGGATAACCGGCTTACTCTTTCCGTAGCTGAAACGGCGCTTGTCCGGATATTCGAAATAGCTCTCAAAAGGGGCATAGGCGGAAGTGACCTCGTCCCGTATGGAAAAGGTGCGGCCTCGAGTGGTCAGCCTTCTTACTTTCAGAAAGGCTGGTCCACCCAGAACCTGTATAACACGATCGAGGATTTGCTGGGCTTTAGGATCGATGTGAGAGGGAGGTGGGGTGGAATTCGGAGCAGCGGGATTCGAAGGAGTCGCCGCAGGATTTTGTCCCGCGCACAATCTGGCTACATTCGCCGCACCGAGCATGAAAGTCAGCGCCGCCCCAGCAGTGATCAAAAGCCGTAATTTGTACGATTGCCGGGCCATAAATTGTCTCTCTTAGGGGCCGCCCTTGCGGCCATAAGCGCTAACTTAAGGCCCGAGGACCTCGGAAGCCGCGGAGCGGCGGCAGAAACTAGCCCACGGCGTGAGCCGTGGGACCGGATGCGGCGTTCAAATTCACAGCCCCGGAAGGGGCGACAGATCGGGTGTGGGAGCCTCTGCCGCCCCTCCTGGGCTGAGATAGTCAGAGGGTTCCTCGATCCCACGGCTCACGCCGTGGGCTACTCTCTGTCGGCCCTCCGGGCCTCCACAAGCGCTCATTCGGACCGACATTAACACCCATCGGGGTGTTAAGTTAGCGCTTATGGCCCTTGTGGCTGCCCAGAGCGGCTGCAAACCCCGCTCTACACTTAACCGCAAAGCACGCTCCCGCCGTTTACATTTAGCACTTCGCCGGTAATGAACGTCGCCATGGGCGACGCCAAGAACAGAATCGGCAATGCAATTTCCTCCGGCGAAGCGAAACGGCGAAGCGGAATGACTGATAGGACCTTTCGATACTCGCGCCTGTCTTTCATCACCGGAGCGCTCATATCAGTTTCCACCCAACCGGGAGCGACGCAGTTTACCAGGATGCCGTGCCGCGCCAGTTCTGTCGAAAGCCCTTTAACAAAGCTGATCACGCCGCCCTTGCTGGCTGCATAGTGGGTGTGAAACGCCTCTCCGCGTTGCCCCGCGGTCGAGGAGACCACGATAATTTTGCCGCCGTTCTGTCGGATCATCGCGGGAACGACGTAATGCACCGGCGCATAGACACCTTTGAGGTTCACGGCCATCATTTCATCCCACTGCTTTTCCGTCATTTTCTCGATAGGTGCGGGTTGGTAATTCCAAATCCCCGCATTCGCCACCAGTGTGTCTACCCTTTCAAAACGGCTGACCGCTGCCGCAACCAGACTCCTGGCGCCGGACATGCTCGCCACATCAGTCCGCACCCCAAAGGCTTCGCCCTCCAATTCCCTACAACTTTCGATGACTCGCTTGGCGGCGCGGTTATCTCGACGATAGTTGAATACAACCTTCGCGCCCGCCGCAACAAATGCCCTGACGGTTGCCGCGCCAATCCCCCGGGACCCGCCCGTAACCAGAACAACTTCATCTTTAAGAGTGATGTCCATGTTTTTCAGGGAGTTCGACGGACAGCGATTTCAGCATTGGTTTTCATGGTTTTCCTGAGACTTTAGTCTTAGCTTGCGGAATCTACAAAAGCCGCGCCGCCGTCAGTGTTTTTTGGGTTAGCCAGAGTGTGCTTGATTTGGATAGGGAAGGTGGCTATATCCCTCCATTCCGCTGCGTCCTTGCGACGCAACTGTAAACGAAGAGAATATGTTCCCTTTAACCATATCGGGAAGTTTGGATATCTGGAATAAACGCGGTGACTCGGAGTCGTCATGCTGAATTCTGCTATTGGACCTTCTCTTACTTTCTCTCCATTCGGAGCTTCAAGTATAAATTGCTGTTGATACACCGTTTCTGGATCATCGCGTTCGTTACCCCACAGGCAAAATGCGTACCATATTAATGGTGCTGTAGTTTTATCTGGAAGCTCCGGTGATTCAGCAGGAACACTTACTTCCATCTCTTGGAGGACGGTGATGATCGTGAGAGTGTTGTCCTCTTTTGAAATGAGAACCTTTTGGCACGGGACAAAAATGAGAAGTCGGGGCATTAGAATCTAATCTCGTAAGTTGTGTGCCGTTCAATGGAAGCCGGGTACACCGGAGGGCCAGCGATAGATTCAGGATCAATCGCGGAATCAGTTCCCGTGATTCGGACTCCATCTACTAACCGTGCCGTAAGCAACTGTTCGTACCAATTCCAGTTCGGAGGTGCAGGCCTAGATCGGCTAAACCATCGCGCTCCCTTGGAGAGCCAACGCAATCTCAACTCCTCGTGTGTGGTATCGAAATCGTCATATCCGAATTCAGTACCACAGGATGAGCAAATAGAGAAGCTTCTAGGTGGGGAGGCCATATCATCATATCCGCATACAGGGCAGGTGTACATTTTAGAACCTCTGAGCGCATTGCCGTCTAAAGTAATCAATGTTAGACGGCATATGGTGAGTAATACCTGGAAATAAAATGTAATACGTGCGAATGACTCGATCTTTACGGAGGACGCCAAACTCTCCGCTGAGTTGGTCAAACCTAACCAGATCCCCTCCTGGTCTTATACACTCTAACGTAGTCAATTTCCTAACGCTCCCTAGGAAGAAGTCAGCCATAAACTCGTATTGCTCAGCGCTAAGCGCCTTAAACTCAGCCCCGTGCCGCAAGAAATGATCGTCAAGATCGAATTCGGTAGAAAAACCTCGCGTATAGCGCACATCGCATCTGATACTATCATAACCGAACAGAGAGGGCGCTACTATCCTTGTTGCCCGCAGTTTAGTTTGTGCGTCAAGTAAGTATTTGCCCTAGTTTGACTGGTAGCGCCGACCCTAAGGTTGGCAGATGCCCCGACAGGTCGGGGCGCTACGCCGAAACTAGGTCACTAGCCTGGCTCCCGTGGACTTGCCGCGTTGGGGTCCGTGTTCGTTTGCCTTATGGCTGCAATGCGTCAACAAAGTTATAGGGTGGCCAGGGACCGCTCAATTGTAACTGAAGTGACCGGTTCGCGGGGAGGTGACGCGCCGCGGAACGAAACGTTTCCACGGAATCGCGCGGCACCAGGAAATGAAGGGATAGAAGGCGGCTCTTGCGAGAGGAAGGTAACTCCACTTTATGGCGGACGAACGAGCCATGCAGCGAATCGCAGAGGTTCTCAATCAGAGCATTCGGAGCCGTGGCATCAGGCTCAGCAACCAGGTCGCCGCTCTGCTTTGCATTCGGGCCGGCGGCCGTCGAGAGGAGCGAACGAAGTGAAAACCAGTCTGGCAGAATCCGGCGCCGAGATGTTTCTGCCCCAGCGACTGGGCTGCCGAGACAAACTTGGATACCAACTTCTGCAAATCCATCGAGTTCGCGGAGATGCGTTCGGTAAGCGTCCGCATTTTCCCGAAGCAAAGCCACGGCATCGTAGGGACACTCAACCCGACAGCCGAATCGAATCGGAAGCACCGTCAGATGACTGTAGAACGACTCGACCACCCGCTCGTAGGCGAGGCGGTTCGACATATCAAAGGGCGGGTTTGGTTCGGGCAACTTGGAAAGCGCAACGCCCAAGCCATCGTAATTCGCCGTGAAGACCCGATACCCCCCCACACCATCGGGGATCTCCAGGGTTGCCGGAAGCGGCCCGCGAAAGATGCAATAAACTAGGTAGCTCACAGTTGTAACCTCACGCATTCGGGGCCGTTGCCGTTCTCTGCCCAGCCCGCTGGAGTCCGATTGCCGCTCTTTTCTGACAGAATGTACACAGCCTGCATCGATCTTCCCGGTCATAGTCCCTATCGGCAACGGCCTGCGATCGCTTTAGAGAAACTAGCGGGGTGTATATACTTCGTTACTGGCGGCTTATGAGTGAAGTCCGGGGGCTGGTGTGAGGTGATTCGCAGGGGCTGGAAAGGAAGTGCGGACGTTTCGCCCGCGCCACAGCTACGTCCTGCTTTCTGCCTATTCCAACTTCTCAAACCGGGCCTGGAAGAAGCGCAGGTACTTAGGTTCGTAGACCATCTTCAAGCCGCGCGCCTGTTCGCGCTGCTCGTACACTTCCAGGATCGATTCCGCCACCACGTCCATATGCGCCTGCGTGTAGACGCGGCGTGGAATAGTGACGCGTACAAGCTCGAGGCGAGGGTGATGTTCCTGCCCCGTCTTGGGATCGCGCCCTGCGGATACGATGCCGCGCTCCATGGTGCGCACGCCGGAATCGACGTAGATGTTGCAGGCTAGCGTCTGGGCCGGATATTGCTCTTGCGGAATGTGAGGATAGAAGCCCCTGGCGTCGAGGAAAACCGCGTGGCCGCCAATCGGCTTGACCACGGGGAGGCTCCAGTCCAGCAGGTGCCGGCCCAGGTACTCGACTTGGCCGACCCGGGCGCGGATGTGGTCATCCTCAACGCTCTCCCTGATGCCGCGCGCCATAGCTTCCATGTCGCGTCCCGCCAGCCCGCCGTAGGTGTGTAGCCCTTCATAGACTACCACCATGTTGCGTGCTTCTTCGAAAAGCCCATCGTCATTGGTGGCCAGCCAGCCGCCGATATTCACCAGCGCATCTTTCTTGGCGCTCATGGTACAACTCTGGGTGTAGGAGCAGTATTCTTTCAGGATCTCCGCCACGGGCTTCGAGCTGTAGCCCGGCTCGCGCTGCTGGATGAAGTAGGAGTTTTCGACGGCGCGCGTGGCATCGAGCACGACGGGAATGCCGTGCCGGTCGCAGAGTTCCCGGAGCGCACGCATATTCGCCATGGATTGCGGCTGGCCCCCCGCCATGTTGACGGTTCCCGCTACAGAGACGTAAGGAATTTTCCCCGCCCCTACCTCCTGGATCAGTTTCTCGAGTTTTGCCAGGTCGACGTTGCCCTTGAAGGGATGCTCGCTGGCCGGGTCGTGCGCCTCGTCGATGATGACGTCCACAAAAGTTCCGCCGGCCAATTCCTGGTGGAGGCGCGTGGTGGTGAAATACATGTTGCCGGGTATGAAATCGCCCGGTTCAATCATGATCTTCGAAAGGATATGCTCCGCCCCGCGCCCCTGGTGGGTGGGAACCAGGTGCTTGTATCCATAGTACTTGCTCACCGCATCGGCCAGGTGGTAGAAGTTGCGGCTGCCCGCGTAGGCTTCGTCGCCCCGCATGATGCCGGCCCACTGAATATCACTCATGGCATTGGTACCGCTGTCCGTGAGCAGGTCGATATAAACATCCTCGGAGCGCAGCAGGAAAGTGTTGTACCCCGCCTCGACGATAAACCTCTCGCGCTGTGGGCGGGTGGTCATGCGGATAGGTTCGACCATCTTGATCTTCCAGGGCTCCGCCCAGGAGCGCCGGGAAGGCTTTGCGTAGGGCATGGTTGACTCCTTGAAGAGCAGTGCCTAGTGGTTAGTGCATAGTGCCTAGACTGTCCAATGGATTGCGAGCAGTGTTTAGCGCCGGCGAACAACAACCGACCGACTTTTAATGGAACCCCAACTGCAGGCTTCGCCATCTAGCCACTGAGCACTAGGCACTAAGCACTAGCCACTAGGCACTGCTTTGAGCGTCTTCTCCATCAGGCGGGGGAAGTCGAAGCTCAAAACTCGCTGGCAGTTGCGACAGCGCCACATGGGATCCTGCGGGTCAAGATAATTGAAGTTGACGCAGCCGCAGTCGCACATGACCTGCAGCCCCTTGCTCCGCCCCTGAATCAGCTTCACATGCTCCGGTCCAACGGGATATTGCATAGCACTCCTTCGCTAAGCGCGCTCGCAAAGCATGACGCGGTCCTGGTTGTCCACTTCGCGAAGGCGGACTTCGATGATTTCGTTGTCGGTTGTTTGCACCACCCGGCCAACGTAATTCGCCTGGATGGGCAGTTCCCGATGTCCCCGGTCGATCAAGACGCACAGTTCCACCCGCCGTGGGCGCCCGTGTTCCAGAAGAGCGTCCAGGGCGGCGCGCGTGGTTCGCCCCGTGTAAAGGACATCGTCCACAAGGATTACGGTTTTGGCCTCCACGGAAAACGGCGCAGAGGGCTGAACCACGGGCTTCTGATCCACGCTTGAGAGGTCATCACGGTATAGAGTGATGTCCAGTGTTTCGACCGGCGGCGTGGTCCTCTCAATCTCCGTCATCTTCCGGGCCAATCGCTCGGCAAGCGGCACCCCACGGCGCCGGATTCCCACCAGAACCAACCCATCCAGGCCGTTGTTGCGCTCCAGGATTTCATGGGCCAGACGCACCACCGTACGGTCGATCTCTGAGGCCGACATCAATTGGGACTTCTCGCGAACCGCCGCAGTCTTGAATTGAACGCTGACGCCATTTTCCATCTCAAGCCCCCAAACGCCCTTGGTATCGGCGAACCTACCTTACCAGATGGGCTGCAGTTTATCCTGGCCCATATCGGCGCAAAGCCACCTCTTGGTTAACCTTACCGCATTTTGAAGCGCTTGAAAATGCTTCCCTGGTTCTTTCCACTCCTCAGGGTAGGAGGAAAGGAACTCGAAAGGTGTCATCCTGAGCGCACACTTCATGATCCTTCGGCTCACCACTGTGCATGAAAATGGCTCTTTGGAGGTAACTCCTGTATTTTCAACAAAAGCTTCCGCCATTTTCATAGCAGTGGCGAGCCGAAGGATCATGAAGTCTCTGCTCAGGACGACAGACTACTGGTTTTTTTTGCAGCTTCCCAAAGGAGGACGCCAACGGGTGGTTCTCCTTTACTCTCGACTCTCGACTATCGACTCTCGACTCCTCTGATACGCCTGGCGCAAATCGCGCACGTAGTGGTCCGCCTCGCGCGTAGGCTTGGGAATGCGGAATCCATCCGTGCACTGCTCGACCAGACGGACGGCGGAATCGACCGACACCCTGTGCCCCGTACTGACGTAGATGGGTCGCACGCCGTCCCGCGTACGCAACACCACTCCGATCTGCTCGCCGTCGAGGGTCAACGGCGCTGTCGAGCCGGCAGCGTGGGCAGGCTCTTCGTGTTCGCCCACCAGCCGCGACTTGGCGCATCCAATCGTCGGTTTGTCAAAAAGTATACCGATGTGGCATGCAATGCCCAGGCGTCGCGGGTGGGCGAACCCCTGGCCATCGATCAGGATAAGGTCCGGCTCGGTCTTGAGCCTGGCAAAAGCCGCGAGCAGGACAGGGCACTCGCGGAAGGAGAGCAGTCCGGGAACGTACGGAAAGCGCAGCTTCCGCCGGGCCATGCGCCGCTCCACTTCCTCCAAACCCGGCAGGCGATAAACAATCACCCCGCCGAATGCCACATCCGTCGCGGGATCAAACGCCATGTCCGCGCCTGCCACGTAATGAATCTCGCCAAAGCGATCCTCGAGTTCCACCCGCTCGCGCAAGCTTTCCTGAAGACGCATTGCTTCGCGAGGTGTCAGGTTCCAACAAGTTTCGAGCCGGGGTTTCATGGGCATTACCGGATTATAGTATTTTGCATCGACAGCGCGCTGCGGCCTGCGGCCGGAATCGAGAATTCCAGATTCGAGATTCAAGAAGCTCATCGCCGCATTGATCAATCATTTGTGGGTGGAGAGCGAATATTCCTGCGGCGGCAGCGGAGTGACAGGAAAAAGCCCGGTAAGAGAGAAGCGTCTACGAAGGTGCAATCGAGAGCCACTGTTGAATCTTGAATCTGGAATTTGTAATCGCGGCCCTGCCCCGCCGTGCTAAAATTGTTACTTAGGGCTATCCACTCGAGGTTACTGCGAAAGTGCCACAGACCATCGCCAGTCCCAAAGTTTACGACGTCATCATCGTGGGTTCCGGAGCCGGGGGAGGGATGGCAGCCTACGTCCTCTCCAAGGCAGGCGCCAAGTGCTTGCTGCTTGAGGCGGGGAGCTGGTATGACACCGCCAAGCAATCCAAGATGTTCGCCTGGGATTACGACGCCCCGTATCACAACGCTTCCACCCCCTCGCATCCTTTCGGTTATTACCTGGCCTCCGTGGGAGGCTGGCACATGGAGGGCGAGCCTTACACGAACGCGCCGGGCAGTGACTGGCTGTGGTGGCGTTCGAGGATGTTGGGCGGCCGGACGAATCACTGGGGCCGCATTTCTCTGCGCATGGGGCCCTACGACTTCAAGCCTTACAGCCGCGACGGCAAAGGCTTCGATTGGCCGATCACGTACGACGATCTGGCGCCTTACTACGACAAGACGGAAGAACTGATCGGTGTGTTCGGGAGCGCGGAGAACCTCGAAAATACACCGGATGGCAAGTTTCTTCCGCCGCCGAAGCCGCGCTGCCACGAACTGCTGATTCAGAAAGCGTGTCGAGGGCTCGGCATCCCCTGTGTCCCTTCCCGGCTATCCATCCTGACTCGGCCACTCAACGGCAGGCCCGCGTGCCATTACTGCGGGCAGTGCGGCCGAAGCTGTGCAACGTTTTCGAATTTCTCCTCGCCGACGGTGCTGCTTCCTCCCGCACTTGCGACGGGAAACCTCGAGGTTCGCTGTGACGCCATGGCGCGCGAGGTGCTGGTGAACGCCGAGGGCCTGGCCAGCGGCGTTTCGTACATCGACAAGAAAACGCGGCGGGAGGTGCAGGCGCGCGGCAGAATTGTGGTGCTCGCGGCCAGCGCCTGCGAGACGGCTCGCCTGCTGCTGAACTCGAACCCTTGCCAATTCCCCAAAGGGCTGGCAAACTCCAGCGGCCAGGTAGGCAGATACCTGATGGACACGGTGGGCTCCGATGTCGCGGGCTTTATCCCCGCTCTCATGGACCTTCCGCCGCACAACGAGGACGGCACCGGCGGCATGCATCTCTACATGCCCTGGTGGAATTATGACAAGCAATTCAAGAACGAACTTCCTTTCGCGCGCGGCTACCACATCGAATTCGGCGGCGGGCGGGAGATGCCTTCGGCCGGCATTCTCGCGCATTCGGAGCGCTTTCTCGGAGGCGGCTACGGCCTCGAGTTGAAGCGCGGGTGCCGCAAGTTATACGGTGCCTTCGTGGGCTTTTCAGGCCGGGGTGAAATGATTCCCAATCAGGATAGTTACTGCGAGCGGGACGATCAGGTCGTCGACCAATGGGGGATCCCCGTCCTGAAATTCCACTTCAAGTGGAGCAATGCCGAGATTCTTCAAGCGCGCCACATGCAAGAGACCTTTCAGGAGATCATTCGCAAGGCGGGAGGCGAAGTGATCGAATCCTCAGGCGCAGAGGCACAGTGGGGGATCAGCAAAGGCGGTGAAATCATTCACGAAGTGGGAACCGTCAGAATGGGTAATGACCCGCGCACGTCTGTTTTAAATCAGTATTGCCAAGCCTGGGACTGCAAGAATCTCTTCGTCACGGACGCCGCGCCCTTCGTAAGCAACGCGGACAAGAACCCGACGCTCACGATCCTGGCCTTAGCCTGGCGGACGAGCGAATACATCGCGGACCAGGTGAAGAAACGGAACTTGTGATTGTCGATGGTTGATTGTCGATTGCCGATTGTTTTGAATCTGAAATCTGGAATTCGTGGGGACCATGGAATCTGACGAAAAGAAACGGCAAAGGCGCGCGCTGCTAAAGGCCCTGACAGCCATCCCTGCCTCAGCCCTCGTGCCGGTCTCATCTGCCGGCGGCGCGGAGCGGAAGCACTGGCTCTCCGCTGCGCCAGCCCCGTCGTCGGCACCGACCGAAGCAGCCAATAAGCGCAAGATTCTGGACGAGCGCGAGTGGAAAACCATCTGCCTCCTGAGCGACCTGATCATCCCCGCCGACGACCGCACGGGCAGCGCCACTCAGGCAGGCGTCCCCGAGTTCATCGACGCCTGGCTCGATCTGCGGCGCGGCGATCTACTGGCGGAAATCCAGGGAGGCCTCACTTGGCTGGATGTGGAGTGCAACCGGCTTTTCAACCACGACTTCGTGGACTGCTCCGATACCGAGCGAAAGCAGATTCTCGACCGCATCGCTTACCCCGCCAAGGCAGCGCCCCAGGACGCCCACGGGGTGGCCTTCTTCAACGATCTGCGTGACCTGGTGGTGAGCGGTTTCTTCTCCAGCAAAATGGGTGTGAAAGATTTGCCTTACCTTGGGAACACCATGGTGGCTGACTGGGAGGGTTGCCCGCCTGAGGTTCTGGCCAAACTCGGCTTATAGGGGCGCCTCCAAGCGCCACCCCTACTCCCCACTCTCGACTGATCTTAGAACATCAGCTTCAATCCCAACTGCATGATGCGCGGCGACCGGGCATAGCTGATTTCGCCGTTGCCGATGTTATTCGGGCCGGTACAGGGTTCGCCCGGGGCGGTGAGCCCGCTGCACCAAACGCTGACGCCGCCGAACTGGGAGTGATTGAAGGTGTTGAACGTCTCCCAGCGAAACTGAAGTGAGGAGTGTTCGCCTCCAAACCAGGGAGTCGAGAAGTTCTTGAGCAGCGCCAGGTCCCAGTTGTTCACCCCGGGGCTGGTGAGCGCGTTGCGTCCCATGTAGCCGAACATGCCGGGCTCATGATCGGCGCGCAATTGGGGAAAGGTGATCTGGCTTATCATCGAGGGATCGACCCAGCTCGGCGTAGGACCGTAGGTGGGATCGTCATAGACCCGTTTCTTGATCTTCACGGGACCAAGCGTATTGCACATCGAGCCGGCGCCCACTCCCGTGGCATAGCCGAGGCCACTCACGGGGTCCGTGATGCCGCAGGTGATAAAGTTCACAGGCTCGCCCGTATAGAAGCTGGGGATACCGCTGACAGTCCAGCCGCCCAGCGCCTGGCGTTTCACGGCGCTCGAGGCATGTTTAAAGAAAGGCATCTCGTAGATAACGCTCATTTCCACCACCTGCGCGCGGTTCAGGTCCGACGTTGCCTTCCAGCGCGACAGGTCCGTATTGTCGTCAATCCCGGTCGAGAAGTAAGTGGAAGTGGAATTGTCGATGGAGTGCGCCCACGTATAGGCCGCCTGGAAAGTGAGCCCGTGACCCACATCATGGCGCATCGAGATCTGGAGGGAGTTGTAATTCGAGACGCCCGTGTTCTGCTTGCCGGTCATCCAACCATAGCCGCGATAGGGTACGAAAAACACCGTCGAGTTGCCCCCTGGTCCGATCAGCGTATTCTCGATGTCACAGTTGCCGTTGGCGTCGCAGCCCACCGTCCCAGCGAGCGACGGAACGTTCACATTTCCGCCCCCCAGCGGCACCTGATTGATATTGAGCGCCGTCGCCAAATGGCGGCCCAAGCTGCCGACATAGCCGACACTCAGGATGTTGTTACCGGGGAACTCGTGTTGGATGCCCAGGCTGAATTGCTGCACGCTTGGCCACTTCTGGTGCAGTGGGATGGCCGTGTACCCACCCGGACCGATGGGCTCCTCCGATGGCGAGTTGATAGGCTGAATGGCGCTGTAACCTTGCAGGTTGTAAGCGCTCGGCCCCAGGGAGACGGGCGGGTTGCCTTCGCCGCCTTCGGCATTGGATTCGTTGCCGTTACCCATCTCATAATAGATACCGTAGCCGCCCCGGATCACTGTCTTGCCGGTACCGAACGGGTCGTAGGCAAAGCCTAAACGCGGAGCTATGTTCAGTTTGGACCCAAAGAAGCATCCCTTGGGAACGCCATGCGTCCCGCAGGCATAGAGGCCGTTGCCGTAGACCGTGTAGTTATAGCCCGTTCCCGGCACCAACACCGGGCCTAGAATGGGGTCGTTCGTTATTTGCGATTGGGAGGAGGGATTGTAATCGCCGGGGACGAAGGCCGAGTCGATATTGGTGGCGGATACGTCGTGGAAGGGTTGGAAGTAGTAATAGCGTACCCCCAAGTTCAGGGTCAGCTTCTTTGTCACCTTCCAGTCGTCTTCAATATAAGGCTCGAACTCATGTCCGCTCCAATGGCCTTTCGGGTAGCCGCCGAGTGCGGCGCCGTTGAGATTGATGGTGCCTTCAGTGTACTGAGCAATCGTGCCCAAGTCCATATCGGCCAGGCCGTTGCCGGTTGAAAGCGGGCCCCAGCCGAAGTTGAGGAATCCTTGGGTGTTGGCGCCGAACTGCTCATTCTTGTGATAGTCCTGCAGGTAGAAACCGAATTTCACCGAGTGGTTGCGGTGCATCCAACCGACGTTGTCCTTGAAGTCCACGATGGGATTCGAGTTGAACCAGGGATGGTTTCCAGCATCGGCGGTGAAGCCATTGAAAGAAATTGAAGGCAGCAGCGGGTTCGAGGCGTTGGCGGAAAACAGGTTGTTCACGGTCCAGCTCGCCGGCTTATCGATGGAATGGTCGGGCGAGGATTCGCCCGCTTGATTGAAGAGCGAGATGTGATCCACCGAATAGCTCACCACGAACTCATTCATGAGGTTCGGTTTGAAGGTGTGGGTGAGGTGAAACACAGCGCTCTTGCCTGGACCCAGGAAGGGGGTCTTGATCGTGTCGGAAGACGAACTGGTCCAGAGGGCCGGAACGGCAAGCGTGTTCCAGGCATCCTGCGTCCAGCGAACGAAGGCCTGGGTCTTGTCGGTGAGATTCTGGTCGACTCGGATCTGCTCCTGGCGCCAATTGGTGGCTGTATTGGAGGCGGTGACATAACCGTTTTCGTGGCCCTGGGGGCCGGTGTTCGGGTAGGGAACGAGGCTATTCAGCAGGATCTGCGCATTCGGATCAACCGTCACTTTGTCATTGGGATAGACATTCCCCGTCGTACGGTCGACCGGCAGCACGCAACCCGAGGCCACGACAGAATTGTAGTTGCCCGAACTGGGATCGCATTCACTGAAATCGCCTGCCCTTTGCAGCGTTGTGGGCACGCCGGCGCCTACGGTCTGGCCCTCGCGGTATCGCCGCCAGTCTTCCGACCAATAAAAGAACGTCTTCGACTTCGTCGTGTTGTAGTGACCGGGAATGTAAACCGGTCCGCCCAAGGTGTAGCCCCAGTCGTTCCACTTGAGCGGCGACTTGGGCGCCACGCTGCCGATCGAAGCGCGGTTGATGTCCCACGGGTTGGCGTCGAACACGTCGTTCCGCACGTACTCAAAGGCATCACCGTGAAATTCCTTGGTCCCCGATTTCGTTGCCACCTCGATGGTGGCGCCGGAGTGTTTGCCCATGTCCGCGCCGTAGTTGGAAGTGGAGATCCGGAATTCGGCGATGGTATCGAGGTTGGGATAAGTATTAAAGGTGCCGGCAGAACCCTCATCGGTATTGTTGCCGCCGTCGACTTCCCAGTTGTTGTATTGCATGCGGCCGCCGTTGAAGGAGATATTGTTGTTCCCCAACACACCCACATGCGAGGTGTCCAGGCCATCGTCCGCCACGGCCCCCGGAACCAGCAGCGCCAAGGTCACGAAGTTGCGGCCATTGAGGTTCAGATTGGCAATCTGCGTTCCGGAGACGACTCCCGAAATAGCGGCCGTTTCCGTCTCAACCTTGGCCCCGGCGGCCACTACCGTCACCTCCTGGTTGACTTGGCCCACAACCATGATCAGGTCCACGCGCAGCGTCTCACCCACACCGAGCGTGACGCCGGAGCGCACCAGTTTCTGGAACCCGGGCACTTCCGCCGTAATCACGTAGTCTCCGATGGGAACCCTGGGCGCCGAATACTCTCCAGCGGCATTACTCACCAGGGCCCGTGTAAAACCTTTCTCAGGGTTAGAGACCGTGATTCTGGCTGCAGGTATCACAGCTCCGGTTGAGTCCTTGACTGTACCAACAAGGTTCGCCGTGTCCTGAGCTAAGGCGCTGACAGCGAAGGCCAGGAACGTCACCGCGAGGGGAGCCAGTGCGCGTTTCATCGAGTCCTCCCTTTAGGTATGAAGATGGGTTAGACAAATCGTCGCCAGTTATGGCAACCTGCCGCGTTAGATACCACCCGCCAACTTGTTTGTCAAGCGCACTTAAGTACCGGGCTTTCCAAAGACTTGTTGTCCCGGCACGCGCCCTTGTCGGGTCCGCGCGAGTCGAGTCTCGAATCTCGAAGAGCGGCGCCGCCGAACCGGGGAAACCCCCTGTGAAAAAGTGTAGGGGTAGGGCTTGCCCTACCCGGTTCATTAGGGGACGGCAAGCCGCCCCCGTACAACAGGGGAGAGAAGCAGAACCATTTTCATGGTTTATGGGTGCCAGCCGGCGGCGAGCATGAGCGACGGCTTTGAAGTATGCATCTACGAGAAAGTCACGTTGTGGCGCGGTCGCTCGAGCCGGTGTATACTTTGCTTTGCCACCGCGGCCAACTCAGAGCTGCTCGAATGGGGAGATTCATATGAAAAACTCTCAATACTCCTCCGTTGGAAAGTGGGGTTTGTTAGTTCTGGCTCTCATGTGCGGACCTTGGCTAGCCCGCGCCCTAGGCCAGCAGGAAGCCCTGCAACTTACCAAACGACTCGTAGGCGATTACGGCTACTGGAGCCGGACGCAGACTCCCCCCTATAGTGCGGCGCAAATACCCATGTCGAAGCTGACCCACATTAATCACGCTGGTGTGAGCTTCGGTGCTAATGCCAATCTGGTGGTGCCCAGCGGGTTCCTGGAGCCTGCGCTGATCGATAAAGCACATGCGGCGGGTGTCAAGGTATTGCTGCTTTTGGGGGGAGACTTTGGCGCGCTCGAAACCCAACCTGGCTTGATCCAAACCCTGGTGAAAAACTTGCAGGTTTTTGAGGACGCGCACGGCTACGATGGCGTTGATATCGACTGGGAATACCCTAGCACCGCCCAGGACGCCAGCACCTTTCTCAGCCTGTTTGCCGCGCTTCGTGGGGCATTTCCCGGTCCTACTTTTGTTCTCTCCGCCGACGTGGCGCCGTGGGGCGGCAGCGGTTACAATTTCTCGAATGTCACCCCCTTGGTGGATTACTTCAACATTATGATGTACGACTGCGCCGGACCCTGGACCGACGACGCACAGCTCAATTCCGCGATTTTCCCCGACCCCTTCAATCCTGAACCCTATGAGTGCGAGCCGGGCGGATCCGTGAAGGAAGCGATCGATATCTACGTCAACGACCTGGACATACCTCCCGCCCAACTCAATATGGGCACGCCATTTTACGGGTATTTGTACCAGAACGTCAGCGCGCTGTGGGGATCTTGTAAGAACTGTGGGAACACCGTCATCTCGGAGAATTACGGAACCTTCATCAAACAGCGCATCAATCAGAACGGCTGGCGGACGTTTTACGACACCTACACGCTGGTTCCCTACATGCTGAGGACCGACGGCAAGCCGGGCTTCATTACTTACGACGATGCCTTCACGACGTTTTACAGGGTAGCCTACTCAGTGCGGCGCAGGGGCCTGGGCGGGACTTTCATGTGGTCGCTCGACGCAGATTATGACGGCGATTCACAGGACCTGCTCGGTGCGATGTATAACGCCAGCCTGCCGCAGACGAAGTGACCGGTAGCACAGGCAGGATTGCCTGTGCTACACCTTCCCCCGTTCTTCCTCGATCACAATGAACTGATCGGCGTCGATGCCCTTCAGCCGGTCCACCCGCCCGCTCGGCCAGCGCACTTCAATCTGGTCGGCTCTTTGCGCCTGCCCCAGGCCGAAGTGCTGCCGCAGATCGCTCTGAGAAATATAGCTCGAGGCGCTGAGGACTTCGCGCACCTGGCGACGCTCGCCGGTGGTGACTGTGACGCGGGCGCCGATGGCGGACCGGTTCGAGCGCGTGCCCGCGAGCTTAACGCTGAGCCAGTGATTATTGCTGTGGTTCTGGTTGAGCAAAAGAGAGGGCGGCTCACTCATGTTGAGAATCAGCACATCGATGTTGCCGTCATTGTTGAAGTCGCCGAAGGCGCATCCGCGGCTCGAGTGCGGCTCGAGCACGGGCGCGCCCGACAGGTCAGACACCTCTTCAAACGACCCATTGCCCAGGTTGCGATACACCACTCGAGGCGTCTTGAACTTGTACTCCGGGTTGACCTTCTCGACTTCCGGATAGACCGTGCCGGTGACGTGGAAGATATCCAACCAGCCGTCGTTGTCGAAGTCCGCAAAATCCACGCCCCAGCAGACGTATTGCGTGTTCACCGCGAGGCCAGCAGCGGAAGTGACGTCGTCGAAAAACTCGCCCTTGGAATTGCGGTAAAGGATGGGCGTGTCGCTGCTGAAGTGGGGAAGGAACAGATCCAGAAAGCCGTCGCCGTCATAGTCGCCGACTCCCACCCCCATATTCGCTTCTTCCTGCCCGTCGCCGCTGACGGCGCATCCGGCCTCCATCCCCACTTCTGTAAACGTACCGTCGTGGTTGTTCCGGAAAAGGAGATTCGGGGTCGAGTCGCAGGCGACGAACAGGTCGGGCCAGCCGTCGTTATTGTAATCAAACGCCACCGCCGTAAGCCCGTAACGAGGGCCGGCCTTTGAGATGCCCGCCTTGGCGCTCACGTCCGTGAACGTTCCGTTGCCGTTGTTGTGATAAAGCTTGCAGGTCTCTTGCCGTAGCCCCAAGGGTCCGCAGTTGACGGGAACGTCCAGATATTTGCAATAACGGCTCGAGCCGCCAACCGGTGTCTTAGCCAAGTCCATGTCAATGTAACGGCTGACGAAGAGGTCCAGGAAACCGTCGCGGTCGTAATCCACGAAAGTGCAGCCGCTGCCAAAGCGGGTCCCGGATTCCACGAGGCCGGCCTTATCGGTGACATCCGTGAACGTTCCATCACCGTTGTTGTGGTAGAGAACGTTCTTGCCGTAGTAGGTGAGGAACAGGTCGTCGTAGCCGTCGTTGTCGTAGTCGCCGACCGAGACTCCGTAGCACCATCCCGTCCGCGTGAGCCCCGCTTTTTCGGTAACGTCGGTGAAGGTGCCGTCGCGGTTATTGTGATACAGGCGGTTTGTAGGCTCGTGGCCGGCGGGAAAACCTTCCAGACGAGTACCGCTCGGCACGAAGATATCCAGCCAGCCGTCGTGGTCGTAGTCGTAAAAGGCGATGCCCGGTCCGTTCGCTTCCACGATGTAGCGCTTGACGTACTCCTCGCCGTAAACGGTCGGAACAGTTAACCCCGCCCGCGGCGCGACATCCGCAAACGTGACCGGCCAGGGCCTGCCTGAGAATTTAGGACGTGGCGCAGGCCGGACGCCTCGCGACGCCATCCCCTGGCCGCACAGGTGTGCCGCAGTCGACGCAATCAACCCCGCCGCGCCGGCGGACTGGAGAAACCTCCTTCGTGAAACATACATCCCTTTATGTGGCTCCTTGCACCCTGGTCCCTCGCGCTGCGGACAGCGAGTGCTGTCATTCTGAGCGCAGACTTCATGAGCCTTCGCCTCACCATTTGTCATGAAAATGCCCTCTCCCCCTTGGGGGAGAGGGTGGCCCGCGACGGCGCTTTCGTCAGCCGGCGCGGGTCGGGTGAGGGGGTCCAGGCTCGCTATTTTCATGGCAGCGAAGGATCTCAGCAGTTGTTTTTCGGTTCGACGATTGCGAACCAATGCGGAGATCCTTCGCTGCACTCAGGACGGCAGGCTTCTAATCTTCTCACCCGCGATTACTCCGGCGGCGCGTCGGTCTGGGGCTGGGCGATATTCCCGAGAATGCCGGTGCGGATGCGTTGGCTGCTGCGTCGGATGTCGTCATGAATTTCGCGGTACGCGGCAAGCTCTTTCGCCGCTTCCTGGCCACGCCCAAGGCGCCGGTAGGTGAAAGATAGCTGGTAGTGTGCGTTGGCATTGGCGGGCTCGAGCTTCACCGCCCGTTCCAGCGGCGCCACAGCCTCCTCAGGCCTCCCCGCAGAGACCAGCGACTTGCCCAGGCCGATGAGTGCGTCTGCAAATTGGGGGTCGATGCTTAAAGCGCGATTGAAATGCTCGATGGCATCGTTCCACTGCCGGGCCTGGCGAGCCATTTCGCCCAGTTCATATTCGGCGCCTGCGTGGCGCGGATGAAGTTTCAGCTCCGCTTCAAACTCCTGCCGCGCCTCCTCCAGTGTATTGGGCCCGCGCTCGCCCGCCAATAGGAGCTCCCCAAGCTGGTAGTGAATTCCGCCCAAGGTCGGATTGAGCGCCAACACCTTGCGGTATTCCTCGGCGGCCTCAGTGAGTTTTCCCTGGATGGCCAGGACCTCCGCGTTGAGTTGGTGCGCTTGGTAAGACTCAGGGGCGACCGTGAGAAGCCGCTCGGAAGCTTCGGTCGAGAGGTCGGAGTAAGCATGGCTGCTCAGGTAAAGCAGGTCCGGGTCATCGGGAAAGTCGCGGTTCAACTGCCGAACCAAGTCGACGGCCCGGCTCGCATCGTTCGCAAACATAGCGCAGCGCAGAGCTTCGGCGCCCATCGCGCGCTTCATTTGGGTGTCGGGGGCGCGGGCATAGTCCTTTTCAAGGTAGGGAATGGCCTCTTTGCAGCGGTCACTCTGTGCCAGGCTCAGGCCGAGGAAGAAATGAGCATTGAGCAATGCCGGCTTCAGCTTCAGCGCCTCGCGGGCCTGCTGCGCAGCGTCTTCGAAGCGCCCTACCGAGTAGTAAGCGCTCGCCAGATTGGCATGAATCTCACCGATCTTGGGTGCGATCCTCTCGAGCTTCTGAAGGTTTTCGATCGCCTTCGGGTAGTCGTGCTTGCGCAACGCCTCCTCAGCTTCGGCGGCAATTCGAGCGTTGTCCTCCTCTCCGGCCGATGATGCCTGAGCGCGTCCTTGGCTGCGCGCGAGCGCAAGGACCATAAGAAGACAGATTACGGAACCGATCAATCTGAATTGATCCGGAGAGGCGCACTCGGCATGTTTACGGCGCAGTCTCAGGCTTGCCAACATCGCTCCTCCGCTTCTCAGTATAGAATCGAAAAGCAAAACCCGCTGGTCCTCTTTGCGAGCTTTGCGCCCTTTGCATCTTTGCGTGAAGCCGCTTCTTCCGTCAGCAAATCGCGCCGAATCACTCCATGCTTCCCTATCGCTCGCTGACAAAAGTCCGCGTCATATTAAAGAGTGTCCGGAAGGGCGCGGCTTTAGCCCCGCCACGGAAAACCGCTCATCATTGGGGGCTTCAGCCCCTGAGGCCAACTGACTTCAGGGCCTAAAGGTCCAGCCCGTCGCGGTTCCGGAGGCGGCGGGGCTGAAGCCCCGCCCTTCCAAAGTGCCCAGTTATGACGGCGATTTCCGTCATTGAGTACCGGCCACACGTCAAGCCAACGCAGGCCTGGGAGTCGCGCTGAGGCTCGTCAGGGCCACCGTTGCCGGTTCGAGCCCCGGGGAAGAAGCTTCCAGACGAATTTCGCCTGGTTGCTTTAGAGACTGCACGATGACCATGCAAAGCCCATTGAATGCCCGGCGTTTGTTGGCCTTATCCGGCTCATGGCTGCTCGGGTCTCCGTTCCCCACCCCGATGATTTTTCCGTTGCCCGACACGTGAAATACGATGTCGTTGCCGGCAACGGGAACCAGGCGGCCCTGCCCGTCCACCACCTGCACTTCGACCAGTGAAACGTCTTCGCCATCCGCCTTGATTTCGTGCCGGTCCGGCCGCAGCAGAATCTTCGCGGGCCCGCCGGTGGTTTCGCGCTTATCGACTAACACTTGCCGGCCGCCCTTGAAACCCCGGGCCTCAATCACCCCGGGCTTGTACGGAACCTTCCACTCCACGTGCGAATTGCGGGCCACTTCCTTCGCCCCGAGGCTCTTGCCGTTCAAGAACAATTCGACTTTCTCGAGATTGCTGTGGCACCAGACGTCGATTTCCTGGCCCTCTTTTCCGGGCCAATTCCAGTGCGGGAACAGATGCAGAACCGGCTTGTCGCTCCACCACGCCTGATAGAAATAGAAGTTGTCCTTGGGGAAACCGCAGGTATCCAGGATGCCAAAATGGGAGTTGATGCAGGGCCACTCATAAGGCGTGGGTTCACCCCGATAGTCGAAGCCGGTCCAGACGAACCCGCCCGACAAGAAACGCCGCTCGGCGTAGATCTTCCACCACACCTCTGCCGTTTCCGCCCACTCGGGATGGTTCACATCATAGGCGCTGACGTACCCTTGCTCTTTGTCGTTGAGGTAGATTCCACGCGTCGATACGGTGCTCCCGGTTTCAGTGCCGATCGTAGGCTGCTTCGGAAAGCGCTGATGGAAATCGTCAATTTCCTTGCCGTGGTGGTAATTGAAACCCTGGACGTCCACGACTCCGGAGACGCCTTCGCCCCACCCGTCGTCCATGGCGGTAGTGACGGGTCGGCTCGGGTCGAGCCGGCGGGCGAGGCGCTTCATGGAGCTGACAATGCGCGCCCCACGGTCGCTGCCCTGGAGCGGTTCCTCGTTCGCGAGCGACCAGATGATCACGCTCGGGTGGTTGCGGTCGCGGCGGATCAGTCGCTCCAAGTCGCCGATGGCTTCAGGATCCGATGACATTCGCCGGGTCTCGTCCATCACCAGCATCCCGAGCTGATCGCAGGCATCCAGCAACTCCGGCGTGGGCGGATTGTGCGAAGTCCTGTAGCCGTTCACACCCATCTCTTTCAGCTTGTCGATGCGGTAGTACTGAATGCGATCGGGCAGAGCGGAACCCACTCCGGCGTGGTCCTGATGGTTGCACATTCCCTTAATTCTGACCGGCTTGCCGTTCAGGAAGAATCCTTCGTCCGGGTCGAATTTGATAGTGCGGATACCGAAAGTGGTAGCGTACTGGTCCGTGGTCTTACCGCTATTTGCATCCTGCACAGCCGTCAGCGCACGGTACAGATTCGGCTCCTCCAGGGTTTTCTGAATTTATGTATAAATTGGTAAAATACAAAGGAAACATTACTACAGGTAAAATTGAGAAGATGTTAAGACATGTTCCAGGCACAGAAAGATTAGTAACCGACCTCTCAGAAAGAGAGCAGGCCAAAGCCAAGGCTTAGATCTGCTTCAGTTTCCTCCATGTCTTTGCGTTTATATGTAGCCTCTTTCGATAAACTATAAGGCCTGAGAGCCTATTATGATAAGCTTTATGCTCAATCTTAAATAAGTTAGCTCCTCAGTATCCGTATGAATAATCTACAGAAGAAAGACTTAGGCGATTTTGTAATACACGGAGACAATATTATAGAATGTGAGCGTCTAATGTTCTTAATATCTGAATCTTTAAACTTAGATGTAGAATTTCAAGGAGGGCCTCTTTATGCTCCGCTATACAATCTTAAAAATGATAAGTTAATCTGTGGTAAAGTTAGATTGCTACCTGGATACGGGCGTTGGGGCGCTAACATACAAGACACATTAGAACATAATGGAGCACATTTACGTGAAGCTCCAGATGCTATTTTAACTAGACTAGTTAATGATGAGCATATTTTATTTTCTGCTGAATTTTCAAATGCCTTGCCTTCCAGGCAATAATGCCTGGCAACGTACAGGCCGTGCATTAGCAAGCGCAGAGGCGAAAGTCCCATATTTATATTTTGCAGAAGTCGATGGAGTAGAACTAGGTGAAAACAGAAAAATAAAAGCAGCTCGTTATCCCAATCCTATAATTCCCTTCGCTTATATCGCGCTCGATAAAAATTATAGCTCTCTTTCAATCCCTGTATATACTTCTAGTCCTAC
>CAWIUZ010000160.1:0-3068 GCA_963838915.1 uncultured Acidobacteriota bacterium
CGCGGCCTGCTCGTCCAGGTTTCCGCCCCCGCCAGCGGCACACGCTCGGCGACGGAGCCATAGGGCAGCCTCGGGCCGGAGAAATAGGATAACGTGCCGTCCGCGAGGCGAGCGATGCCTTCAATGCCGGCGATGAACGGTTCGCTGAGACACTCCCGGCGGGGCCAGACGATATACTCGCTGATTTTAGCAAAGCAAGCTTCATTGCCCCCCACGCGGAAACCTTCTGCGAACGCAGCCGAACAAGCCTCCTACCGGAGTGAACTCAGCAAAGAGATTCAAGAGGTCATTCGCTACCGGCGGTCAGACCAGCCGCTTGCGCCCCGGCATGAAACCACGACTCCGCGCAAGGGCTATCAAATTGAAAAGGTAGAATTCCTCTCTGAGCCCGGCATCTATATCTCCGCCTGGGCTTATCAGCCCAACGCAGGCGTGAAGGACCACACGGCGATTCTCTATGTGAGCGATGTGTCGCGAGAGAGCGACCGCATGGAATTCGGCCTGCTCGAGGAGTTAACCCTGCGCGGCCGCTGTGTGGTGGCCGTCGACGTGCGCGGCATCGGCGCGACCGAACCTCCACATCCCGGTGATGAGCATGGCGAGTTCGGCCAGGTGGACAACGCGGAATGCACCATGGCGTACATGGCCTGGGAAATGAATGAAGACTTGTTCGGGATGCGCGTCCTGGACGTGGTCCGCAGCATCGACTATGTCTTAAGCCGCTCGGACGTTGACCCCGCGGGCGTGCATCTGATCGGAAGAGGCACGGGAGCGCTGTGGTCGCTTTACGCGGCGGCGCTCGATACTCGCGTCAAGGCCCTGGTGGTCCACGGAGGGTTGCTCTCTTACCTCGCTCTCGCCAGCGTGGATCGCTATTACACCGAATCGAGCGTGTTCGTCCGCGACGTTCTCACGCGCTTCGACCTTCCGCAAGTGGCGGCGGCCGTGGCCGGGCGGCCGCTTACCATCATCGCGCCCCGCGGACCTATGAATCAGGAGGTCGAAATTTCAGCGGCACGCGACGCTTATCGGTGGACAAGCAGCGTCTATGAAAACCTCGGCGTCCCTGAACGCTTTCGGGTTTCCCCCAAAAGCTCGGAAGTGAGCTTGGCGAATCAATACCTCAAGGCGCTCGGGTCAACGCCAAGCAATGCCTAGTGTCTTGCGTCCAACACTTCTTTACATTTAACCAGGCTGGCGCAGAGCGAAGCTCTGCGTTTTGGCATCAGTGGAATCAATCGAAAACGCAGAGCTTCGCCCTGCGCCAGCCGGCGGCTGTCATCCTGAGCGGAGCGAAGGATCCCCGCAGTTCCTTATCCCTCAGCGGCTTGCCAACAACTGCAGAGATCCTTCGCTCCGCTCAGGATGACACATTGCGCGGCACTAGCGCGGATAGAACAAGTACAATTTGGAAATCCGCTCGCTTTCTCCGATGTAAATCGTGTCGTCGAGCCCCACTGCCATCGCGTGAACCACATAGGCCTGCCAGGAGTAATAAGGGCGGCGGTTGACGTCCACGAAGCCAAGGATCTGATAGGTTGCAGTCTGCGGGTCGTAGGAAAATAAACGGGCCATGTCGTCTTGATCGCCCCCCACGCCATAAAGCTTTCCGTTCGAAGCACGGACCAAGCCGGTGATGCGATATTCGAGCAGCGGCTTGCCGAGATTGCTGACCATCATGCTTTCGGGATCGAAGCGGAACAGGTATCCGTCGGAGGTTCCGCCGAAAATGAGGCCCGACGGGTCCAACAGAAAAGCGTCCACACGAGTCCAGGGCTCGCGTCCGGGGATTGCCGGCGCCTGCACCGGCAATTTCTCGAGGGCCTGTTTTTCCTGGTCGAATTTGAAGAGGAAGCCATCCTCTCCCGAGGCATAAACGTTGCCCTTGAGGTCCAACACCAGCATTCGCGAGACCATCTTCGTGGTTTCGAACTTCTCCCCTTCAGGAGCGCGGTGTGCTATGACGCCCAGGTCCGCGCTGGTTCCGGTCGTCAGGGTGAACTTGAAGAAGTGCGCGTTGGGGAATGTGAGCCCATAGATGACGCCCGCCCGGCGATCGATGGCCAGCGTCAGAATACTTTCTCCTCGAACGGCCGGGCCAAGGTCAGTTACGTCGCAGGGTTCTTTGACGCGCAAGGGCTGCTCGTCTTCCCGGTGGGGAGTGTACTTGAGGAGATGTCCCGCCGGCGTGCTGCCGATATAAACGTCGCCCGAATCTGAGACGGCCAGCGCGTTCGTGACGGCGGTCGCGCCCGGAATGAATCCCAGAGGCTGAACGTACCCGTGCCGCGGGTTCAGCACAAACAGGTGCGAACGTTTGCCGCTGGTAGCTCCATACAGATTGCCATCGGGAGCCACCGCGAGCGCGGTAATCGCTGATTCTCCGTCAGGGATAACATCGATGGGCGGGTAACCGAGGTCGCGGGCGTCGATCCGGTTTTGCGGAACGACCACGCTGTCGTAGTCAGGTGTGCGCTGGCCTTTTGCAAGCGTGCCGGCCAGCAGGAGAAGCGCACAACAGAAGAATATTTTTCTCATCATCGTTTGCTAACGTTGCTTCGGGCGGTAAATGACCAAGGCCAGGCAGTACGGAACATTTCCGATTCTCCCTGCGAACTCGTTTTCCTGGCCCGGGGCGTCGCGAACCTCGATGGCTCCTACAAAATAGATTGTGCCGTCCGGAGCAGTGTCGGCGGAATTGAGTCCAATGACGCGCCGTCCGTCCGCCAGGCGCATTTCGCCGCGGTCTTCAGTCCGGCCACTTTCGAGGTCATACACGATCAGGTGAGACACGCCGATGCCCTGGCTCCCCGCGTAATCGAATTCCTTGGCCGGCGGCGCGTAATACAGCTTGCGATCGCGACCCAGAGCCAAGGTGAGCGTGGCGTAAGGGATATCGCGCCGATCGTTCATTCCCTCCACGCACAATTGCCCCAGTGGCCTGACTTCCCCGTACTGGCCCGCGTGGGGATCGAACGAAAACAACAGGCTGGCGCTTTCGTCGACGCCGTAGAATTTCTTTTCCTGGGAATCCCACACGACCGTGCGCCAGTGCGTTTCTGACTTGT
>CAWIUZ010000161.1:0-6248 GCA_963838915.1 uncultured Acidobacteriota bacterium
TATTTCCTGGCCCGATGCGTCAGTGCCCCCAGCCGCACCGACAGTTCCGTTGGAAGCCAGATTGGACGATTCCTCTCCCACCAAAATGCCGTTCAGTGACTTGGTCAGCGCATCGCGATCATTGGTGAAATTCTGGACCACCCGCAGACTCGAGGTGTACGTGACGACCGCAACCAGGTCTGCCGGCGTCAGCCTTTCCTTCACAAAGGCGGTAGCTGCCTTCAGGGCTCGCATGAGGTCGTCCGGTTGCATCGAGGACACGTCGAAGAAAAGCAGGTTCAACCGGTGGTCCTGCAAAACCTGCGCCGGCGACACTTGAGGTGGAAGTTTGTCGAGGTTGATGGTGGGCGGTGGACCGTTGGCGGTGCTTGCCTGAGCCAGCTTTTCGATGTTCTCGAGGCTGAACGAGGTGATGGTTTGCGGCACGCCATCTTCGAACACGCGAAAGTCCTTCGCCGTCAGGTCTGGCACCGGCTTTCCTTTGGCGGTGACCCGCACATCCACCAGCACCACATTGGTTTGGCTCTTCAAAACAAAGCCCTGGCGAGGCGCACCGACTTGTTGCGCAGCGGCGTCTGTGTTCTGCCCTTCGAGAGCCAAAGGGGCCACGGACAGACCGAACACCAACCCCGCGACTGCGAGCCGACCGCCCAGATGTTGTAGCCATCGATGCATCGTTCCGTCCTTCAGTCGAGAGTCAAGAGTCGAAAGTCGAGAGTCAAGAGTCGAGAGTCGAAAGTCGAGAGAACGAACTGCGCCAGCGTTTCCGGCTTCTATTCCCAACTCCCCGTTCCCTAAACGGAGTCCCATGTTCGGTACTTTCGACTTTCGACTCTCAACTCTTGACTCTCGACTTTCGACTGCCCTTAAAACCTCAGCCTCAGCGAAAAGATCACGCTGCGCATCGCTCCCACGCTGGTCACGCGCCCGAAGCCCTGGCCGTTCACCGTGGTGGAAAGGCCAGTGAACTTGGGCGTATTAAAGATATTGTCCGACGAAACGCGGAAGTCGCCTTGAATCCCATGCTCACGCGAGAAGACGACCTGCTTATCCAGCGACATATTGAAATTCACGAAGCCGGGACCAGGAATCGTATCGCGCCCTGCATCACCATAATCCCCGGGAGCCGGGAGCGAGAAAGCGGAGGTATTGAAGAAGTCGAGCGCCGTCCGCTCCGAACGCGCCAGTGCGACGGGCAGGCCCGTGGCGTCAGCCCGCAAGTTGGAAATCGCTGCCGTCCCCGCCCGGTTGCTCAAGTTGCCCAGGATCTGGGCGGTGTACGGCGTGCCGGATTGAATTGTGGTCACGCCGCTCAACTGCCAGTCGCCGAGGATTCGGCGCGCCGGGCCAGCTCGATTGAGCCAACGGCGCTGCTCTCCGAAAGGAAGCTGGTAGATGTGATTGATGAGCAGTTTGTTTCGCACGTCGAAAGTGGAGAGGCCACGCTCGGCCTTCAAGTCGAGGTAGTCCTGGGCAACGACGTTTCCCGCGCCGCCCACGCTCGCCGCATCGTCGATCGACTTCGCAAAAACGTAATTGCCGCTCATGGAAAAGCCGCCATGGAATTGGCGTCGTAGCCCCACCTGCAAGGCGTTGTAAATTGAGTCCGCGCCGTCGGTCTCATAGGTGAATGCCAGGGTATTCTTAAGCGCCGTCTGCGAACCGCTGGTGATGGGCGCACCCGGCGGCACGGTGTCCGGAGCAAGGAGCAATTGCAGCTTGGACCCCTTTGTACCTATGTATCCGACGGAAAGAATGACGTTGCGGGCGATTTCATCTTCGAGCGAGAAGTTCCAGGTTTGTGCGTAGGGAGTGCGGAAGTTCGGATCCAGCGCGAACGTGTTGGTCAGAATATTCGGCCCCAAGGCAGGAAAGCCGTTTTTCAGGGTTAGCACTTGCTTCGGAGTCGTGACCAATGTGGAAGCGGTGGCAAAAGGCGGCTGGCTTGCCATGTTCGTGTAAATTCTAGAATAGATGCTGCCATCGTAGAAAATGCCGTAACCGCTGCGCAGCACTAAGGAGTGCTTCGACCAGGGACGGTAGGCCAGGCCGATGCGAGGCGCGAAGTTGTGATCGTCACTGCGCAGCAATGAGCTCGGCAGATTCCGTGGGTTTTGGCCGGTTACGACCCCCGGCGAGGCAAAGCCCGGGGCGAAGGTCAGGTCCGAGAGATGGCCATACTTCTCCGCGAAGGGTTCGAAGAATTCGTACCGCAGGCCGTAGAGAATCGTAAGGTGGGCAGTCACCCTCCAGTCGTCCTGAAGAAAGCCATCGAGTACCCAGGAGCGGAAATAGTTGCTGGTGTCGCCGAAGCGCACGGAGGTGGTCTGCGGCAGACCCAGCAGGAAATCCGCAAAGTCGAATCCCGTGTTGGCAACCGGAAGACCCTTCGTACCGAAATCGCTGGTGGTATAACCGCTGAATTCGAACGTGCCGCGCGCGTTGGGGTCCGTCAAGAGGTTCTGTTGGACTCGACGCACTTCGCCCCCCAAACGGATGTTGTGTTTGCCGACGTTGCGAAGGAAAACATCCATAGCGCGTAGGGTCTGATTGCGCGTGAGGGAGGGAATGACATCGTTCAAGCCTGTGAAGTTCGTGAACTGCGTCATGGGCAGGCCCCAGTCAATCGGACTAGTGGATATCCCCTGAATGCCAAGCTCGCCGGCGATGTCCTCCTTGTACGCATACCCGTTCAACAAGGCGGTCCGCTGCCGGTTGAGATTCGCAGTCAGGATATTTAGAGTGCGGGAGCCGAGGGTGTGAATCTCGCTCAGGTTCAGGTTCTGGCTGCGCACCGAAGTGTTCGAGATCAGGTCGGGGAAGTTGGTGACCGAGTTGCTCCGCGCGGAGTTGAAGAAGTACATCGCGTTCAGGCTGTCCTTGGCGGAAAGCTGTTCTCCGATGCGCCCCATCACCCGGTCGTTGGCGGTGGGCAAAGATTCCTGGAGGTGAAAGTTCTGGATGATGGCGCCCGGGACGTTGGGCAAGGGAATATAACTCAACAACCCTAGAGCGGTCTTATCCATACGCGCCATCGGGATGGTGTTATTGGGGAACGCAGTGCGCGGTCCGGCGGGACTGGACAAGGGATCGTAAATGATGGGGACCGTCCCCGCGCCCGAGCCGGTAGGGATCTCAGCCTCGGAGAAGTTGCCGGCGCGCTCGAGGAGAGTGGGCACGGTGGCTATGCTGTCAAACGGACTCTTCCCCCGCGTCAGATTGTAATTCACGAAGAAACTCGTCTTGTTGCCCCCGTTATATATTTTGGGAATCACCAAGGGACCGCCGATGGAGCCGACGAAGTTCTCCGAATAAGATGGGATCTGGGGAGATTCTGCCAGGTTCAATGGGTAGGGATGAGCATCGAAGACCGAGTTGGTGAAACTTTCCATGATGTTGCCGCGCAGGCGATTCACGCGGGCGCGGCCCCCCGTCCAGTTCCCTCCCCCACCCCCAAAGCCTCCGCCACCGAAACCCCCACCGCCAAATCCGCCGCCTCCAAACCCGCCGCCACCGCCAAATCCGCCGCCACCCGGCCCACCGCCGCCAGGCCCACCTCCCGGCCCGCCACCTCCCGGCCCGCCACCACCAAAACCTGGGGCGCCCTGCCCCAACTGCATCAGGTCGCGCATTTGCTGGAACCTTTGGCGTCGATTTTGATCGCCTCCCGGCGCCGAAGCAGAAATGCCCTCGCCTCCGGTCAGCAGTACCGACTCAGAGGCGCTTGCGGAGGTCTCGGTTTCAGCGGGAGCCTCAGACTGCCCGTTGCCCCCCGCTGCTTGTTCTCCGGAGAATCGCACGCCGCCTCCCGTGCCATTCATTCCTGGCGTCAGGGCCTGCTCCACCCCTTGTTCTCCCAAAGCACCCTGGATTTGCCCGGGCAAGTTCTGGAGGTTCTGCGGCACCCGTTGGCCCGAAGGGTGATTGCCGGAAGCGTTCGCAGATCCCGGCGTATTTATTACCACGGCAACGTTCACTTTTAGCGTCTTACCTTCGCTTATAGGAATCGGCTCCCGCACGTCGTTCTGAAATCCCACCAGCGAAACTTCCAACTTGTAATTGCCCGGGGGAAGTCCGTTGAACGCGTAATTCCCGGCGTCATCTGTCCAGGTCGCCTTTCGTTCGCCTGTCTGAGGATTGGTCAGTACCACGGTGGCGCCGGGGACGGAGACTCCGCCGGGCCCGTGGACGTGTCCTGTGAGTACCCCGGCGTTACTGGTCTGGGCGGGCAGCTTCATGGGACAAAGTCCCAGAAATGACACCAACAGCGTCGTCAACCAGAAACTCGTCCGCCGAGTCTCCCTCGGGAAGCTTCCTGATCGTGATACATCCATACCCAGCCCTGACCCTTTTCTCTCGTGTTGGGACTTGCCCGCCAACGGTTTATTGCCCAGAATCATGCCCTGCGCTGCCCCTCTCTCAATCATTACGTGTTCGTAGCAGTCACGGTTACATAGCTTCGGCGTTCGAAGATTGGAAATCCATCCCCCGCCTGTTATGATTGCGTAGTAACCGCACAGAAGTTCCAAGCGTCAAAAGTCAGGGAGGGGTTTATGCGCAAACAATTCGCTTTGGCCCTTGGGCTTATCCTTTTTACTATAACAAGTGTCGCGTTCGCACAACAGCCGGATGAAGGGAAAACGCCGCAGCAGCACCCTCCTCGTCAGTTCGCAGGCCCGCCGGTCTCCGGAACGATCGCTTCGGTAGGCGTAGACCGCTTCGAAATCAAAAAGATGGATGGTTCCTCGCAAACCGTGATGGTGGATGACCACACCCACTACCGCCAGGGACAGCAGGACATCCAACTTGAGGATCTGAAACCTGGGGACCGGGTTTTTGTTCGAGGCCAGACGAACGCGAACAAGGAGTTTGTAGCCGAGAACGTTCGCCGCGTCACGGCGGAGGAAATGCAGCGCTTCGGGAACGCTGGAGAGCGGGTTTTCGGTGCCATCGTCTCCATCGACAAAAATCAAATCAAGGTTAACAACCCTCGCCAGGGAGAAAGAACCATCGTGGTTAACGACCAAACTCAATTCATCAAAGACGGCCAACCCAGCGCCCTCAAGGACCTCAAAGTCGGCGACCGCATCTTCGCCATGGGAAGTGAGAATCAAGGACTGTTCCTGGCCACGCGCGTGATGACGGGACAATTCCGGCAAGGCGGGCGGCGGGATAATCAACAGTAAGCAGAAAGCAGTAGGCAGTAGTCAGTTGGCAGTGGGCAGAACGTAGTCGGCAACGAATCCCCTGATTCTCACTTGATGACTGCCCTCTCCCTTGGGGAGAGGGTGACCCGCGGCGGCGCTTTCATCAGCCGCTGCGGGCCGGGTGAGGGGTTATTTTTCGCTCCGAGGTGAATTGCTGAGATGACAATGGTGCGCGCTGTGGATGAGCGGTGGTCAGGTCGACGCATGAGGAGCCCAGGAATCCGAAAATCATTAGTCCGGCTCATTGCCATCTCCTTCCTGCTGGCCATTGGGCGGCCATGCCTCGCCGGACAAGAACCTGCGCCGTCTCCGTCCCCCACACAACAGGCCCGCATGCCCCACGGGCGGCTGGAGCACGAACTGGAGAGGATGAGGGAGACGCTGAACCTAACAGACGACCAAATAGCCCAAATTCGGCCAATCCTTGAAACGCGGAATCAACAGCTCAAAGACTTGCGAACGAATGCTTCCTTGCCCCAAGGGGAAGCGCGGGCAAAAGCCGCTGAGATCCGAAAGTCCGCGCGACGGCACATCGAGCACGTACTGGCCCCGGAACAGAGAAAAATGCAAAAGGCGCTGCGACGAGGGCATGAGACGGACAACGGGCAGTAGGCAGGTGGGCAGTGGGCAGTAGGCAGATGGGCAGATCGGCAGGTGGGCAAATAGGCAGGAGGCTGGCGGTTGAAATCAAATTCCGAAGTTGCGAGGCTCTGTGCGAAGAAACCCCTCACCTGGCTCGCTACTCTCGCCACCCTCTCCCCAAGGGAGAGGGCTGAAATCAATCTCCGTTGACGGCCCTCTCCCTTGGGGAGAGGGTGGACCGCAGCCGGCGTAGTCATCAGCCGGTGCGGAACGGGTGAGGGGTTACTTCCGAAGATTCCAATCACCAGTTCCGTTCTGGAGGTTATCAAGGCAGGCAATTCACATTCAACGAGTTGGCCTGGCAGCCCCAAATTCAACTGCGAAATTCGGGTTGAATGTGCAATATGCGGGAGTGAACGGTCAGGGAGACAGCCGTTCCCCCGAGCCATCTGCCCACTG
>CAWIUZ010000162.1:0-15835 GCA_963838915.1 uncultured Acidobacteriota bacterium
CACGCCCACGAGATCAATGGTCACCTTGCGGATTTCGCCGGGTTTCAGCAAGGTCCGTGAGGCGGCGTAATCCCCCAACTGACCCGGATGATGCGGTCGGCCAGATTCATGGAGTATCCCCAGGGATAGTCACGATTGGGAGGAGCAAGATCAACGAGTTTGGCGGTGAACTCTGTGTCCGGAGCGGAGGAGGAAATCCAGAGTTCGACGCTGACCGGCCCCGCGATCTCCAGGTCAGACGCGAGAGGCGGGGTCTGGAAGACGAGAACGTCGCGGCGTGAAGCCAAGGGCAGGTCATTGTCGCAGACAAAAATCCTGACATTGCAGCGCTGGTCGCGAGGACCGGCGGGCGAGAGATCCTTACCGGAATCAATCTGCCCACCGATAGTGGGAACAGGGTTCCGGGGGTCAAACGAGTAAGTGCTGGGAGCTTCACTCCCGGGCCGTTGCTCGTTCAAACTGCCGTCGCTATGCACGTAATAGGCGCGCGTACTTGCTTCAGGAGGAGGCCATGCCGTTGTGGCGAGCCAGCGGCCTCCGTCCTCCATAAACCCGTTCTCGGTTCGCATGCCATCGCCGCCGCCCATCACGAAAAGGCGCACACGAGGTTCATCGAGGACGCCGGTGTTCTTACCCTTCAGAACCTGATCGAACCAGCGGAGCTGCTCTGCGGTCATATCGACTCCAGCGGTCGGTCCGAAGTCGACATCGCCCGAAGCGCGCGGACCTATTCCATGCACCCAGGGGCCCATCAGGAGCTTGGTCGCAGACTTGTGGCGGGAGGCCAAACCTACGTAGTTGTGAAGCGTGCCGCGTTCAAACAGGTCGTACCAACCGCTCAAGAAATAAACGGGAATATCCGGAAATTGGTCGTAGGCGGCCTCAAAGTTGAAGCCATTCTGCTTCCAGTAGTCGTCGTACAAGGCGTGATCGACGAAGTCTTGAAACCAGCGCTGATTCAACGCGTGGAGCAACAGCGGAGAGGCGTTGGGGCGGAAGGGATACGCACGCAGCCAGCCGCCCATCTGCTCGTGCAGGATATCGAGCACGGCGGCCTTCAGGGCCGGATCTCGTTCGGCTTCCTGGCTGGTGGAAGAAAGGACCAACGGGTACACGAGATTGTGCAACAGGGTGAAAGCGCCGCCGCGGTAGGCTCCGTCGTCGAAGTAATTGGAGGTGCCGACCATGACAAACATCGCGCCTAAATGTGGCGGACCGAGGACCGCCAGGGCGTTCTGGACCTGCGCCAGGTAGGAGCCACCGTAGGTTCCGACCTTGCCGTTCGACCAGGGTTGCGCCGCGGCCCATTCCACCGTGTCGTAGCCGTCTTTGCCCTCGTTCACGTCAATGTAGAATGTGCCTTGCGATGCGTAGCGGCCGCGGCAATCCTGCACTGCGGCGACATAGCCATGCTCAGCGAAAAGGCGGGCGATATTCCCCGAGCCGGGGCCAGGCTCCTTGCCATAGGGGGTGCGCGAAACCAGCACCGGGAATTTGCCCTCGACCGGCATGCCGTCGCGGGCCGGCATGTACACGTCCGTCGCAAGCTTCACGCCGTCCCGCATGGCGACCATAACGTTTTTCGCGACGACCACTTCGTATTTGGCGTCCGTCGAATCGCCTTGGGCAGCAGCGAGTCCAGCCGCCGCGAGGGCCCAAATCGCCAGCCCGACGAGTGTCGAAAATCGCTTCGAGGTCATGGTCTTGCCTCCTGCGTGCCGCCTAGTGCGCGGTGACGAAAGTCCGCGTCACATTGCAGCATGCCCGGAAGGGCGGGGCTTTAGCCCCGTCACTGGAGTTTCTACATTTTCATCGCCCTTGATTGCATGGCCGTTCTCGGCCACGTGGAGGCACAAAGCTCGCAACTGCGTTTGTCTTAAGCCCCAAAGGGGCGCTCTATCACAGCCCAGGCCAACGGCCTGGGTCAACGTCGCGCCTTCCATCTCGAAGCCCTGTAGGGGCGAAATACACCTCCGCCGCACGGGTTCGCGATGCTTGGTGCCGAAGGCGAGATGGACGTACAGTTGGGACAAAGATTGCGGCATGGGAACTACCCTATTCCGCCCTTTCAGGGCTGACCCAATCTAAACGGGCCGACATCGCTGACCCAGGCCGTTGGCCTGGGCTTCGTTAGATCGCCCCTTTGGGGCTCAGCAGCCGACCTGAGCTCAATTCTCTCGACGGCGAGGCGACACGATAAGGGAGTCAGGTCGAAAAAGCCTCGCCGGAAATGTAGAAACTCCAGGGGCGGGGCTTTAGCCCCGCCATGGAAAGCCGCTTATCATTGGGGGCTTTAGCCCCTGAAGAAAATTGGCTTCAGGGCCTAAAGGCCCAACTCGTTGGGCTCCAGGAGGCGGCGGGGCTGAAGCCCCGCCCTTCCAAAGTGCCCAGTTATGAGGGCGATTTCCGTCATTGAGTGCTAGTGAAACGCCTGGATCAATTCCAGGCTGACGCCGAGCGCATCGGTGTCCATGTAGGCGTACCGCCCGGAGTTCGGCTTTCCAACCTCGCCCCAGGCGCCGCTCTGTACGGGCGACCAGCCGAGCTTCGCATAGCGCTCGAGCGCGCTCTCCAAGTTGTCCACGGGCAATCCCATGTGCTGCACGCCCTCGCCGTGCGCGTGCAGGAAGTCGTCGTAACAATTGGGCGGGTCTTGCGGCGGTATGATCCATTCATACGTCGGGTGCGAGTAATTCTGCCAGCCGACAACGAAGGGCAACAGCAGCGGCTTGCCGTGGTATCGCCCGTCCTGGCGCGGAGAGGCGTTGGCCAGCGACATCTCGGGAAACCCGAGATTGTGCCAATACACCGAAACGGGCGCGGCGTTGCGAATCACCAGTCCGAGATGCGTTACCTTCGCCGCACCTTCGGCGGCCTCGGCCCGTGGGCGCGATACCAACCCGAGCACATACTTTCCGGACAGTTCAGTATCGAAGAACGTGTAGCGTCCACCGGCCGCGTCGAGCGTGTGAAGCACCCGGACGCCCAGCCCGCCGAGCCGGGCGGTCTCGCGTTCCACTTGCTCGCTGTCAGGCACCACGTAAAGCACCGCAAAGACGCCATCGCCGTGGAAGGCGAGAAAACCGTCGAACACCGGATCGCCTGCCGCGGGCTGAAGAATTTCCACTGCGAAGCTCCCCAGCCGGCCGGTGATGAATCGCGCCGCGCGCCGCCCGGAAGCGTTCAAAGTAATCCGGCCGTAATCGTGGATGTCTTCCAGGCCGACGTTTCGCCACGCGGCGACCGGCCCGGACGCATCTTTCACAATCCATAGCGCCCCGCCCATCGTCTTGTAGAAGTCCGGCAACTGCGCCCACGCCAATGCGCTGGTGGATACCAGCACCGCTGCCAACACAATGCAGTTGAAAAGATGAATCCGCATAAAGCCCTCCCGCCGGCCGATCCGCCTGAGCCTCCCTCCGGATTTCTATTTTGGGGCTCTCGAGGGACGAAAGTATACATCGAATCGCTGCAGACCGAACTCAGCAACACGAGCAACACAAACCGCTGAAAAGATCATAAAATGGAAGCGATCAACGAAGCACCAGCGTCCTGAGTCAGAAGTTCGCTAGGACGGCCATTTCCTAGGCGCAGGCGTCTCCCGCAGCCCCGTCAGGGGCGGCATAGAATAGCCCAGGGCGTAAGCCCTGGGTTGAGTGACCCTCACCCCGCCTTCGGCACCCCTCTCCCGCTTGGGCGGGAGAGGGGACGGGGGTGAGGGTGGGTTCTCGCGACCCACGGCTTGCGCCGTGGGCTACTCTCTGCCGCCCGTCAGCTGACGGGCTGACTTCTTCAGCGAACTCCTGACTCAGGACACCGGCAGCCGGAAGAGGAATACCGGGCACGGCCAAAGTAAGCAACGCGGACTGATGCCGGCTGTGCGGTCTTGGGCAGGAATTCAGATCGGGCCAAACAGAATATCGAGTGAGTTGACTATGGCGGAAACCATTCGAGTGGGGCTCGTAGGAGCACGTTTCGCGGCACGATTTCACTTGGAGGGGTATCGACGCGTCTACGGAGTTCCGGTGCAAGTGGTGGGCGTCACCTCGAAGGGCGTCGAGTCACGTGAAGCTTTCGCGCGCGAACACGGAATAGAAGCCTTTCGAACCCTCGAAGAAATCTGCGAGGCGGCAGATGTAATCGACGTGTGTACACCCACTGCCGCGCACGAGCCGATCGCCATTGAAGCCTTAGCGCGCGGGAAACACGTGGTGATCGAAAAGCCCCTCACCGGCTATTTCGGGCCGGGAACAGATGATTTTCAGGGTGACGCCTTCAGTAAGGAGGTGATGCTGCGAGAAGCCCTGGGAAGCACTCAACGCATTCAGGATGCGGCTCACCAGGCGCAGCGCCGAGTCTGTTACGCGGAAAATTGGGTTTATGCTCCTGCTATTCAAAAAGAGCGCGAGATTATGGTAAAAACCGGAGGGCAAGTACTGCGCATGCTGGGCGACGAATCACACGGCGGCTCGCACTCAGCTTATGGGGGAATGTGGAGGTACACGGGTGGCGGGACTCTGATCAGCAAAGGATGCCACCCGCTCTCAGCAGCCCTATATTTAAAACGAGCTGAGGGTGAGGCACGCGACGGGAAAGCTATCAGGCCCGCGACCGTTTCGGCGCGAGTCCATGAGATTACGAGGCTCAAGACGTTTCGCGATGCCGGTTTTCTGGGCACAAGATACCAGGACGTGGAAGATTACTGCCAACTCCATGTGACTTTCGACGATGGCACGGTGGCGGATATATTCTCGTCCAATCTGGTGCTGGGTGGCGTCTACGGTTGGCTGGAGGTTTTTGCGAATAACCATCGCACGCGATGCCGTTTGAACCCGGTGAGCATGCTCGACACGTACAATCCTCGCGAAGACCTCCTGAAGGATGTGTACGTTGCGGAGAAGCTCGGCTCCAAGCAGGGCTGGAGCCATCCTGCGCCCGATGAAGCCTGGCAACAGGGATACCCACAGGAGTTTCAGGACTTCGTGGAGAGCATCGCACTCGAGCGCGAGCCCCTGTCGGGAATCGATCTGGCCTGCGATACGGTAGCGGTGTTGTACAGCGCCTATCTTTCAGCGGAGCGGCGCGGGGCGGAAGTGAACATTATGCGGATTGCGGATGGGCGATTGCCGATGGCCGGTTGAGGAATAGGTCACGATCAGAATTCTCACCCGATCCTCGTCAGGAGTGAGTCTTTGGCGCTCTCCAACGCCTCGATAGCCATTTGGCGTGTAACCGTGGGGAATTGCTCAAGGAACTGGTCGAGGGTATCCCCTGCTTCAAGGTAGTCCAGCAAATTCTGAAAAGGCACTCGCGTCCCACGAAAGCAGGGGACCCCGCCTAGAATTTCCGGGTTGCGCACGATGACAGAAGCCGCCACAGTTCATCCTTCCAGGTCCATTGTGGCCGATCTCAATTCCCGCAGGAAGTTCTCTCGACCGCCCCTTATGTCAGCCCGAAGTCGCCGGGATTAGCGTTTCGTGGCACGTCCTTGCGTTCAGGAATAACAGGAGTCTACGAGCCAGGCACTCCCGCCTTTTGGAACAGCTTATCGATTCGGAGGAACTCCTCTTCCTCTTCGGTCACGCCGATCGAACGAATCATTTGGCCGACGGTGATGCTGGGCTCGTTGGACCAGAAGATACCTCGATCCTCGTCTTCGTAGTAGTGAAAGCCAACCTTATCGCCATACTTCTCGCGCAGCGCTTCGCCGTTCTTTAGTTCCTTGCTCCAGGGCGCCAGGGCGTAGCTCAGATCGATCTCGTCCACCAGGACCTCGACCGGCGGCTTTATCGGAGCGGCAATCCTGCCCGTTGGCTCGAAAATCGAGGCGTTATTGCGCCAGGTGCTAGACACGATGTAGTAGCGATTTCGCAGCGCACGGAAGGCGGGTTGCGCCGTCTGCGGCGACTGGGTCGGCCAGGCCACCAACTCAGCGCCCTGGCGAGCCAATTCCTCCCAGCCGTAATCGTACTCCATATCGAAACAGATCTGGATTCCCAGCTTCCCAAAATCACAGGTGAAGACGGGAACCTCTTTACCGGGTGTCGATCCGGCTTCCATGGAGTCGCTGCCATCCGGCACCGCCAGGTGCAGCTTGCGGTAAATGCCGACAACCTCGCCCTCGCGGCCGATGAGGATGCCCACGTTCGAGGCGATTTTCCCTCCATGTGTTTCGAGCAGATACGTCGGCACCACAATGTAACAATGGTGTTCCCGCGCCTTCCGTGCAAAGGCATCCTTCAGAGGACCTTCCAGCGGTACGGCGGAGTCCACTGCATTGCCTGTGGCCTCTCCTGTCACAGCCGTCTCAGGCAGTACGGCGAGGTCCAAGTCTCGCCCGTACTTCTTTTTTGACTCTTCAGACATTCGGTCGACGATGGCTCCGAGTTCTTCCAGGCGCTTTCGAAGGCCCGGGTATTGTACCCAGAAAGCTTGCATCGCCGTGCCTACGATCACCTTGCGGGGCAGTTGATTCGACGTGCTGTGCACCTTTGCATCGCCCGCAGAAACGGGATGAGCAGCTAGCATGACCAAAAGCGCTGAAACGAGGACGGGTAATGCGCGCGCCGAAAACTTGCGTGCGGCATTGCCCCCATATTGTTGTCTTGCCGGGATGGCTGAAACCTTCATTGGCTCTCTTCTGGGTCCTCCGTATTCAATGCGTGCTCCCGACTTTCTCCAGCACGTCACTCAAAGCTGGAGGAAGGGGCGGGACAACGTGCACCTGGGTCACGGTTTTCTTCGCGAGATCCGCCGTCCGCTGCACGTTCAATTGTTCAAAGAGAAACGCGAACTTCCTTTCCAGGTCCTGGCCTAATCGCTCACGCAGGTCTGCCGCCAGATCCCAGAACTTGCGTTTGAAGGGGCCGAAGGCCTTTTTGCGGGTCTTGTATAAGAACTGGGCGTCGGTGTCGGAGGGCTTTTTCTCATCGGCGCAGAGCTTCCGGAGAGTTTTATAGATCTCTTCCTTCAAATCACGAGGGAACGCGGCATTCTCATAAATCATGTTCTGAAACTCTGTCGCCAAGTGAACCTCAGCGGTCTCGCACTCCACAAACTTGTGGAAAGCGTCGGCAGGGAGCGTGGAGGCTCCGTGTTGCACAGTGCCTGCCATTCCGTACCGGTCCCGTGCCAATGCGGAGAGAGCGCGCAGGGTTTCAAAGTCGATAGCCACTTGAGTAATGTTGCCGTCAGCCAGAACCACGCCGCCATCCCTTGTTCCGGTCTGCACACTGATTTTCGCCAACCCCTTCTTGTAACGGCTGCGCCGGGCTAAGGTCTCCATAAATCCCTCCATGAAGGAGGTCAACTCTTCGGGAGTGGAATTCCGCGCTCCGATCTCGCCGATTTCGCCTCCCAGCGTAAGGGTTACACCCGGAGGCTCAAGCGAACGGAGATAGGCCGCCAGGCTTGCGGTTGCCTCAAAGTTAGCCCTTTGCTGCTCATGGACGCCGGGCTTGTCGACGTTCACAAGCGTGGACGCATCGATATCAATGTTGTAATAACCTGCCGCAACCGACTCCTGACAGAAGTCACGCACGCCTTGCAACTCGGACTCCGGGTCTTTCGCAAACTTGAGGGCGTTGACCTTGTAGTGGTCGCCCTGAATGAACACCGGGCCCTCAAACCCCTCGCGAATCGCCGCCGCGATAATGACCGCGGCATATTCGGCCGGGCGTTGGTCGGTGTAATGACTCTCGGTGCGCGTGAGCTCAAAGATGAACGCGCCGGCCTTCAGGCGGAGTGCAGCGCGGAACACCGCACGGGCGACATCGTAGCTCAGGCCACGAATATTGATGGCGGGAACCGTGAAGCCCTTGCACTCCTTCCGGGCGCGGGCCTCATAAAGGCCCTGGATGGAAGAGGGAATGACGCCCAGTTCCAATCCGGCCCGGCGAATGATCCAGCGCGCCCCGTTGCGCACCTCTTCAGTTTCTCCAAACACCGCGTTGGTCACCAACTGGTCGAGTGTCTGGCTCACGAATTTCTGGGGATTTCTCAGAACAATGGTTCCGCCATTGGAAAGTTCGAAAACCGACTTATGCCGCGTTAACAAATCTGGAATGGATCGTGAACTCATAGCAAGCCTCCGCAAGCGCCCGCCCCAAGGCGCCGTCGCTTATTATAGCAGAGCAACATGACAAGCAAATTGGGAGACTTTTGCGCGGGAAAGAAGTCAGCCGCCACCGACCTGTGTCATTCGAGCCGTGACTTGTCGGGGCAAGGAACCCCTGCAGCTTATTCGCATCTATTGCCGGGATTTATCGCCACGCCCCTGGGAAGGGCGGGGCGTCACAGGCTGCGGAACAACCCTTCGGACTGTCATCCTGCGGAGCCGAAGGCGGTCCTGAGTGAAACGAAGGAAGGATCTCCGTAGTTCGTTGAAACTGCAACTGCTGGGATTCTTCGCTTCGCTCAGAATGACAGCATTCCGGCGTTTTTCCGCAGCCTGTTCAGCCCCGCCATGGAAAACGACTTGTCATTGGGGGCTTTAGCCCCTGAGGCAACGTGGCTTCAGGGCCTAACCTGGATTTCTCACCATCTCTTTCGTCGGCGTGTGGAAGGGCAGGGCTTTAGCCCTGCCGCAACAGTGCCTACGCCCATCGTCCTGTTTCGCGGCCCGCACAGTCCGTCGGCCGACGGACTGCGCGGGCCGCGAAACACGGGGAACGATTCCAAAACTCTCGAACGGCGGGGCTGAAGCCCCGCCCTTCCGACTTTCTGGTGAGAAATCCAGGCTAAAGGCCCACCTCGTCGGGCGGGCGGAGGCGGCGGGGCTGAAGCCCCGCCCTCCCAAGGTGGCACCTTATGACGGCGATTTCCGTCACTAAGCACTGGCGTAAACGGAAACACGTGGCGAGATCTCCGCACTACAGGCCGGCCACTATATGTTCGGGAGAGTCGATCAGGATTTGCGACAGCAGCGTGGGGAGCAACTCATAGCCGGCGTGCCCCAAAAAGTACGCGCCGCCCACTTGGCGTTCTTGCAGATCCTTTTGAGGCATGAAAAACCGCGCGAGAGCCTGCGCGTGCCGGACAAGCAACTCGGAGCGCGCCAAGCCGGCGCGGCTCACCTTCCCGCGCAGCCGGTCCATTTGGTAAAGGATCTTTTTCCTGCGCGTGTTGCAGAGCCTCGAGCAACGTAGGATCGAGCCGCGCCACATCCCCGCGGAGGCGATCCAGCAGGCCGGCCATGTCCTCTTGCGCCTGCGTGAAGTGTTCTGACCATCCTTCCGCAAGCCCGGATACGGCGATTTTCTCGCCCAGGTGCTGTTCGCCCAACCAAACATCCTCAACGCTCACGTGGTACTTCTCAAGCAATCGCTGGGAGCGACGGTCCACGAGGGTGAAAGAGGCTCGAGGGAAAACCAGGGGCTGTGGCCGGCCGAAAGCCTGGTAAAGAACTTGTGCCTGCGCAAGATAAGCCAGTTCAGAGGGGCCTGCAACGTAAGCGATGGTGGGCAGCAAAGTATCTTGCACTACCGGCCGCAGCAGCGCATTGGGCGAAAACGCTATGGGGCCACCTGAGAGCTCCTGCCTCAGCTCTTCAAGCCGGGTCTTCCCTTCTCCCTCTACCGAATACTCGCCGTCGCGCTCGTGAATAGGCAGTCGGCTGCCATTCCTGGTGGCGAACACCAGCGTTGAATCCTCCGCCACCTTCACCTGAGCGTGGTAGCCGCTTCCGGTCAACTCGCGAGAACGCTCAAGCAGTCTCCCTCGCAATTCCGGCGCGCGTTCGAGGGCCTGCAAGTAAACATGAGCGCTGAGGTGGTGAATAGTGGAGTCGAGGGGATTGAGAAAGATCACTCCCCAACGGCTGAGCAATCGGGCCAGGAATCTCCCGAAGGCGTCAACCCATGTCGCCCCAGGCGCATAGGTTTCGCGCAGGTCCTGCAACAAGGCTTGGCTCTCCGGTCCAGCAGGGAGACAGCCCTCAAGCCGAGCAAGGGCTTGCGTGGATTCGCCGGTCAGTCGCACATTCCCTACCGGCGACCGCGGGCTGGGCGAATCGCCGTGATCGGCAAGTGAGATAAGGTTGTACTCGTCGTCGAGGATTCCCACCTGCGCCACTTCTGCCAGGTCGTGGTCCTGGGAGGCAAGCCAGAAGACAGGCACTACTGGGATTCCCTGCTCGGTGAGGTAGTTTGCCAGTCGCACGGTGGTTAAGGCCTTGAAGAGTGTAAATGCCGGCCCACTGAATAAGCCCACCTGCTGGCCTGTGACGACTGCAAAAGCGCTGCCCTGCGCGAGTTTCTCGAGATTCTCAAATGTGGCCGTGCCGCAACCAAACTCCTTGTTCTGGCGCATGAGGACTTTCGAAAGTTCCGCCCGTTCCCATTCGAATCCTCGAAGCTGGGAACACACATTCTGGTAACTTGAAAGCGCGTACGGGGGCGCGTTATAGAAGCGCGAGACCCGGTCAAAGTCGTAGAGGTAGTCAAGAAAAAGCGCGCTTGAGTGTGGAACTCGTTGGTAGGGAACGGATGTGCTTGTCATCGTAGTGGTGAATTCTGAATAGTGACTAGGAGCTGTTTCAAAGCCTTCTGTACCCGATTGCAACGGGGATTGTCGACTGCGCGCGCAGCCGGGCTCCCCGGAGGGGAGCAAATTGAGTAGTCCGTCGGCTGACGGATGAAACCCCCGGACGCGACCCCACACCCCGCCTTCGGCACCCCTCTCCCCGCACGCGGGGAGAGGGGAAAGGGGGTGAGGGGGCGAGGTTTCCGGGGGCGTTGCCCCCGGCTACTCATGTACGGCCCCTGCGGGGCTGCGGGGTCGCGCGGTTTCCGGGGATCCTGGACGGCCTTCAGTAATCTCTCCTCCGCCGGGTGGTTTCTGAACAGCTTCTAGTATACTGCAAACCCTCAATTACGTTGCGCCGCCCAGTACCAACCCTAGCGGAGATTAGGAGTCTTTCTACTTTCTACTTTCTGCCTTCAGTACTCGAGGCCGGCCTGCGACTCCTGGAGTGCCTCCGCCACCGCTTTGCGCGCTTCGGCACCCAACGGCGCCAAAGGAGCGCGAGGGAAGCCTCCGGCGTAGCCCCGGAGGTCAAGCGCCGCCTTGATGCCGGGAACGCCATAAGGCACGGCGATCTTGCGGGCAAGCGGCAGCAGTCGCTCTTGGAATTCCAGTGCCTCCTTCTTCTTTTTTTGCCGGAATGCCTGATAGAGGCCCACGCACAAATCCGGGGCGTAATCCGCCTGGCTCAGCACAGCGCCCACCGCTCCGGCGCGCAAGGACTCATAGAGAATCGACACCGATCCGACCAGGACTCGAAAGCCGGGCCGCACTCGCCGCAAAACCGCCCGCACGAATTGCAAGTCTCCCGAGCTCTCTTTCAATGCCACCACGTTGGGAATTCGTGACAGCTTGCCGACGGTGGATGGCTCAAGGTGAAGCCCTGTGAACTGCGGGATCGAGTAAACAATCACGGGCCGATCAACCTTGCTCGCGACAGCTCGATAATGCGCCTCGAGCGCCTCAGCGTCCATCTTGGATTTGTAATAGTTCGGCGTGAGGACCAAGAGCGCGTCAGCGCCGCGCGCAATAGCTTCCTGTCCGAGCCGTATCGTGGCATCGGTACTCTCAAGGCCTACGCCCGCAATGAGGATTTCAGGCGGTTGCACCACTCCTCGCGCCACTTGCACCAGCCGCATCCTCTCATCCTCCGTCAAATACGGAGCTTCCCCAGAGGAGCCTGCCACCAGGACGCCGGCGAGCCCTATTCCCGACAGCTTCTGCACATTCTCGCGGAACAATTCCTCTTCAATCTCGCCCCCCTGGTTAAACGGTGTAACGACGGGAGGAAAGATCCCTTTAAGCCCTTGGATAATTTCTTTGCGTGTCATGTATTGCCAACCCCTCTTCCCACTGTCATTCCGAGCGCAGCGAGGAATCTCGCTCTGCGCTCTTTCGCGTCCACTGCCGCGTGGCCCGAGCCCCGCTCTACCTCAAAGCAGGGCGAGATTCCTCGTCCTGCGGCCCAAAGCCTTCGGGCGCCGGGTCGCTGCGCTCGGAATGACAGGCTTGGCGGGCATTCTTATGCAACTCCTGCAAGCTTGCCACCCACACCTCTCCTTTTCTCAACTCCCGAATCCCTGCGATCACCGCGCTGGCAGCGGAGAGAGTCGTGATGCACGTCACTCCGTGTTGAACTGCGGCGCGGCGGATCAAGCGATCGTCCTGACGCGAGGAGCGGCCCAGCGGGGTGTTAATGATCAAATCAATCTCAGCGCTCTTCACCCGGTCCACAATGCTCGGGCGTCTCTCTGTGACCTTGAAAACTCTCTCCACGGGAATCCCGCTGGCGCGCAACGCTTGAGACGTGCCCTGCGTTGCTACCAGGCTGAATCCCAGGTCAGCCAGAGCACGCGCAATCGGAATCACCAATGGCTTGTCATGATCGTTCACGGAAATGAAGATGCGCCCGGAGGTCGGGATGCGGTTGCGCGCGGCAAGCTGGGCTTTGGCAAAGGCGAGGCCGAAAGAGTCCGCCACCCCCATCACTTCCCCGGTGGATTTCATCTCAGGGCCGAGAATGGTGTCCGCGCCGGGAAGCTTCTGGAAAGGGAAAACGGGAGACTTTACGAAAGCGTGGTGCACGGGCAGTTCCGCTTCGAGGCCGAATCCGGCGAGTTTGCTTCCCACCATCAGCCGCGCGGCAATCTTCGCGAGCGGCACGCCGGTGGCTTTGCTGACGTACGGCACGGTCCTCGAGGCGCGGGGATTAACTTCCAGGACGTAAACCTGCCCGTTCTGGATGGCATACTGGACGTTCATCAGGCCCACAACGTTCAATTCCCTGGCCAGTTTTACTGTGTACTCGCACAGCGCGGTGTGCTGCTCTTCGCCGATGCTCACCGCGGGAAGCACGCAGGAACTATCACCGGAGTGAATTCCGGCCTCTTCGATATGCTGCATGACGCCCGCGATCACCACGTCCGCCCCATCCGCCAAGGCGTCCACGTCGATTTCTGTAGCGTTCTCCAGAAAGTGGTCCACCAGGATGGGGAAAGCGCGCTGCAGTTCTTCCGCGCGGCGCACGTAATCACGCAGCATCGCTTCGTCGTACACGATCATCATGGCGCGCCCGCCCAGCACATACGAGGGCCGCAGCAGAACCGGGTATCCAATTTCGCGCGCGATCGCCACGGCTTCTTCGGCGTTCATGGCAGCGCCATTCTGTGGCTGGAGGATGTCCAGGTCGGCCAGCAGCTTCCCGAACCGCTTGCGGTCCTCGGCCAGATCGATTGACTCGGGCGATGTGCCGATAATCGGCACGCCCGCGGACTTGAGTTGGCGCGCCAGGTTGAGCGGCGTCTGCCCGCCGAACTGCACGATTACGCCGGCGGGTTTTTCCTCGTCCACAATCGCCATCACGTCTTCAAACGTGAGGGGCTCGAAGTAGAGGCGGTCCGACGTATCGTAGTCAGTCGAGACGGTCTCAGGATTGCAATTCACCATGATCGTCTCGAAGCCTTCTTCTTTGAGCGCATAGGCGGCGTGGACGCAGCAGTAATCGAATTCAATTCCCTGACCGATGCGGTTGGGACCGCTCCCCAGGATCATGATCTTTCGCCGCCCGGTAGGCTCGGCCTCATCCTCGTCTTCATAAGTGGAGTAGAGGTAAGGAGTGAACGATTCGAATTCGGCGGCGCAGGTGTCCACTCGCTTGAAGACGGGATGAATGTCCAGCGCCTGGCGCCGCGCGCGCACCGCTTCCGCCGTGCACCCCCACACTTCTCCCAGGTGGGCGTCCGATATGCCGTGACGCTTGGCCTCCCGCAGCACGGAGGCCGGCGCAGTGCCCACCTCGAAGCGCTTTAACTCGTCGAGCAGGCTCACGATTTGTTCAAGCTGTGTCAGGAACCAGGGATCAATACGGGTGATTTCCGCCAGGCCCTCGACGCTGTAGCCGCCCTGCAAGGCAAAGAGCAGGTACCAGAGCCGCTCGGGGTGGGCAACGGTCAAGCCGCGCTCGAGTTCGGCCGGATCGTCCGGCGGCCGGGGCGGTTTCCTGCCCGTCTCGAGCGACCGGATACCTTTCATCAGCGCCTCTTTGAAGGTGCGGCCGATCGCCATCACCTCCCCCACAGACTTCATCTGCGGTCCCAGGGTGTGGTCGGAGTCGGGGAACTTCTCCGCCGCCCACTTCGGGATCTTCACCACCACGTAATCGATCGTCGGCTCGAAGCAGGAAGGCGTCTTCTGCGTGATGTCGTTGGGAATCTCGTCCAGGCTGTAACCCACGGCGAGGCGTGCGGCGATCTTGGCTATGGGGAAGCCGGTGGCCTTCGAGGCCAGCGCCGAGCTGCGCGACACTCGCGGGTTCATCTCGATCACCACCATGCGCCCCGTGTGGGGGTCCACGGCAAACTGGATGTTCGAGCCGCCCGTCTCGACACCCACGGCGCGGATCACCTTAAAGGCGGCGTCGCGCATGATCTGGTATTCCTTGTCGGTGAGCGTTTGCGCGGGCGCCACGGTGATCGAATCCCCCGTGTGGATGCCCATGGGGTCGAAGTTCTCGATCGAGCAAACCACCACCGCATTGTCCATGTGGTCGCGCATCACCTCGAGCTCGAACTCCTTCCACCCCACCACCGATTCCTCAACCAGAGCTTCGTGCACGGGGCTTAGCTCCAAGCCATTCCTCACCGTCTCCGACAGCTCTTCACGGTTGTAGGCCATGCCGGCCCCCGTCCCGCCCAGCGTGAAAGAGGGTCGAATGATGAGCGGGAAACCCACTTGCTGCGAGAAGCTGAGCGCGGCCTCCGAGTTGTTAACCAGGACGCTCTTAGGCAGATCCAGCCCCACCCGCTGCATGGCATCTTTAAACCACAGCCGGTCCTCCGCCATCTTGATGGCGTTCAGTGAAGCGCCAATGAGCTGCACATTGAATTCGTCGAGTACCCCGCTTTCCGCCAGCTCTACAGATAGATTCAGGGCCGTCTGACCGCCCACGGTCGGCAGGAGCGCGTCCGGACGTTCGCGCGCAATGATCGCCTTCAGGTACTCGCAGGTGAGCGGCTCAACGTAGGTGCGGTCGGCGAATTCGGGGTCGGTCATGATGGTGGCTGGGTTGGAATTCACCAGCACAACTTCATACCCCTCGGCCTTCAGCGCCTTACAAGCCTGCGTCCCCGAGTAGTCAAACTCGCACGCCTGCCCAATAATGATCGGGCCGGAACCAATGATCAGAATCTTGTGAAGATCAGTGCGTTTGGGCATTAATTTAAATCGACCGGTTGAACCCGCAGCTTCAGGGGCTAAAGCCCCTACTTTGGATCGCTCTGTTATGGCGGGCGTAAAGGTCCGCCCTTCCGTTCGGCCAAAAACCCGTTCCGATTCGCCCCAGGAGTTGGAAGGGCGGGGCTTTAGCCCCGCCGTCAACGAGCCACACACTCAAGGGCTTTAGCCCCTGAAGCCATCGGCCAGGGATCGAGGCGATATTTCCCGTTCATGGAGCAGTACGCAAAATCCTTGGGCTCTTTCACCAAGCCCGCCCTAACAGGGTTGGATTGAATATAGCGCACATGAGTTTCGTAATCCTCCTCATCACGAATCCCGTGCTCCGTGAACCCCTCGTGCCAAACAGGGAATCTCATGCGCAGGGCCTTTCCGATCTCAAAAGACGACCCACCTTTAATAAGTCCAATCGCTTTCTCCAACGATGTGGTTTCTCCGGGGGTCAAGAGAACGTGAAAGTGCTCGGGCATCACGACATAATGATGGACGTAATAAGACCCTTTGTCCCGAAATTCAAATAGCTTCACTTCGACAAGTTCCGCTGCCGTGCTCTTTAGGAAGATCTTGCGCCTTTCCCAAGTGT
>CAWIUZ010000163.1:0-20886 GCA_963838915.1 uncultured Acidobacteriota bacterium
ACGAGGGGCTAGACGCGCCGATCGCCGACGTCAAGGTAGTACATGCTGTGACAATAACAGCTATGATAACAACAAGTCCAGAAAGGTTGAATCGGGCAAAGCGCCCGAGACAGAAACCCTTCTCGGGGTTCCGAGATTGGCTTAGAAAAGGCATACTTCCCCCTGTGAGCCAGCGACCAAGCGGATCCGCCAGGAAATTAATGCGACAGTCTTCGGCTTGTGCTTGAGGCTATAAACGCATTTTCAGGGGACTACAAAGCTTCCATCGTTCGGATGAGACAAAAGCAGACTTGCCTCTGATAGCGCGAGCAGATTGTGTGATTCGATCTCACATGATGGCCGCCCTAGAGGTCCTGGAGTGAAGGATCCAAAAACAAGTAGATTAAGTTCCAGTAACCTCCTGGTTTGACTTACATCTACACTTTGTTGCGCCGGACCACACAACAAAATCCTGCGCTACCCGCGAGTCGCTGTTTTAGGTATTTACTCACTGACCGACAAGTCGGATCGCCGTCGATTTGATGACTGCTTCCAACTGGGACCAGTGAGTGTTGACTTGAGCATGTGACTTGCCAACTGCCGATTCAAGACCGGCGTTTGCATTCTTGAAGATGGGACGTGACGGCTCTTCAAGGCGGGGATGCAAAATGTAAGTGTTACACAGGCAACGTAGAATTTACTTTCTGCTGACAGTGGAGATGAGGCATATGCCCCGGCAAACCCGGAAGCGCTCTGGCCAAGCTTACGGACTGAGGCAAATAGAAACTCGAGTGCCATCCGAAAGTCGCGGAGGAAGCCTGACTGCCGCGCGCTACTGCAACGGCCCGTTTGCGGTACGCGGCGCACGGATTGCGGCCAAGTGCATCGTAGGGAACGACATTTGCCCAGAGTCAAGCGTCCAGGTGCGGCCCCGCAAAACAGGCCCACGAAATTCGGGGCGATCCCTTTATCGTTTGTGCATGCCGGCATAGCGGCGGCTTTCTTTTTGGCAGGTTTGGGGCGAGAATATTGGCGTATGAAGGCTAAGTAGCATTGAAGCCACGGACAGTGCCTTCCTGTCCGCGGTCTCTTCGTATCGGGTACGAGAAAAGCGGAAATGCGCTGACTGTGGCTGCCGCTAACTCCGTCAATCATCTGGCGACTGACCCGGGATTTCCTCGATAAGAGGAGGCGTTATGAAGCGAGCGGGGATGATCGTCGGTTTATCCGCAAGCATCTCTTTGTTCGGTGCCGCAGTGCACGCTTTGAAGGCGGCAGGGCAAGCGGGGCAAATTGTAGGCGCACCGGTTCCTGACAAGATCACTCCTTTTGTCCTGGAGACAGAGGTTTACGGCTTTGAAAATGACCCGCACGGCGCGCTAGGAATCAAAACCACCTTCGCGCGCCGTTCGGATGGAGCATTTGTACGCGTGGAAAACGTTGGCCCGCTCAAGCTGGGAATAACCGGGCGGATGATCAGATTTATGGATGGCAGGTCCATGACTGTCGTGGATGCCTTCAAAACGAAGACGACTTGGAGTCCCGTTCGCGCCGACCAGCTTGAGCGTTTCAATGCTCAACGATTGCGAGGCTCTCCAGATTGCCTTCGGGTTGCAGGCGAGGTTCGGAGCGGCCATGACATTCTCGCCGGCCAGCATGTGGTGGTAGTGAGAAATGATCAGCTCGGCGGAGGCTCGTACGTGACGAGAGAAACGGATTGGCGTGCGCCCGAGTTGGGGTGCCAAACCCTGACATATCGAGTCGAAGACCAAAAACCCGATGGTACGTGGAGGCTGCTGACGGAGGGACGTTCTGGTGAGCTTGAGGCTGGAAGAGCCTGATCCGAAGCTCTTTGACCAGGGCGCGGATTATGCCGAAGCCAAACCCTCGGAGGTGCATAGGAAGATCCTGGAAATGCAAGGCACTCCCGTGGACGAAGCAACTTGGCGCGAGCAAGCTGAGCAGATGGACAGAGCATATCCCAAGAAGTGAACAGGCTGTGCATGGTCAGTCGTCCGGTAATTGACCCAGCATTATTCCAGACTAGCGCCTACGCGAAAACTCAGGACACGCCGGGACCATGGAGTCCGGTTGGTGGGCTTCTTGCAAATGAAGGGCGGGGAAGTGGGAAAAGTGGGAAGGCGAACGTAAACTAGGTATGTAAGCTATGACGGGAGTACGATTGGCGAGGCGGGGTGGGGCTTGGGGGGGCAGCGAGCGGGGCGTTACTCAGCTGGCGGTGCGCCAAAACGTTCGGGCCACGCGCACTGAGTGAGTCAAGAGAAGACGTACGGGGCGAATGAAGTGGTACAGGAATTCGAGTTTCCGGGGCAGGCGAATCAGGCCGCGATCCTTGGGGCCTGGCTCCGCGATGATCTGCCGGAACAGGCTTTCGGGGTACCGGAAAACGCGGGTAGCACGGTATTTTATTCTTGTCACGGAGCGCCCCTCGAGAGCCAGGAGCGTTGTGTGTTCGTCGCCGCTCGAGAAGCCGCGGGAGAGCAACTCTTCCCGGATGGCTGAGGCAAGGGCTCGCGTCCGATCTGTCGCCGGCAGGATTCGCACAGCTTCGGCGGGCACGGGCACTTCCAGCAAGTCGTGCGCGAGGCTGACGGCCACACTTGCGGCGGCGCCATTTCCAGGGCGGATCCTGGTCATATCTTCAACACGAGACCAGTCCAGGGCATCGGCCTTGCGTAGAATTTCCGCCACATCGACCAGCCACTTGAGGCACCACCACCGATGCCTGGTCCCGTGTGCCGAGAGCGCAAGAAACAGATCTTCGCGACCCAGTGTATGGAGACTTCCCTGCGGAAGGTCCTGCCTTACGGCTCGCTCCCAGAGCTTCGCGACGTCGGGAGTGAAGGGGCGCCAGAAGCGATCAGCGAACTGCCAGTGGAGATCGACGTAGAAGGCGCCATCAGGAGAGAGGTACTGAATCTCCTTGCCCCGGTCGAGGTGTCGAGAGTTCTCCGGGCGGCAGAGATAGGGACTGAGTTGAGGCCGCGCCGGCGTGGGTGTTGGTTCATAGCCACAACTCTGCATCAGTTGCGCAGCCTTCACCACCTGCTCAGTGCGGATCACCAAATCGAGGTCCAGACACTGGCGAAGGGAGAGGCCGCCGTAAAGCGTCATGGCCAGCGAAGGTCCCTTGAAGGTCAGAACAGAAACACCTTCGCGCTCCAGCATCGATGTCAAGCTGACGAGCCTCGACGCCAGACGATAGCTGTAGGCGCAGGATTCCTGAAAGCGCACGCGAAGGTATTCCAGCAACTCAGACGGAACGGCGGACGCGGTGAGTTGCCGAAGGCGGCAATAGACCAGCGGAACTAACTGATGGATATCGCAGGTCTCTCGGAAGATTCTCCAGTCCACAGCAGCAGCAGGAGGCCAACCCCGATCATCTCCTTCGCGCTGCACAAGCAATCGAAGGAGATGCCGGGTTGCATCACTCCTGCCGCTCTGCAGATCGGACATCATTAATCCTTGTTGATTTCGAAGTCGGCGTTTCCCATTCAGGGCTTCGGCGGCTTCGGCGGCGGAGGCGGCGCCGTGAACGTAGGCGGCTTCGGCGGGGGCGGCGGCGTCGGCGGCGGGGGCGGCGGGGGCGGCGGCGTCGGCGCGGGCGGCTCCGGCGGGTTGTGAGGAGTCTTCAGCGGCGGCGGATCGCCCGCGGGCGCTCCTGGCGAGGCGTGCGCCTTCGGAGCCGCGGCGACGATCGTGGCCACCAAAGCCGAGCCTGCCATGACCATCTTGCCCACCGCCTCGCGGCGGGAGGGAAGCCCTGCCTCTCGAACCACGCCGGCTTCCATGAGGCCTGCGTCTTCCAGTTCCTCGAGGGCCTGAAGCACCAGGTCGCGGTCCGTCGGGACTCCGGATTTCGCTTCGACAACGCGCGTCAGTTCGTCGACCGTCTTGCTGCCATCAGAATTCTCCCAAACTGCGGCGGCTGTCTTGTTCAAGTTATGTACCTTGTCACGAGTCTTGTCGTAGAGAACCACCTCTTCAGGCAAATTCTCTGCAAATATTCCACTCTTCCTTGCCAATGGCTTCATAATCCCCTCCACTCGGTTAATATGACATGCAATCACAACGATGCTAAAACTTGATCGGCAAAATCTGCCGCTTCCCCCCGCATCCCTTCAAAGCCCTGGGCGTTCTTGACCGCCCTGGCCAAGAACTTCACCGACTGCTCGGGCCGGCTGCGCAGAGGAACTGTGTTATCGAGCAATCCCAGCAGCGTCCTTCCGCAACTGAGCCGCCGGGGTTGCCAGCGGCTCCCTCGGTCGTACCCGCTGATAAGAACCCATCCCAAGGGAATGGGTTTAGGAGGCGCGCCGCCGAGCGTGCGCCCTAAAAGGCTAGTCGCCACTTTCTGGTCGGAGGCTACCCTTAGCTTGGGGAGCCGCCAATAGGGAAAAACTCGTCCCTCAGAATCGAAAACTGCGTACTCATCTGAATAATAATCCGCTCCTCTTTCCACAAACGAGAGCACTAAAGTACTCTTACCACTCAAGGACCGTCCTGGTACCACGACCGCTCGATCTTTCCATCTAACGACTCCTGCGTGCGCGAAAATCAGATCCTTGGCCAAGGTTGCAACCGTCAGTTGCGCCCACGACTCGACTGCGGCCGCGGCAGCTTCAATGCTGCCCACCGCACCCCAAATGGCGCTGTTTTCGGCAATCTCGTAACAGGTCTCGCCTTGCGCAGAACAACACCCGTGGACCGAGAGCACGGCATCTGCCCCTCCTCCGTTCGCAAACTCCGCGCCAGGTAAAATCGGCCACGCCAAATGCGAGAGAAGGGCAAGTGGAATGTGGAGTTTGAACTTAACGCCGTAGGCATGGAAGGAGAGCAGAGAGTCCGGCTCCTTCCGTTCAAGGGAGGAATCGAAAACTAGTTGATTTCGCGGAGCGACGAGCATTCAGCGGTCCTGCACTGACAAGTGCCAACTCTGATTTCCGTGCATAGCCTAGTTAATACCACAACTATAGTAACCCTTCTCGTTATTAGTGTCAATAGACAATGTGTCTGAATTTGTAATTTAGTACGTGCCCAAGTTGCATCTGGAGACAATATGTGGATGCCGCGGGAGGCCTTCGTCTGCGGGGCTGCAGCAACGTACGTGGCGATTGGCGTCGAGGCCGCTCTCGCCGAAACCTCAGCCGGCTTCTCCGGCGCCGCTTTCCCCTTTCCTGGCGACTCGAAGTGGCCTCAGCCCACGGACAAAATCTCTATGATTTGCCTCCAGTGTATAAGGCACCGTCACCGTTGCTACCGCCCGGACTCTCGGCCCGGCGCAGAGCGTACGAGCAGGGACATCGTTTGTCACCACCGACCCCGCCGAAAGGACTGCGCCTTCCCCAATAGTCAGCGTCTGGCCCGCCGAGCAGATGACAGTGCAACAGGACATGATGGCCGCATTTTTTCCTATTACGATCTTCCCGCGTTCCCCGGTGTCTCCGGAGTGGGCTACGATCGTGGACCGCAACCCGATCCCCGCACCGTCGTGTATCTCCACGCAATCGGGATACTCATTCTCGAGATACACGTCGTCCCCGATGAAGACTCTGCCCTGCATCTTGACCCCGCGCAATCGATGCAGAAATGGTCTCAAGCTGGTCGAGCCGGGCAGAACCCGGGCCATCAGATGGAGTATTCTGTTGAATATCCTTCTGAGAAGTGATCTTTTCATGCTCAACCTGAATTGGCTGCCTGCGGCGTCGCGATTGACGTCAGTCAGAAGTTCGGTAAGAAGGTCTTCATCGTGCGCGCCGGTTATTGCGCAGCCCCGTCAGGGGCGGCAGAGAGTAGCCCAGGGCGCAAGCCCTGGGTTAGAAGGCCCTCACCTCGCCTTCGGCACCCCTCTCCCGCCGGGGCGGGAGAGGGGACGGGGTGAGGGTGCAGTCTGCCAACCCACGGCTTCACGCCGTGGGCTACTATCTGCCGCCCGCTCCGCGGGCTGATTTCTTCAACTAGCACATGACTGAGGGCGCTACCCCCGCGTCAAACTGAACGACTCAAACCGCTTTCTTTGCGAACCCAAGCTTCCCTTTGGTGACAAGCGTCCCGTCCACGGTCACAGTCCCCTCGACAAGCGCTGCTTCCCCCGTCATTTTCACGATGGTTACTTCCACGACCATGGTGTGGCCCGGGTGGACAGGAACGAAGAATCTCATCTCGTTGATGCTGGCCAGGACCAGGTACTCACCCTGTTCAACGCCTTTGCCAGTAGTCTGGCTAAACAGGATGGAAGCGCATTGCCCGATCGCCTCCACGATGAAAGTGCCAGGCATGATTGCATAGTCGGGGAAATGGCCGAGAAACTGGATCTCATTCCCCGTGACGTTCTTGATGGCCTTGATCCTCTTGCCGGGCTCAACCTCCAGCACTCTGTCGACCATGATGAGAGGGAAGCGTTGCCTAAGGTAGGTCTTGACTTGCTCGAAGGTCATTGTCATGGAATTATCGATGGCGCAAGATCATGGCTGTCGCGCGGGGAAGAAATCGAGTGCCGGGCAGCGGAGCGCCGGCGTCGCTGACCAACCGTGTTACGCGCAGGCCAACCTCTTCCGCCATTCTCAGCGGCTGGCTTTCGTAATTGAATTCGTAGATGTGGTCTTTCTGGGCGGATTCGAGGGCGGTGCTGAAGAAAACCTGACCGTCCTTGTCGAGAAGGCGAGAGATGGACCGGAAGAGGGGCCGGGGATCCTCCAGATGTTCCGCCAGCATCGCCGCAATGATTCCCTGATACTTGCCGCCTTTGTTATCCCGCTCGAAGGCGACAATGTCTTCCACCGCGAACTTGACCCGGCCCGCATGTCCCGAGGCCGCGAGAATGCGGTTGGCCACCGCCACGGCCGGCGGGCTGATGTCAATTCCTTCGAGTTGAAGGTCCGGTCTTTCCTCGGCGGCGAGCAGGCTGAGCACGCCGTGGCCTGACGCCAATTCCATAACCCTGGCCTCGGGCGGCAACGACCGTAGAAAGTCATTTCGGTACAGGGCGATATGATCGACCATCGAGGGCCAAAACGGATAGATGAGGATGGCCGCCCACATGTAGGGAATCATGTACCCTTCGTCCTCATAAACTTCCGAAACCACATCGGTCAAGGCTTGAGGGGCATAGCGGCCCGCCTGCTCGTAGGCTTGCTGCGACTTTGCAACGCCCAGGCAATACCGTGCATAGCCTCGCGCTGCATCCTCGAATGCCTTCTCGCCGTAAGCGGCCTCGGCCCAGCGGGCCAGAGGGTCCAGCAGCCACGAGCAAAGTTCATGGTTAGCTTCGACTGTTGCCCGGGCCGCGGGTGCAAACATTCTGGCCTTGCGGTCCAGCGCTTCCAGGAATGTGTTGGCGTCTGCCATAGTTATCACCAGTGTCCTGAGTCAGAAGTTCGTTAAGAGAGTGTTTCTCATGCGCGACCGTTCCTTACTGCCCCCCTCACGGGCGCCATAGAGCAGCCTACGGCGTAAGAACGTGTGAAAAAATCAAAACAGCTCACGCCAAGGCGCTAAGGCGCAAGGAAGCGCGAAGGGGAAGTTCCTGCTTTTCTTTGCGAGCTTTGTGTACTTTGCGGCTTTGCGTGAAACCGGGTTGTCGGGCTGAATTCTTCAACCAACTTGTGACTCAGGTCAGTAGTAATTGAGCGATAAACTCCGCCGGGTCACGTCATACGCTCGAGGGCACATGGCGGACCATGCGCACCATGGGCCGTATCAGATCAACCCCGTCCCAGGGCGGAGCGAAGACGTGCATGCGCCCCAGCTTTACAATTCGATCCACGCCTCTTCTTGCCGCGAGCGAGGCGAGCATCTCCTCTCGAGCGGCGTCAGCCACGGCCAGCCCCAGGGTTTGAACGTCTCCATCAAGATCTTTCAAGGCGTCGGTTAAGTCATCGACCTCTAAAATGGTCAGCGTTTTTCCTTGAGTCGGTTTGGGAATCTCCGAGCCGCGGCCAATCAGGATTGTCCAGTCGGGCTCCGAGGGGAAAATGGCGCGATGGGCGACATCGTCCAGCAGCCACGAGGCGCGGGCCTGACAGATGGCCGATGTCAGGCTGGCCTGGATGGTTAGTCTCGGATGCATGCGGTTTTCCGACTCGAACGCTGCTTTGAGGGTCTCGACGAACTCATCCGAGGAGCGGCTCGCCCTCTTTTCCAGAAAGAGCACCTGCGGCGACGAGCACGCTTGCTGGTCAAACTGCCACACGTCGCGCGCAATGCGGCGGCACCACGACTCGCGCTCCTGCGCGTTCGACCAGGAATCCGCGTCCATGGCCGCGATCGAGATGCGGGGCCCGAAGATTGCGAGCCTGGCCCAGTGCGGGAAGGGAAGGCTGCGAACTTGCAATACAGATTCCTCGCCCCCCCACACCATGGCGCCATCGACAACTCGCGCCATCGCTTCGTGCAAGTCGCGCCGTGAATGCGGGAAAGCCAGCATGCGGATCCGAGTCGTCAGGACACCTCGAATGTCAGTCTGGGCCAGCTTGCCGATGAGTCGCGTGGAGATGTCTTCCAAGCCGCCAGGCACGCGCACGAGACAGGCATTGCCACCCAGTAGCGCGCAGGTCATCGAGAGAACGGGCTGGATTTCGATGTTTCCAGCAGGCCAGTGACCAACCACACCCAGCGGGAATGCCTTGAGCATGGCCCGGCCATCCGCCATCCAGTTTCCCTCGAGAGCCCCGCACCCGAGTTCTCTCGCGAGGATGGGCTCGAGCGTTCCACGGCGTAGCCACATGCGAAGGAATTGAACGCCGGGGATGTCGGTGGTCTCGCGTTCGCCGAGAGCCGCAGCCCAGGTTTCGAAGACTTCCAGCACGCCATGAGGAGTGACTTCGGACGGCGTGAGGCTCGCACGCAACTCCGCGGCGGCGGCGGAGACCTGTTCGGGCTGGTCGATGTCGAGGAAAAGTTCACTCATCGAAGCACGTTGCGCCGACCTTCAGGTCGGCACCTGCCGAGCTGAAGCTCGGGGCTACAATGGCCTAAGCTCGCAACTACTGACGACTACATAATACCCTGACGGACCAACCCCCTCACCTGTCCGTCCATTGACGGACACCCTCTCCCCCAAGGGGGCGAGGGTATAAACTCAGGGCACTTCTCCCTGCGCCCCTTCGGGGAGAGTGGGAAGGAGGCGGGGTGTGGGGCCTGTCCGGGGGTTTCACCTCACAGGCATTAACTTAACGCTTCAAGTGGTGGCAATATCGGTCTCGCTCACCGCTAATACAGGCCCGGAGGGCCGACAGGGAGTAGCCCACGGCGTGAGCCGTGGGATCGAGGAGCCACCCCCGGTTATTTCAGCCCCGGAGGGGCGGCAGTGGCTCCCGCGCGAGATCTGTCGCCCCGTCTGGGGCTGTGAGTATCAACGCCACATTCCGTCCCACGGCTCACGCCGTGGGCTACTTTCTGGCGCCGCTCCGCGGCTCTCGAAGTCCCGGCACCTTAAGTTAACGCCTATGCGGTTTCACCCCCGGCTCCTCAATTTGCTCCCCTCCGGGGCGCACGGGCAAAACAGCTACTAGCGAGCCTGCTGTCGGCTACGCTCAATGTTACCGCAGCCGCGCACCTCGGCTTTGGGCACTCGTCCCATAAACCGGAAACACACGCCACGCCGGCCGCAACGGCACCCGTCGTACGCTACAACCTGAGCGAGGTCTTCCGTGAGGAGAAGCTGTCCAGGAAAACTCGTGGGCAGAGCACTCGAAACCTGCACGATGCCAGTTTGGCCTTCTCGAACCGGTTTTAGCGTGAGCGGGTCCCGCGCGATGACGTCTGCAAACGCCGGAACATGCTTATTAAGCTCGGCACAATCGGGGTAGATAACGCCAACGTTCTCCACCATGCCGTAGAAATCGATGACCCGCTCGGCAGGGCATCCGAAGACGGAGGCCACACCTTCATTGAAGGTCTTCTTGTCGACTGCCTCTTGCTGCAGCAACTTCCATCCGCCGCTATGCAGGATGTGAACGTCCGGCATGTCGAGGCAAATGTTCTCCGCGCGCAAAGGCTCCACAAAGTGTTTCCAGAGTATGTAAGTGAAGCCGTAAACCAGCACCTGCGACTTGCGCCGACGATCTGCAAATTCGAGGAGCTTCCCGCGATCGAGTTCGAGGCCGCCACTGCCATTTTTCAGGCAATAGGCGACCTCGCTCGCAAACGGCTGGAGGCCCTGAATGGCGGCGCCGCGTGCTCCCAGTTCCGGCCCGCCGGCCACGGCGCCGGGCACATCGACCACCAGGTACGGCCTTCGGGCGGAACCGATGAAGTCTTGCGCGATGGAGACGACTCCCTTCGTCATGCGCCTGGCTGTGGGCGAATCCAGGACAATCCTGCTCGGCATCTGACCGGTCGTGGAACTCGAGGTCAGGGTGCGCTTGATCTCGCTTGGCTCAACCAGCGAAAAAGGGACGTCTCCTTTCAAGCGTCCCACCGGCAAGTAAGGGAGGTCTGCGACTCTTTTCGCAGTGCGTATGTCCGTAGGCCAGTGCCGCAGGTAATTTTGGAAGGCGGCGTTCCTGCTGCCCGCGTACTCCAACTCGTCCTTCAGCAGCTCAACAAGGCCCGCCTGGCGCGCCTCCGGGGGCAGACTGTAGGGAGGAATCGCCAGCATCTGGTCGATCCTCGGCCCCAGTTCATCCATCGATTCCTACCGCTTTCTTCAGCAGATCGCCGCGGGACACCTTCCCTCGCGCTGTCTTCGGAATGTGCGAGACGATGTTGATCGACTCACAAGTCCAGTAGGTCGGCAGGCTGCGGCGGACCTTCTCGACAACTTCGCACGCGTCTTTATCGGGCACGATATAGAGAGCCAGCGCCTCTCCGGCCTCCGGATGCGCCACAGCAGCCACTGCACACTCACTGACGCCCGCGAGACTCGCCACCCTTGCCTCGACCTCGGCAAAGCTTACCCGCACGCCGCGAATCTTAAGGAAATTGGCCTTGCGACCGTCAATCCAGAGGCATCCGGCCGCATCGAGATGGCCCAAGTCACCGGTTCGCAGCCAGCCATCCTGGAACTTGCGCCGGCTCTCTTCCGGTTCGTTGAGGTATCCCAAGGTGATCGATGGTCCGCTGACCATGATTTCGCCGGTCTCGCCCGTGGGCAACTCTCTGCCCTCTTCGTCGACGATGCGGATCGAGAGATTGTCCAACGGCCGGCCGGCGCTACCCAGTTTCTCGCCGAGAAACTCGGGATCGAGACAGGAAATGCGAGCTGTCGCCTCCGTTTGACCGTACATGACGTAGAACTTCGCCGTGGGAACGGTGTCGCGCATCTCAGCGACCTGCTGAGGCCCGAGCGGCCCTCCCGCTTGCAAGAATCGCCGCAGGCCGGGCATGGGAATCGAACGCAGGTTCGAGCGGCGCAGCAGGATGTTGTAGACAGTCGGCACTCCTGCAAAGGTCGTGCAGTGGTACTTGTTGATGGCGTGCAGCACCTTGTCGGGGAACATGAACCGGGAGTCGAAGACCACTCCTCCCCCTTGGTATAGATGGCTGTGGAAGACGCTCGCGCCAAAGCAATAACTCAGGGGCAGGATGAGCATCGCGCGCTCATCCCGAAGCAGATTCTGGCTGCGCACGATGGCTTCGGTGTTGGCGGTCAGGTTACCGTGGCTGACCATCACAAAACGCGGCGTTCCGGTGGAGCCCGAGGTGGCTACAAGCACGGCAAGGTCGCTCGCCTGGCAGGCGGCCGGCGGCATCGGATCCCTTCTTACGTCCGCAGGAGGTCCATGGAAGGCCTTGACAGGCGCGTCCTTAATGCGTTCGAGAGAAGTCGCTTCTTCGGTCCACACCGCTTGCGCGCCGGTCTTCTTCAGCAACTCAGCCAGGGATGAAGCGAGGATATTCTCTTCGATGGGGACAGGCACCAGCCCTGCGTATATGGACCCCAAATAGGCGATGCCGCTCAAGGGCGCGAGCGTACAGCCGACGAGGATCCGGTCGCCCCTCGAGAGTCCGGCGCGAAGCAGGCCGGCGCCGAAACTGGAAATGAGCGAAGGAAGGTCGCCGGGGAGGATTTCCTCGCCCGTGACGGCATTAATCAGGAAGGAATGCTCCCCTAGCCGCCTGGTTAACTGCCCCGCGAAATTGCCTTCAGGGCTTCCTGCCATCAATACCTCAACTCGCGCCGGGCGATCAGGGCATTTCCGATGAGTTTAGGCCGCTTCCCCGGCACCCGGCCAATCCAAATGTCCGCCGCGCCGGTTACGGAAGCTGCGGAGGGGACGGCCGTTAGAAAATGTGAAGAAATCAGCCGGATGTCATCCTTCGCTTCGCGCAGGATGACACTGTCAGGTTTATTCACAGCATCTCAGGCAGCGGCGCCTAGTTTGGATTTGATGACCCGAACGATCGCACGGACGTTTTCCATCTCCATGAGATCGTCAACATCCAGGTTGATGCCAAACGACTGTTCGAGCGTGCTTGCCAGTTCCAGATGCCCTACCGAATCCCAGGCCGGCACCTCGCTCGGGGTCGTCTCCAGTGAGACCATTTGCGCATCCACTCCGAATGCCTTATGAAACGCTTCCTGGATTTTGTCCAAAATATCGTTCATCTCGGTGCTCCGTCAATGAATGTCCTAGCCTACTACTCCTGCGCCGCCGTCCACGATGAGTGTATGGCCGACAATTCCCGCCGACGCGTTCGAGCAGAGGAATTGGGCGGCCCACGCCACCTCCTCTGTCGTTACCAATCGTTGAGCGGGCGTGCGGGCCGTGGCCGCCGCAATCCGCTTTTCTGCGTCCGGGAGGGTTTTCCACACGTCCGTGGCCACCGTGCCGGGCACCAGGATGTTGACGCGAATGCCCCGTGGCCGCAACTCGACGGCGAGATGGCGGGCGAGCGCCTCGAGCGCACCCTTGGATGAGCCCACCAGGGAGTAGTACGGCAGCGCGCGTTGGGCGCCCATAGAACTCACGGCCAGGATCGTGCCGCCCTCCGCGAATCGGCCCAGGAGAGCCTTGGTCAATTCGAAAAAGCCCCGCACGTTGAGGGAAAACGTAAAGTCAAAGTGGCGTGTCGTAAGCTCGGAGATTTCACGATGCACGCCGGTCGCCGCGCAGTAGATGAGGCCTCGAAGGGGCTCATTGCATTCCTGGACAGAGTTTTCGATTTGCTCGATGCCTCTGGAAGTTGTGACGTCGGCCCGGCAGAGCAGGACACGCAACCCCTCCTGCTCCGCTGACGCCTTGAGATCCTCCGCGGCTTTCTGATCGCGGACGTAGTTGGCGATGACGGATGCCCCCGCTCTTGCGAAGCGCAACGAAATCGCGCGGCCGATTCCTCGCGTGCCGCCCACCACCAGCACGCCGCCTGAAAGAGCAAACAGGTTTTCCATAGTTGCGGCTCAAGCTTCCAGGCTGTAGGTGACGGTGTCTCCCGTCAGCACAGCATAGGCTATGCAGGCCCGCTCGCTTCCGGGTCCTTCGACGCGCCATTCGCCGTCCTGGCAAACAAGCTCCATCCGGCTCCTCAGTCTCCACCAATTGGCCACATCCCTGGGCAAGGCAGTCCAAAGCCGGTCCTCGGAGCGCAGGCTGGCCAGGAATTGCAGCAAGGCCTTGTAGGTACCGAGCGCCCGAGGCTCGAGAAGGTAGTCAGGGTGAGCAATGAAGCTGATCAAACCGTAATTCTTTCGGATTAAGGCAATTTGCTCCTTCCACAGGTTAATTGAGTAATCGCCAAGAATCTGAAAAAGCGTGTAGTCCTGTGTGCAGGTGACCGGCAGTTCCACAATCTTTCCGATAAAGAAGGGCATGACCGTACAGCACCCGCCGCGCTGCGGGTCGAGATGGGCCACATTGGGGAGCGACATGTCATAAGAGAATTCGAAGGCGTCGAACCAGTCTGCGTTGCGGTACAGGATGCCGGAACGAAACCCCTGGGCGTCGTATTCCCGAATGTAGTTATTAATACGCGCCGCCCGGCGTTGAAACTCCGCATGCTCAGCATAGAGGCGTCCGTCGTGCTTCAGGTCGTGAACATTCACTTCAAAGCCCCGGGAGGTGATACTCTCCCGGAAGTTCTTGGAAACGTCGTAGTTCTTCTCTGGAACGACCTGGAAGGCGCTGCGAAAACCGTACGACTCGTCCACATCCATCAATTTGGCGCAAAAGTTTCTGCCCCGTTTATCCTCCACGTCGTGGGTGAGGATTGCACAACTTGTGTAGCCCCGCGGCCAGAACCATACGAACGGAGTCCTATCGCGTCCCTGGCTCTTCAATAACAGGGCCATCAGCCTGCGATGAACACGATCGACGGTATCGTCAACGGGCCAGGCAGGGAAGGGAATCCGGTCCCAGCCTCGCAGGTAAATCTTCTGGAGGTGTCGGCGTAACGGGACTCCCAAAAACGGCCGGACAAAGTAGTATGCCTTTCGCAGGAGTTCGTTGAGAACCTTTCCCTCTTCACGGAAACGGGCGGCGTAGCGCTCGCGCCGCAGATTCTCAATTACTTCGTCAATCTGGAAGGGGAGGCCGATGCCATCCGGTTCCAATTCGGTATGATCGAGGGCGTCCACCAGGACTCCCACGGGGCTTTTGGCCGTATTGCCGCAAGACAGACGCCCGTAACAAATTGCGTCTGGCCCTAAGCGAAAGTAGCCCGGCGGCCCCTCCGATTGATCTGAGTGCCGGAAGCCCAGGGGACTAGGCGGACAGCGATAATACTCATCGAGCACCCGGCTTGCGGAGTCTGTTCCCACCTGTGCCTGCACCGTTGTTGTGTGCCTCGTTCGAGTTTGTTCCGGTCCTAAACTGTGCTCAGTCAATCTTCGGATTATGGTCAGTCATCCCGTCTTTTGTCATTGAGGGGGGTAGTTAATACTGTACCATAAATCAGCTTCACGCGCCCTGCTTCGCCCGGGACACAGTTTGATCTAGAGGCGGCTTTGCGCGGCCAGTTGCCGGGCTAATCTCACCGCCACATCCCCACACTCTGCCGCTACCTTCGAGACGCTTCTGCCCAGTTATCAGCCGCTAGGAGTGGCAGCGCAAGAGCACTTTGGTACGGGGGCAGCAAGCGATGGCAATATGCGCATGAAGCAGGTGATCGCGAGATGGCCCCCGATTCACTGGCAAGAGAAGGCACGAAAAAATCAACCGCCTGCCATCAGATTGACACATTCAGAACTTCTTCACACTTTCAGAGCCGCAGGTGTCTGGCGACAAGCGTTCAAAACCGGTCCGCTGAAGGTCGAACGGAAGCCTATCCCGGCGGGCGTCCATGCGATGCCGCCTCAGCGTTGGTTTGCCCGCCCTCGGTTCTTTGGCGATACGATTCCTGAATCTCTCCGGTTACTATCCACACTTTGAGTTTGCAGGAAAATCGTCTGGCCGGGTCCAAAGCGAACAGCCATCGAAGCGTCCAAACACTCAGCCGACGAAACAGGACGATTGGAATCCCTTTGAGACGCCATTTGCCGGCCGGAACTCCAAACGCCCGAACGTCAGCTCGCGCCTTGTCAAACCACCAGTTGAGGAAGTACTTTTTCTGGAGCCGGCTCTCCGGAACCTCATGATAGACGATGGCGGACCGTTCGTAGCGCAAATGCTCCCCTGCCGTCAGCAAACGATGGGCGAACTCGCTGTCCTCGCTGCGGATTTCGCTACCGGGGCGAGGGCCGAGATCTGTTCGGAATCCGCCGTGCCTGTCAAACACGCCTTTTCGAAAGGCCATGTTGGTGCCGAATGGCGCCTCAAACAGTTCTGCTGCATCCGGGCTAGGATCGAAAAGGGCCAATGGGCCCAGCGCGTGACGCTCCGAGAGCGACAGCCAGGGCGGAGGGCCTGAAGGTTTGTTGAGGAAGAATGCGCCCTCCGGCGCCTGCCCAACGGCCGTCATCGAGAGGCGCTGTCAAGTGCTCGAGCCAACCCGGATCAACGGTCACGTCATCATCCATGAATGCCAGAACATCCGCGTGGGCCTCGCGAATCCCTGCGTTGAGAGCGTGAGACTTGCCCTGCCGGGGTTCAAACAGGTAACGGAAACGTCCGGGGTACTGCCGGCAGAAGTTCTCTACCACTTCCCGAGTCTTGTCGGTCGAGTTGTTATCCACGACCAGTATCTCCCACTCGTCCGACTCGGGCAGTCTTAGGGCAGCGGCGCTTTCGAGCGCTTTCGCCAAACTCCGGCAACGGTTATATGTGCACAGAATTACCGTGATTTTCATTTCAATGCCACGAACGAAACTATCACTACCGGCTGATTGACGAACGCCGCTGAAGCAGTCGCTTTAGGGGGCGCCCCAACATTAACGGCCGCGTCGTGAACGCATGAATACCAGTAAGCAGGCTCCTGGCGAATCGCCTTTGTCTCCAATACAGGCACGCAGCCCGAAGCCGCAAATCCGCGATTAGCCATCGCTCCACGTCTTTCAAATCGGACTGTAGCGTTTCCACGGCCGCATCGAGCGCCAAGGGGTATTCGCCCGCCATACACATGAGCCGGATCCACTGTTGGCGGTCCAGAGCGACGGCGCGCCGTTGTGCTGCCTCCGTTACGCCCAACCCGACCAACAACGCGGAGGTTATTTCCCCCGCCGAATTCAAGGGATCTCCGGTTCCGCTTCTCCTCGAGACCGCAGAGGCGCGAGCCGCCAGCTTGGCCAACGACTGGTATCTTCCCTTTTTCAGCGATAGTTGGGTTCCGTGGACCCGGTACTGGAGCACAACCTGCTCCAGGTTCGCGCACTTGCAGTATTCCGCCATACGGATGGCCAGATCGTAATCCTCGGCAGGAGCAAAGGCCGGCCGGTAGCCGCCGGAGCGGGCAAAAGCGTCGCGTCGCATCAGCAGGCTGGAGTGGCAAAAGGGGTAGTGGTGCAAGAGAGCCTCTTGGATCTCGTCGTCGCCGACAGGGCGGGAATCAACGCGCAGCGGCCTGCCGGTCCCATCGATCCACTGGATGGCGCCGCCCACGATGCCGATCTCCGGATGCTCCTCCATGAATGCGGCCTCCCACTTGAGGCGGTCGGGCATGGACACGTCGTCAGCGTCCATAACCGCGATGTATCGGCCTTGGGCGAGAAAACTAACCGCGTTTCGCGCTTCGGCCAGGCCGCAATGCGGTATCTCACTGAGCTTGATCCGGCTGTCCTTGGCCGCATAGCCGGCAACGATGGACTTTGTGTTATCCGTCGACCCAAAGTCGAGAATAATGAATTCGAAGTCCCGAAATGTCTGGCCCAGGACGCTCTCAATCGACTCGGCGAGGAAGCGCTCCACGTTGCATACCACCATCACCACTGAAACCAAGGGTTGGCTCATTTCCGGTCAGCGACCTCGTCGAGTTTCAGCTCGTCCTTGTGCACTTCAGATTGAATGGCGAGGGCCAATGGCAGGTGCCCCCACGCCGCTGCGCCCCGGGCGCTCGAGGGGTAGGGCTTGCCCTCATAAGCGTTTACTTAACACCGCCAGAAGCGATGTACGTCCCGACGACCGCTAGCACAGGCCCGGAGGGCCGTCAGAGAGTAGCCCACGGCGTGAGCCGTGGGACCGGGGGGCAACCCGTGGTTATGCGAGCCCCGGAGGGGCGGCAGAGCTCCCTGCGTTAAGTCTGTCGCCCCTTCCGGGGCTGTGAGTATCAACGCGCCACGGGCCCCACGGCTCACGCCGTGGGCTACTATCTGCCGCCGCTCCGCGGCTCTGGAAGTCGCTGCACCTTAAGTGAACGCTTATAGGCTTGCCCTCGTCTGGGCCACCCGAAATACGGGGACGGCAAGCCGTCCCCCTACGGCGAGACGTTTGTCGAGGGACTAGGACCTGCCCGCTCTCCTTGTGTGGTGGAGTGTCTTTGTCCGCGGTTTTCGCGGGCGAGCCGGTAAGTCTCCACCATCTCCCCGGCCATGAGCCAGGTCCAGCACTTGGCGGCGAATCTTTCCATGGGATCCAGGGTCGTCAGCCACTCGAGCGCCCTGGGCAGCAAGCAGACGCCTAGCATTTTGGGGATGCTGAAGTAATGCCTCGGGATTCTCCAAACCGGAGGGCTCTCCCCTTTCTCCCGGATCAGAGCTCGTCCATAGTCGAACCACCAGGTCAGAAAATAGTCTTTTCGGACTCGCTCCCTGGGCACGGGGTGATAAACGATGGCGGACGGTTCGTAGCGCAACCGCTCCCCCTTGGCCATCAACCGGCGCCCGAATTCGGTGTCCTCGTTGGGGCGTGGAACCTTGCGGTCAGGACTGGGCCCCAGGTCAGTGCGAAACAGACCGTATTTCTCGAACATCTCCTTCTTGAACGCCATGTTGACCCCGTAGGGGGCCCGGGTGATTTCGATTTCACAGGCTTGCTCCCCCAAGTCGTACATGGCCGCGAGCACCCCGCCCATCTGGTAAGGCTTTCCGAGCACCAACCAGGTGGGAGGCTCGAAGGGCTCTGCCAAAAGTGTACGCCCTCCTGTTCCGGCCCATCCGCGTTCTCGAAGAGGGGTTGTCAAGTTCTCTAGCCAACCAGGCTCGACGGTGACGTCATCGTCCAGGAAAGCCAGAAGTTCGCCTCGAGCCTGACGGATTCCGGAATTGAGAGCAAACGACTTTCCCGGCTTGGGCTCGAACACATAGCGGAAGCGGCCGGGGTATTGGCGGCAAAAGTCCTCTACCACCTCCCGCGTACGGTCCGTTGAGTTGTTGTCTACCACCAGCACTTCCCATTCGACCGATGCAGGGAGTCTCGAGGCGGCGACGCTCTCGAGCGTCTTCGGCAGGATCCGGCAACGATTGTAAGTGCAGAGGATCACGCTAACGTTCATGGGCGTCTACTTCCATTCGATAACTGACGCGTGCAGCCAGCGATCGGGAATCTCTTTGCGCGCCGAGTTTGGCAAAGCGAAGCCGAGGCGTCCGATGTCAGGGCGCAACCAATCTGGAATCGGAGGATAAGGCTCGTAGGAGAACAACACGGAACCACCGTCCAGGTATGGAGTCGTGCGAGCGATAGAGGCATTGTCATCCGGCAACACAATCACAAGATCGCCCCGTTCAGGCTGGCCGGCTGAGTGGCAGATGAGACTCCTGAAATCCATGCACGGACCGTCGTTGGCGACTAGCTCGCTTACCAACTTCACATTATTCGCGCCGGCGGGCTGATCCGGCGCTCCTTCCACGGGAACACCTCGATAATGGAGGTAAGAGCCAAACTCCATAATGACGTAAGGGGTGGCAAATGGAAAGAAGAGCCGCTGGGGATTCTGCGTATCGCTGCTATAACGGGCTTTGATTGCGCTCGCCAGTTCCGCCTTGGCATGGATCACGTTTTTCCGCTCCACCAGACGCAAGGCTGAAAACGAGACATCTTGAACCAGGACTACCGCAACGAGGGCTATTGCTGCCGCCTTGGTGCGCAGATGCATGGATTCCCACGCCTGGAATGTGAGCCGGCCAAGGTATAACACCGCGATTACATCCACCGGCGCCAGGTAATAAACCGCTGCCAGCCGAAGATAGAGGTAAGCCACGAAATAAACCAATCCACCGAAAGCGAGCGCATCCCACAACTGTGACGGTTGCACTCTGCGCCGCCAGATCAGATAGAACCTACGCAGAACGACGGCCGCAAAGAACCATGCCAGCAGGTCCAGTTTAAGGTAGAAAAGAATGATCTGCGGAAGCGACATCGCCTGTTGCTCGGCGTACTGCTTGTTTAAGTGTGGAAGCATCGCCGCCACGTAATAAAGGAAGAACAGGCCCCCTAAGAAGCACAAGCAGAGATCCAGGCGACTTGCCTTGTGCCGAAGCAGGCTGCGAAGCCCGCCCGTTGGCCGCAAAGTTCTGCTGCGAAAAACCAGCCGGCTGGCCGCGAAAGTTAAGAGTAAGAGAAAAGCTGGTTCCTTGTAGTAGATCATGATCTGAGCGCAGACGGCCGCAGCCACCGCCCATCCGGTAGAAAACCCCCGGTCGAAGCGCTTGATGCAATACACCATGCACATGAGCCAGACGCTCTTCGATCAAAATCAAAGCACCGAGCAGATCTCGCACTATCGTCGCAATGGTGGCGGCGATGGCCGAACCGAATTAGCTCCTAGGCACCTATTCGGCTCCGACCTTTTGCCGCCGCGCACCACTATGCGGCGATTTGACTCCCGCACGCTGTTACGCGTTAATGTTCGCGCAGCGAGGGCTGGTGTGGGCACCCGTCCTTGCATTTCCGCACTAACCGACTTGCCCCTGCCAGTCAGTACGGGCCTGACAGGGGCTTTTCATTTCCAGCAATTGTGCCTTAAGCCGCCGCTAACCGCCCGCTTTTATCGTCGCCGGCGGGACAGTGGGACGGGGCCACAAGGCTCTCCGCTGTACCGGGGCCCCGGCGCGCGATTAGGTCCCAGCCACCGCTGCGCTGGGGCTTCCCCGCAGCCGGCCGCGACTCACCATCCGCTTGAGCAGCTTTACGTGATAATCGTTTCGTGGGGCGACTGACCGGGGCGTTAGCCATGGTTAGTCAGGCGCAGTGCAGAGCAATTGACCCGTCAAGCGCCGCGCGCATTACCCCAGCAGCCTCCGCCGGCGAACCGCCTTTGTCGACATGGTGCGAGATCACATCAATCAAAACTTGCGCTGCGGGGGCGACGGTCTGCCACTCTTTCATGGCTTGATCGATCAGTGGCTCGGCTTCAATGTACAGGCTGTGCGCCTGTTCGATGATCGGCTGTGCCTTATTGAGAAGACGATCAGCGCCTTCGTCCTTGGCAACGCTTTCTCAATTTGCTGAAGTTGTGCTTCGCTGAGACCGGACGCGTGCCCGATGAGTTCAATAAGCCAGTGTTTCAACATAGCTTAACCTTGCTCGTAGCGGCGGCAATAATTCACTGGCTCATGACAACAACTCCCAAGCGGAGACACATGCTTGGGTTCTTGCATGAGAAGTGCCTCTCATTGTCATCATCAGTTCAGGCTTCAAC
>CAWIUZ010000164.1:0-11430 GCA_963838915.1 uncultured Acidobacteriota bacterium
TTGTGTAAGGTCTCCGCTCAACTAGTACGTATTGCTGTGCTGAGTAAGATGGGTTAGAGTAACTAACTAACTGGCAATCTTTGGTTGTATTTAACCCATCAGTAAGACGCCAGCCTATGATGCCTGGGTGGTGAGGATGGCCAGAGGAGCCGGACTAATGCCGGTCAGGCGGACCAACGGGGCGGCCTGGACCTGTTGAGAACACCGCTTTCGCGACGTTGCCCCGCCGTCGCAACTTCCACCGAAAAAAAACTCTGAGAAAAAGCAAACCCAAAGACCAACGCCAACAGCGGAAGGGCAACAGCGAAAAAAATCCAGAGCTTATTTCCTCCAGGCGCCACGTCCCCTGCATACTAAACAACACGCCACAAAGCTCAGCGGCACGGAGATCAACGCCATGACAGTTAGTCGAGCGACGCTCGTACTTCGAGAGATTGCTTGCTCGCATGGATAGCCAGGTTCCCCGGCAATACCGCCACGAGCACCTTAGCTCTTTCTAGTTCCCCGCGCATCCTCCTCAGCTCGAGCTGGAAGCCCTCCAACCCGTCTTTCCGTCGTGGCTTCGTGGGCGGCGACCAAAACTCTCTGCCTCCGTATCTCCCTCACCCCAACCTCGAGGATGTCACAGTACCGGAAGGCAGCGACGTTTCCAGGTATTCAGGTTCTCGAGCGCATCCTCGAGATCAGAGATGGCCAGGCGATTGCGATGTTCGAGGCACTGCTGCCGCCGGGTGAGTTCCCGTGGTCACCTGGAGTTCCGCGTCAGTGACCATTCGGAAGCTATCACGAGTTGGAGGTGCCCGACGGCGCGTAATGGGTCGGTTAAGACGAGATCGATCTCTGTGCGGTGGAGGGATTGGAAGGCGTCAGCGGGGTGGCTGAATAGGGAGGTTGATGCTTTCGTCAGGGGGATGTGGAGGAGCTGGAATCTGCGGGGGGAGGTGGAGGGGGGGGAGCGGGATCGACGAACCCGCCCAGCCAGGAGCTGTTCGGAGCTTTGATGTAGGTCAGTTCTTTTTCGGGCGTACTGGGAAACAGGCCGGTGAAACCGGATAGTGCGTGCGTATCGTCGATATACTGGCGGCTGTCAAAATCGTCGGGAAGGACAGGGATGCGGGCTAAAATGCGGCTTTTAGGGTTGGCGGACAAGGAAGTCCGAAGTTACAGGGGGGTCGACAAGTAGGAGGACCGTCCATGGGTCGCCGGGGGAAGGTGGGAGGGGAAAATGCCCGCCGAAGCGTTGCGTCTTATCATCGCAACGTGGTTGAATCGCCCATCGCGCATGGTAGTGCTGACGAAGCAACGGAACCGTGCAATTGGACCGATCCTTCAACCGGCACGTCCAGCAGCACAGGTGTTTCCGCGGCGTCGTAATCATAGAGGTCATGCGGCGTGAACTGGAAATACCACTTCAGTTTTCCGGTGTCGGCATCCAGGGCCACGACGCAATCGGTGTAAACGTCGTCGCCCGGCCGCGTATCGCCCACGAAATCAGGAGCGGGATTGCTGGTGCCCCAGTAAACAGTGTTCAACTCCGGATCGTACGTTCCGGGCATCCAGGTTGTACCTCCGCCGTGCAGGTAAGCATCGCCGATCCAGCTCTCGGAGCCGGGTTCTCCGGGGGCTGGAATGGTCCAAAAACGCCAGACGAGCTTGCCGGTGAGCGCGTCGAAGGCGGCCAGGAAACCCCGAACTCCATCATCGCCGCCCGAAGTTCCCACGAGCACCTTGTCCTTGACCAGAAGCGGCGCGCTGGTAGCGCCATAATTCAAGCGCGTGTCGGCGTATGTAACGTCCCAAATCAAGTGGCCGGACCGTGCGTCAAGACAGAGCAGGTGGGCGTTATCGGTCTCCATGTAAACGCGAGTATGCCAGACCGCGACACCGCGATTGTGGTGGGCAGACGCGTCGTCAATCAGCCCTTCGGTCAGCGGGCGAGTGTGTTGCCACAACACGCGGCCGGTGCGCGCGTCAAGCGCCAAGGCATCGTTGCCGGAGGTGATGTACATCACTCCGCCCACTACGACAGGCGTCACCTCCATGGAATCCGAGTTGGTGGAGTGGAACACCCATTGGGCGCGCAGGTGCTTGACGTTGTCCACGTTGATCTGGTCCAGCGCGCTGTAGCGCCGTCCCGAGTAATCCCCGTTGTAGGAAGGCCAGTCCTTTCGAGGAGGTGAAACCAGAAGCCGTTCCGGCGCGATATCGGCATCCATCGAGATGGGATGCCGGCCCGATTGCCCCGCCGAAAACGCCGGGGCGAGGCAGAGCCCCAGAAGCAGCAGAACCGCAGGCGTCTGTTGAATCTTGCTGCATAGGTAGGTCGAAGATGCTGGCACGATCTGAGGCAGCGAAATTACGAATATAGCCCTCTCCCTTGGGGAGAGGGTGTCCGGCGATGGCGCTTTCTTCAGCCGTCGCCGGACGGGTGAGGGGTGTCTTCCCCGCGGAAAGAGTGGTTTCAAATGGCGAACGGCAAGAATCAAATGGTTTACAACTTGCCATTTGTTCGTGTGGCAAGACCACTTGACCATTGGCATTTGCCGTAGAAGTTGTTTTTCGGTCCTCTGGTCGCGCAACTGACCCCTCACCCGTCCCGCACCGGCTGATGACTGCGCCGGCTGCGGGACACCCTCTCCCCAAGGGAGAGGGCCATCAATTCAACTCGCGCCCGGTGTCCAGCAAAAGATCTGGGTAACGCTCAGCCCCAAGGGAGAGGGCTGTCCTTTCAGTTTAATTACTCTTCACGATTTCCACTTCTCCAAGCGATCCCCGGTCCAACCCCCGTTCATCGACGAGATGGAGAGATACCGTGGCAGCCTCGGGAGGCACGGGGATTACTTTATCCAACGAAACCGCTTCCAGCGGATCGGCTTTCGTGAGGTCAATGGTTTTGAGCGCAACGCCGCCAGCGTCATAGACACGGGCCACGAGATGCCCGGTGTAGAACACTCCGAAGAAACCGGTAAGCCGCACTCCACCGGGAGCGGGGGCGGCCGCGAGTTCGCGCCCGATCATGCCCGCCTCGGTGGCGTTGACGAACTGCGGCGTCATTCGCGCAGGGAACCATTCGCTCTCGAGCGCCGAGGTCTCGCCCGGTGCTAAGCGCACCAGCGGGCTGTTGAGTTCGGCTTCCATGTAATATGGTGTGTCTTCGAGCTTTGTCCGCGGGATCTCCGGCATGCCCTTGTCGTTGAGCTGCAAGCTGGGACCATCGATATAGAAAATCACCGAGGCGCGCTCCGGATAGTCGGCACCGGGAAAATAACGGAATCGTTCCAGCATGGCGAAGCTTGAGAGCCCATCGACCACCGCAACCCAGCCTGCGGTTGAGTCAATGCCGACTTCGCCCTCAAGGTACTTCCAATGCAGGGTGAACAGGTTGTTTCGGACGCCGTAAGATGGATGATCGATGGGACCGGCATGAGCATCGAATTTGCGGTTGAAGACGCTGGCCGGGTTGGCCGGTGTGAAGGCCCAGAAATCGCGGTTGTAATCCGCAGGATCGCGCTGATCGGCGGTGTTGTACTGCGTTACGGATTGCACCGACCACCGGATTTCGTGCCCGGTGATGTTCTTCATGACCGCGCGGAAGCTGATCATGGGCGAATCGGCGCCGATGCTGATGTCCCGGGAATATTCGAGCCCGGTGCGGTCGTCCGGCGGACCTTCCAAGTGTACTGTGCAGACTGCGGTTCCGGTTCGAACCGGAGTGAGCTGATAAATCCCGTCGTCCAAAATATCCGAAGCCACAGGCCACTGGTTTTCGCCGGGGCCCTCCGGGAGCGGCCAGATCTTGTCGCCGCCATAATTGAACCATTTCTTCTCCGCCACGGCCTGCGAGGGAGGGAAGTACTTGCCGAGATAAAGAGGATTCACGAACAGGTAGTCATGATCGCCGAAGGTCACCTGCATCAGCCGCCCGCCGAGCTTCGGAACAATGATCACCGTCACCCAGCGATTGGACATGCGTTCGGCGTCCCAGCCTTTGTAGCGAGTAGGCTCCACGACGCATGGGGAGGAAGCCTGAGCATTTTGCCCCGCAGTTTTGGCGGGGACGACAGCGATCGTCAACCAAATGACGGCAGTGAACGCAGTCCGAACCTGTCGTGGCATGTTCGAAGGCCCTCTATATCTGATCAGGATTGCGGAATTAAGTGACATCACCCCCTCACTCCCCGACCCCTCTCCCCCAAGGGGGCGAGGGGAGAATTAACCCGAGTTAATGCCCTCGCCCCCTTGGGGGAGAGGATGTCCGTCAGCCGACGGACAGGTGAGGGGGTTGGTCCGTCACGGTATTATTGAACCCTCAGTAGTTCCCCTCCTCCCTCGAGGAGGGGAGTCCGCATTTCCGTCACCGGCCCGCAGACGCCCTGACTGGGCGAGCTGGCTTCGGCCGGCCAACCGAGTGTCTGCTGTCTCGAGAAAGATAGGGCACAAAGCCGCGAACGAGGGTGCGTATTCGGTACACCGACGTGGTGGCGGTAATAAAGAGCGTGCCGTAGTCGGACTCACCCCATGCCAGATTTGCGGGCTGCTCGGGCACGACGATGGTGCCCAGATGCTGTCCCTCCGCGTCCCAGACCCAGATGCCCAACGGTCCGACGACGTAGAGATTGCCTTCTTTATCCACGCGCATGCCGTCCGGCACACCCTCGTCCGGGCCGCCCTTCTCGTCACCGAATTGGCGGCCGTTCGCGAGCGTCGCGCCCGCGAGGAAATCGTAAACCCGGATATCCATTCGTTCGCTGTCGTCCACGTAGAGACGCCTGCCGTCGGGCGAGAAAGCCAGGCCATTCGGCTGGGCAAGGTCGCGCGTGAGGAGGCGTACCTCACCGTTGCTGTCCAGGCGATAAACGCCCTGAAAGGGGATCTCCTGCGGTTGCCCCTTGGGCAAGTCCAGGGTGGGATCGGTGAAATAAATCGCGCCGTCCGGACCGATCACCAAATCGTTGGGGCTGTTGAAACGCTTGTTCTCATAGCGGCCGGCGAGAATTGTGTAACGCCCGTCCGGCTCGATACGAATTATGGCGCGCAGCACGCTGGCGCAATCGAGCAGGCGAAGGCGCGGGTCAAAGGTATTGCCGTCCGGGTCGCCAAGAGAGATCACTTCCTCTCGATGCCCATCAGGATAAAGGCGGAAGATTTTGTTGAGAGTTTCGTCACTCACGTAAAGGAATCCGTGCGGATCCCACACCGGACCTTCGGTAAAGCCGAAGCCCGTTCCGATGCGAGTCAACTTCGCGTCGCGGTCAATCAACTTCCAGAACTGCGGCAACTCGGCGCGCAGTTCGAATTTGCGCAGCTTCTGACCCTGCGCCGCACATACGGCAGGGAACACGAGCAGAAGTGTCAAAAGTCGTTTGATGATCATCGTCTTGGATCTCCAACCGCACAAGTCTGTCATCCTGAGCGAAGCGCAGGATCTGCAGTTCCGGTGCGAGGCAAACTCATGCAGATTCTTCGCTTCGCTCAGAATGACAGACTATCGAGAGAGTTTCCATGGGCCTTTGGCCCACCCGGGGCAATGAAAATCGGCGTCGTCCCCGCGAAGGCGGGGATCCATTGTCGGTCAAACGGATTCCCGCTTGCGCGGGAATGACGTGACTTTCAGGAGAGCGAAGACAGGAATCTCACTCTGAGGATAGCCCAGCGGGACCCCCTCGCCCGACCCGCGCGCCTCGCGAAAGCGGGAATCCATTGGTTCCGGATCAACAATGGACCCCCGCTTTCGCGGGGGTGACGACGCATGTGATTCTCATCCCGTTGGGTGGGCCGCAGACCCACGACCGCCCGGAATGACAGCTCCCTTCAACGCGCGCGCCTCCGGTGGCGATCGGCGGAAGACGCGGGCGGCGCTTCGACCTGGCGCCCGTAACGCGCGATGAAGCTGACCAAGTCGTCCAGCTCCGCGGAACTGAGCCGCGTCCCGTAGTCGGCCGGCATCAGGGAATGGCCAGCACTTTCCACCTTGGCGATCTGAGATTTCATGAGCAGGTGATACTGTCCATCGATTCCCTGCAATTGCATCGAGAAGTTATCTTCATTGCGTACCAGGCCCGTTAACTTCTGCCCATCTATGGTTTCGACGTTGGTCACCCCTTGCGCCGGCAGCAGTTTTTCGTTGGGACGGAGAATCGCAGCGCGGATTTCGTTGAGCGAACGTGACACGGCGAAATCCGAAAGATCAGGTCCGATAAATCCGCCCTTTCCTGCCATCATGTGACAGTCGCTGCACTGTGCTTTTCCGAAAAAGAGTTTTTCGCCGCGCAACGGGTCGCCCTTCACGTTCTCGGCTGAAGCTGTCCCACTCAAGGTCCGGAGATATTTCACCATAGCCTCGATCTCAACCTCCGGAAGCGTGGGAAACGAGGGCATCCCCGCCGCCGGAATGCCGGCGCGAATAATTCCGAAAAGCGCCTCGTCTGACTTCTCCTGCACATCGCGAGAATTCGCGATGCCCGGAGCATGCTCGCCGCCGCGCGCATCCAAGCCATGGCACATCGCGCAGTGGGCTTCGTAGCTCTTCCGGCCCGTGGACAACAGCGCAGAGCCAGGGCCGCCAAGCTGCGAGGCGGACCTGCCTGGCTTATCTTGCGCCGGACACATGCACGCCACCGCCAGCCAGAGCGGAAACAGCAACACCCCCAACTCGATTTTGGACGCCAACGGCATAATCGATCAGGGCTCAGGCATCGAAGATCCTGGGCACCAGTTACTTGTTATCGAAGGGACGCCTTGCGCAGCCTGAATTACGATAAATCATCTTAGCATTCGCCATGAGGAGTGTCCACGTCCGGGAAGTGTCCTAACTGGTAGCGCTTCCTCTCATGACCGTGCATGAAAATGTGGGTAGAGGGTTATGGAGCGCGGCTGCGAAGCTGTCGCCCTGAAGTGCGAGCGAACGGCGGTAGCTGGCGCTACAGCACTCCAAGGCGCCTGCGGGGCAACGATTCTCAAAGCAGGGCTGTCTATCTGCGCCGGCAGGGCTCGCTTTGCGGGGCGAATGACTCGCGGGAAGGCGCGCGTGCTACACTCATGACCACGGCTTAGGAGGGAAGGAGAACAAATGCGGAGAGATTCTGCAAGGAAGCCTGACGCAATGAAGCGACTCCTTTGGTTGCCGGCGTTAACCATCAGCGTGGCCATTGCCGTGGGTCTTGCGGCTTTCTGCGTCCCGCAGCTCGCGGCCCAGGCGCCCGCAGCGCAGGCTCATTTTGTATTTCCGAATACGCCTGCGGCGAGGCAACTCCAGGCCTGGCTGGCGGCCTTCACGAGCGGCGACCGGGCCACGATTCAGGCCTTCGTCCAGAAAGTCATGAAATCGGGTACGCCGTCGAACTTCGTAGACCAGACGATTGCGATGCGCAGCCAGATGGGCGGTCTTGATTTCCAGAGAGTCGAGGAATCGACCGAGGACCGAATCGTCGCCATCGCGCAAACGCACATCAGCAAGGAGCGCCTGAGGATCATGGTCGAGGTCGCGGATGCAGAGCCGCACCGCATTACTTCGATCTTTCTTGAGCCCGCTTCGCCGCCCGCGAGTACTCCGCCCCCGCCGGAAATGACGCCGGCGCAAGCCGCATTCGCCCGCACGCAGCCGTCCACTCACCAGTTCTTCGCCTGGCTGGCCGCTTTCAACTCGGGTGATCGAGCGCAATACCTGCGTTTCCTCCAGAACAATTTTCCCAACCGGGTGTCGGGCCTGAATCAGGACATGGAATTCCGCGCCAACACGGGCGGGTTCGAGTTCAAGAAGCTCGATCAGGCTTCGCCCACCAAGGCCGGCGGCCTGGTTCAGGAGCGCGATTCGGACCAATTCGCGCGGTTCACGCTGGAGGTAGAAGCCACCCTGCCGCACCGCATTGTTTCCCTGGGCCTCGCGGCCATCCCTCGCCCCGCGGCGTTTCCCATTCCGCGGCTCACCGAGAGCCAGGCCGTCGCCGCCGTCAAAGCGCTGCTCGACAAGGACACAGCGGCCGATAGGTTTTCGGGCGCGGTGCTGGTTGCGAAGAACGGCAGAACGATCTTCAGCGGCACGTACGGCATGGCGGACCGGGAAAAGAAGAATCCCGACCGGCTCGACACGCGTTTTCGCATCGGATCGATGAATAAGATGTTTACCGCAGTTTCGGTCCTGCAACTGGTCGAAGCCGGCAAGATCAAGTTGACGGACCCGGTCGGAAAATACATCACCGACTACCCCAACCAGGAGATTGCCACCAAGGTCACGATTCATCAACTGTTGACCCACACCGGTGGCACCGGCGATATCTTTGGGCCGGAATTTGATACGCATCGCCTCGAGCTTCGCACGCTCAATGACTACGTGGCGCTCTACGGCAAGCGTGGCCCCCAGTTCGCGCCCGGCAGCCGCTGGGCCTATAGCAATTACGGCATGGTGCTGGCCGGAGTGGTGATCGAGCGGGTGGCGCACCAGAGTTATTACGATTACGTGCAAGAGCACGTTTATAAACCCGCCGGTATGACTTCCAGCGGATCGCTGCCGGAGGACCAGCCGGTTGCCAACCGTTCCGTGGGCTACATGAGATCGGATTCCGGCGGGTGGAAGCCGGACACCGGCACGCTGCCGTATCGCGGCACCTCGGCCGGCGGCGGCTATTCGACTGTGGGAGACCTGGTGAGATTTGCCACCGCCCTGCTCAGCCACAAGTTGCTGAACGCTACGTATACTGACCTGCTCATCACGGGGAAAGTGTCGACCGGCCGAGGCCCGGGCAAATACGCGTATGGGTTTGAGGATGAGCGGGACAAGAACGGAAACGGCTACGTGGGCCACGGCGGCGGGGCGCCGGGCATGAACGGCGACTTGAGGATCTATCCCAAGTCCGGCTACATCGTCGCCGTGCTGGCCAGCCTGGACCCGCCGGCAGCGCAGCGAATCGCGGAATTTCTCGACTCAAGGCTGCCGCAATGATGTTCACGATCTGACTCTTTGTGTTCATACTCTGTTATACTGACATTCGGAGGAGCTTCTTATGGCCGTAGCCAGAGGTCGGATCGAACACAAACATTTCCGGCTCGATGTCTCCAAGATCAAGCGTGCTCAGCGTTACTTAAAGGCTGGCACGCAGACGGAGACGCTCGAGCGGGCTCTTGACGCGGTGATCGCCGAACACGAACGAAACCGGTTGACGAGTGAGGCTAACGAGCGCTTCATGAAGAGCGGCATTGAGATTGCCGATGTCTACGGCAAGCTGGCGGAGTAGATGCAGCCGGTCCTGTTCGATTCGTCCATCTACATCAGCGCGCTGCGACTTGGAGACGAAGCTGTTCTCGCCGCGCGGAATCTCGCCTCTGACGCTCCTCTGTGGCTAAGCGCCGTCGTCCTGGAGGAATTGTACGCCGGCGTAGGGATGCGCGACCGCAAGGTCGTCGAACGTCTGGAACGTGACTTCGACCGGGCAAGGCGCATCCTGGTGCCTTCGCTCAGTGACTGGGCGCAAGCGGGCAGAGTGCTTGCGTTGGCGGGCGCACAACATGGGTACGAGCACATCGGACAAGGTCGTTTAACCAACGATGCCCTCATTGCAATGAGCGCCGGCCGTCACGGCATCAAGGTTATTACTGCGAATGAACGTGACTTCGCCCGCCTGCGGGAGTTTCGATCCTTCCAATATGAAGTGGTATCTGTGAGGTCTTCATGAGCGGTTTGGCGATCTTCGGCGGTACACCGGAGCGGAGCAGGCCTTTTCCTTCCTGGCCGGTTTTTGACGACAGCGAAGAAAAAGCCCTGCTCGATGTACTCCGCAGCGGCAACTGGTGGCGGTATTCGCACGGCCAGGCGGTGGACACAACGGGGGCGGAAGCGGGGCAGCCCAGTTCGAAGGTGGCGGAGTTTCAGGCTGCCTTCGCGGAGTTCCAGGGCGCACGCTACGGCATCGCCTGCGCGAACGGCTCAGCGGCGCTCGAGGTGGCTCTGAAAGCGCTGGGCGTCGGGCCCGGGGACGAAGTCATTGTGCCGCCGTATACGTTCATCGCTACGGCCACCGCCGCGCTCAACGTGAATGCTGTTCCCATTTTTGCGGACATCGATTACGAAACTTTCAACCTCGCTCCCCAACGTGTAGAAGAATCCATCACACCGCGAACCAGAGCCGTGATTCCCGTGCATTTCGCGGGGCAGGCTGCGGATATGGATGCGTTTCTGGGTATCGCGCAGCGGCACAACCTGGTGGTTCTCGAGGACGCGGCGCACGGACATGGAGCAACCTGGAAGGGCAGGGGACTGGGCTCGATCGGGCACGCCGGCACTTTCAGTTTTCAAGCTTCGAAGAACATGACTGCCGGAGAGGGCGGCTTGGTCATCACGAACGATCGGGACCTTGCTGAACTCTGCGAGTCTTACGTCTGGGGCGGCCGGAAGATCGGCAGGCCGTGGTACGAGCATCACCGGCTGGGCTGGAATTACCGCATGACGGAATTCCAGGGCGCCATCCTCAGCCAGCAACTGAAAAGGCTCGCCGGCCAGAACGCCAGGCGGCGGGAAAATGCTTCCTATCTCGACGCGCAACTCGTGAAGCTGCCGGGAATTCGTCCGCTCCGAATCCAACCGTATGCCACTGGACACTCTCATCACCTTTACATCTTTCGGTTCGATGAGGCCGAGTTCGGAGTTTCCCGGGCGGATTTCCTCGCGGCGCTTCAGGCAGAAGGGAATCCCTGTCTCGCCGGGTACGCGCATCCGCTTTACAAGAATCCCATGTTCCTCCGGCACGATTTCAACCCTCGCGGGTGCCCTGTCACTTGCGGCCACTACGACCGTGCCATCGATTACGCTTCTTTCGAAGCCCTCTGCCCCAACGCGGAACGCGCCTGCCGGGAAGCGGTCTGGCTTGAGCACCGGCTGCTGCTGGCGGAACGTGGAGATATGGATGACATCGTGCGCGCCGTCGAGAAGATTCACACGCACCGGTTGGAGTTTAAGAGCCCCGTCAGTGGCGAAAGAGAGTAGCCCAGGGCGTAAGAAGGTGTGAAGAAACTCGGAACGTGTCATCCTGAGAGCATGTGACTTTTTCAGTTTTACGTGGCACTGACAGGCAGAGCCAAGCGCCCAACCTGTCATCCTGAGCGACAGCGAAGGATCTGCAGTTCGCCGACTATCGTGAAATCAAGAAAATGCAGATCCTTCGTCGCCTTCGGCTCCTCAGGATGACATCCAATGTGGTTTGTTAGCAGCATGCGGTATTTGCTCGAACTGAAAAAGTAACACGCTCTGAGCGAAGCGAAGGATCTCAGCAGTTGTTCGTAAATCGCTGAACCACTAGAAACTGCCGGGATCCTTCGCTTCGCTCAGGATGACAGGCATCGAGGATTTTTGAACCAAGACACTAACCGACGAGAGCACCGGAGAATGGTCCATGGTCAACCTAGGAATAGCCGGCATGGGATACATCGGGCGGGTCCATC
>CAWIUZ010000165.1:0-12982 GCA_963838915.1 uncultured Acidobacteriota bacterium
CGACGATCGCGATGAGGACCATGCTTTCATTGCCGAGGTTCCAGAACTCCCTGGCTGCGCGGCTGACGGGGATACCTATGCTGAGGCCCTCGCCAATGTCGAAGTCATCATCCGAGAGTGGATCGACACCGCCACCGAGCTCGGTCGGCCAATTCCGCAGCCCAAAGGACGTTCTTGTCTTCGCGTAGCTTTTCACTGGCCACCCCATAACATTGTGCGTCTGTGCGTGCGTCTTGCGACCCGCCGTTACGGCGGCGGGATCCCCTGCGTATCCGGCATTTCAACCGCTCCCACGGAGCCGTCGGGTGCGAATTCGAGAGTTGGTGCGTAAAGGCCGAGCATCTTGCGCGTCCACCAGAGACCCTCTTCCCGCTTGACCTTCAAATCGGTAAACCAGTACTGCCACAGAACGGCGCGCACTTCGCGCGGAGGCTTGCCGGGAAAAGGGTTTCCCGCGAAAAGCGAAAGGACGCTGGGGCTGCCGCGAAGGAGTTGCACTTCGGTGCGCACCACGAAGGGGTACTCTCTCCATCCGCCCAGGGATGCGAACCAGAGGTTCCAATCGAAGCGCGGCTGGTAAGGCGCGTAGAGGCGCGGCGCCTCGCGGGGATCCTGCGGCTTGTAACGAAACGGGTACGCGACCCAGGTATGCCCATCGCTCGAGCCCTGGAACTCGATCTCATAGCGCGCTCGCGTCATCACCGCAAACAGCCCGTATTGATTGGAGATGCGAAGCGGTTCGAGCCACAACACGGGTGAAGTGGGGAGAGGGAAGCCAGGGACGAGCATCAGGAGCAAAAGCGCGGTGGTGTTGTAACCGATCCAGGAAAGCATCACGGCAGAAGTGGCGAGCGATGCGCGCTTCAAATATCTGCGGACCCGGTGTAGGGACGGCCCTTGCGGCCGCTCCCCGTCAGCGTCAATGGCTTCACCTGGATCTTTCGCGGAAGCCTGCACGACGGGCCGTTGTGACCGCCCAAGAACAGCCACAAGCGCTGCGCGTGCCCGCCTCAAGAACTTGTCATCCAAAAGCAACACACCCAGACAGAGAACGAGGTAGTTGAGGAACGCCAGGTTGGCAGTGAGGATGATGCCGATTTGAAATGCGGTGACGATGAAGAAGCAAACAACGCGGAGTCGCCGCGGCAGGAAAAGCATCCAAACCAAGCCGAGTTCAATGACGAGCGTGGCGATCGCAAACGAAGCATGGAACCGGTGCGGGAGTTGCTGCGCGTACCAGCCGATCCAATCGGGCAGGGGGCCGTTCGCATAGTATTGATCGAGGGCCGTCAGATTCCGCCACTGAGGGTCGTGACTCGCCAGTTTAACGATCCCGGATTCGAAGTAGATGCGGAAACCACTCCCAGCGCAAGAGGTAAAGGCTGGCGCGGGAGGGCGGACAGGCATCAGCCAAGCGTGGCCGCCAACCGGGCGGGGCAAAGAACAAACTGATGAATCCCGCCTCAAGCAACATTCCATCCGATTGATAGGAAGAGAAGTCCTGGGCCGCGGCGACAAAAGAGAGATACATCAGAAGGCAGACTGCGATCATCCCACGCGGCCAAAAGTTGAGCACGAGCAGGAGTGAGGCTACCAACCCGATCCACGAGATCGCCATGAGCGCGTGGTTGCTGCTGCCTAACCACAGCAGGCTCGGGACATACCAATACGAAAGCGCGCCGGCCTGCTGACGCGCGCCGCTCAGATAACGGCCGGCGGGGAGAATCCCGTCAGGTCCGATCAGGCCACGGATTTGGAACAGCAGGGAGTAGAAGGCTGAGAAGAAGATCAGTCCCAGCGCCCGAAGCCAGAGCCAACGCGGCAGGAGGTGGCTGCGCTTAGGAGACACTTCTGGGCCGAAGAGGTATTGAATCAGGAAATTGAGGCGATCGATCATGCGGACTCTGCTTGTGGTGCGTGGGGCACGACGCTTATGGAGCGTTCTCCCGAGTTTGGTGTCCCAAACAAGTCTTGACGATCATGGTGGGTCTTCCGACCCCCTCACCCGGCTCGCTACGCTCGCCACCCTCTCCCCCAAGGGGGCGAGGGGATTGTCAAGAAATTCCCTGCTGTCTTCATCGCCGACAAAGATCCCAAACCCGATTATCTATTAATCGGGAACTGCTGCCGCGCCATGGGGCGCAGCAATAGGACCGGGCAAGGCGCGTGGTCCACAACAAAGCGCGCCACGTGCCCGACCGACTTGGGGCCAATCTCCTCCTTCATTCGGTACCTTGCTTGTGAGCAGACGATCAACAGGTCGGCGCGCCACTCGGCTGCGACATTGACGATCTCGCGTTCCGGGCGGCCCTCTCGTTCCATCGTCTCCGCGCCGCCACAATAGCTAAGGCACTCTTTCAATATCTCTTCTGCAGAGGCTTTCTCGGCCTCGCTGATTTCCTCCTCGCGCGGAGAAGGGCGGGGAGTAGGCTCCGGCGGCGCAGGAGGGTGGCGAGCATGCAGAGGGTGTCGCCAGAATCGCTCGCGAACGAGATCCATGTCTTCTCTCGGGCGGGTATCGGTCACATGCAGCATGCCGACTGTGAGCGGCTCGAACGCCGAGAACATTTCCAGCGCCTTGCCGATTTGTTCGGCGTTGGTACCGTCCAGACAACAGAGAATTCGCACAGTCACCTCCCTCGTTCTGTCTATATGAGCAGCCACATGGTGAATGCGCCGGCAAACAGCATTAAGGGTGTTACCACAACGCCCACTTTGAAGTAGTCAAGTCCCGAGACGTCAACATTTCGATGTCGCAGAATAAGCAACCAGAGCACAGTGGCCAGAGAGCCAACCGTCGTCAGATTCGGACCGAGATCGCAGCCGAACATGGTAGCAGCGATAAAGCCCTGACGGACCCCAGGTGATGCGCTCTGAATACTGGCTAATGCGGAATTCATCAGCACGGCCATGGGAACATTGTTAATCAAGTTAGTACCCAGCGCCGCTCCTGCGGTCCCCACCATCACCGCACCAAAACTCGATCCTCGAGACAGGTGCAACAGCAAGTTCCCAAACTTTGTGGTGAGCCCTGTCTCGTGGACGGCCCGAACCACGATAAACATTCCAGCAATGAACCCGAAAATCGACCACGAGATCGCTTTTCCTGCCTGGCGGAGGCTGGCACTCCTCCAATAGAAGGCGCCGGCAAGCAATAGTAAGGCCCCTGCCACGGCCACCACCGAAAGCGGGAACTGAACAGCGGCTGCGGCCACATAAGCAGGTGCGACCACGGCTAGCACACAACAGGTGTAGCGAAAAAACGCCTTGTGCTTTATCACTTCCCGGGGCGACGAAAGACGCTCGACGTCAAACGAGCCAGCAAGTTGCCTGCGGTAGAGGAAGAAAAACACTCCCACGTTAATCGCTATCACCACCACGCTCGGTAGAAGCAACAGTCGCAGAAAAGCCGATAGCTTCAGCGGATGGTGTGAAAGGATGATGATGTTGATGGGGTTGCTGACGGGGAGCAAAAAGGAAGCCGAATCCGCGATGAACGTGCAGGCGAACAAATACGGCAGAGCAGGCAATCGCAGCTTCGTAACCAGAACATAAACTATGGGTGTGAGGATGAGCGCCGTGGCGTCGTTAGAAAAGAGCATCGAAATGAACGTCCCCAACAAAAATACGTTCAGGAACAGCCGTCGAGCGCTCTCGCCCGCCAGTCGCGCCGCCTGCACACCAAGCCAGTCGAAGAGGCCGGCGGTTTCTGCGAGGGCCGATAAGGCCATCATGCCCAGAAAAAAGAGGAAGGTGTTCCAATCCCGCAAGAGGGTGAACAGTGCATCCTTGGGACTGATCAGACCCAGGACAAGCAAAAGTCCGGCGCCGCTCATGGCGACCCGCGCCTCGTTCCAGCGAAAGGGGCGGATCATGATGCCCGCGAGCGTCGCCAATGCTATAAGTGAACTCAGCAGCGCTGTCCAGAGTTGCGGCAAGTGAAAGAACCAGAGCACCGCGGCTTGCCTTTCTGGGCGAAGGTGACGAGAGTGCGAGGTTGCTTTCGTCGCAGCAATATTCGCCGATATACTTCGTTCGCCTGCGCACCAAGGCTTCAGTCTTGTGCTTGCTGCCCATCACCCATTCTATAACCAACCGCACTGAGTGGGACAGGCACTCGTGCCCGTGTCGCGTCAGTTCCAAGATGGCAGGAGGCGACAGGCGGGATTGGGAGCGCGGGCCCCTCCACCCAGCCCACTACGGCCGGAAAAATGGTGATTGCGGTCCCCCCTCTCCCCAAGGATGAGGAAGGCGGGTATTCCAGGGCGAAAGAAGCAAAACTTTGTTACAATGGGCGACGCCTTGAACGACATCTTCATTTGCGAAAAAGAGGAATGAGCTATGAGCGAGCAAATCAACCGACGTGATTTTATCAGGCGGGCAGCGGTGAGCGGCGCCGGGCTTAGCCTGGCGATGTCCGGCGCCAGCACGGGCAGAGTGCTGGGCGCCAACGACAGAATCCGGCTGGGACTGATCGGCTGCGGGCGCCAGGGCTGTGACGACATGCAGAATTTCTTGCATCAGGGCGTTGAGATCGCAGCGGTGTGTGACGTCTATGAACCTAACCTACGGAAGGGGCTGGAGGCGGCAGGTGGAAAGGCGAAAACGCTGAAGGATTTCCGCCAGGTCCTCGATGACAAGGAGATTGACGTGGTCATCGTGGCCACGCCCGACCATTGGCATCCCCTCCCGACCGTCATGGCCTGTCAGGCAGGCAAGGACGTTTACGTGGAAAAGCCCATCTGCGTTGCCGTCGAAGAAGGCAAGAAGATGGTTGAGACGGCGCGGAAATATAAGCGAGTCGTGCAAGTGGGTTTATGGCAGCGCTCCAACGTGCACTTTCAGAAGGCCGTCCAACTCGTCCAGGACGGGCTCATCGGCAAAGTCACTTATGCGCGCACTTGGAACTACTCCAATATTTACCCGGAAGGAATCGGCAATCCGCCGGATAGCGATCCGCCTTCGGGACTCGATTGGGACATGTGGCTTGGGCCGGCTCCGAAGGTGGCGTTTAACTCGAACCGCTTCGGGGTGGGCGACCGCTGGTCGACCTTCCGCTACTTCTACGATTACGCCAACGGCTGGCCCGGCGATTGGATGGTGCATCTGATGGATATTGTACAGTGGGCAATGAAAGTCGATGGCCCGCACACCGTTACGGCGCTGGGCAGGAAGTTTTACCTGAAGGATAATAGCGACACGCCAGATACCCTGCAGATTACGCTCGAGTACCCGGAATTTGTCGCCACCTACGAGAATCGGCTGTGCAATGACGCCCGGCAACACGAGCACGGCTACGGGATAGAGTTCTACGGTACGGACGGAACCATGTTTGTGGACCGTGATGTGTTCCAAGTCTTCCCGCAGGGCCAAGGCTTCGAGGGAAAACGAGTAGGGAAGACTGCCGAAATGAAGATGGAAGTGGAGGACGACGGCCTGGCAAACCACGTGGCCAACATGCTGGAGTGCATGCGGACCCGCAAGATGCCGCAGACCGACATCGAATACGGCTACCACTCAACCAGCGCCTGCCTGCTGGGGAACGTCGCACTCCGGAGCAAGGAGCGGATTGAATGGGATGTGGCCGGCCAACGGCTGACCAAGGGTGGCCCGGCGGCGCAGAAGCTGATCAGCCGGGAATACCGCGCGCCGTGGAAGCTGGAAATCAGTTAGAAGTCGAAAGTCGAGAGTCGAAAGTCAAAAGTCGACAAGTGAAGGAGTCGAGGAGTCTAGTGCTGAGTTGCGGAAGTTAGCGATCTTATTTCCTCGGAGATGGAAGGGCGGGGCTTTAGCCCCGCCGCTAGACTCGGGCGGGATTTAGGGGCTTTAGCCCCTGAAGCAAGTCGACTTCAGGGCCTAAAGGCCCTTTTCACGCCACGCCCCTAGGCGGCGGGGCTAAAGCCCCGCCCTTCCGAGTGTCATTTGGAATTGCGCTTATTAATCCAACTCAGCACTAGGAGTGGAAGAGTGCAGTAGTCGGCGTGTCGAGAGCTTGACTTTCGACTCTTGACTGCCCTTACGACTCTCGACTGCCCTTACGGAATTGACGTGACGTAGATGGCCGAGCCGCCACCGGCGGCGCCCGGTGCGATGAAGGCCGTGGTTTGCTGCGAGTCGCCGACGAGCGAAAGAATCGGCTTGCCGGGCGCGGGTTGGACAATGGGTGCCAAGTCATCCGCGGACGTCAGCCGTGTGACCTGACCCGCGCAGTAACAATAGAGCCCGATATCGTCGGGCGAATCCAGGGGCGTTGCGGCAAAGATAATATTTCCTTGCGCGGAGGTCGTCTGACCCTCCACCTGCCCGAGGGGTTTTATCTCGGGTGCGTCGGCAACATGCCTGGCCATCACGGGCTGGGAAGGGTCGCCCGCCAGAAGCGCCGTTTGCACGTTCTCGCCTTCCATAATGACCAGCACCAGGTTAACCGGCGCCTGGCCGGGGCGGGGCGCAAGCAGTTGGACGGTGCCTGCCGGATCAGGCACAGGAACGATCTCCTGAAAGCTGCGAATGGCGACGGCCCTGAAGAACTGCTCGATTGAGGTCGTCCATGGAGTGCCGCGCAGCGCCAGCGCCGCCTCATCGTGGTTGAAAAAGATGGGCTCGAAGAGGTCCTTCGGCATGGGTGAAATACCGGCCGGAAAATCCAATCGTTGCAACCCGCGCGGCGTCCAGAGGAACAAACCCGTGCCCGGTTTCTTTCCACCCCAGCGCGCGCCAAACAGGATGTTGCCCTGCGAGTTGACCAAAGGCGCTGAGAACTCGAGGAAATTGGCGTCTGGTGTCCCTGGAAAGGTGTCGGTGCTTGTCACCAGGGCCCTCGATCCGCTCCCGTCCACCCGGATAATCGCGCTGCTCGGAGCCCCCTCCGTGTCCTTCAATCCAGCCGCAAAGCAGATTACTCCTGCGTCGTTAAGACTCGGAGCGCTGAAGGAATCATACGACGTCTTTGGAATCGGCGATTGAAGGCCCTGAAAGGCCACCACAGAAAAACTAACACCGCTGGATACGACCACGGCCCGCAGCTCATTGCGCGGGCTCCGCAGCGACGAAAGGAAGGCAATCTGCCGGTTGTCGTTCATCGCCAAGTCGATGAACGGGCCGAAAGCGATGCCCGGGTGTCCCGGAACACCGGAACCGGCGGACAGCAGCAGCCGGGTATTCGATTGGGCAGACAATCGCCAAGGCGCCGCGAGCAGTAAAATCAGAGCTACGAGGGAGAATGCCAGGCTGCGATCAACTCGGATCATGAGGGTTCGGTCGGGTTGGCGGCTGCCTTTCTCCCGCGCGGCTTTGGCGCCGCCGCTTCTGGGGGAGAGTCGGGCGTGGCCGGCTCGAGTTCATTCACCTTAGCCAAGGCAGCTGCCTCATCCGGAGCAATGACGAAAAACTGCGAAAGCTTGACGTCGTCCAGAATCTTTCGAACATGCACATTGATGTTCGACAAGACCATCCGGACAGAAGCGTTTTGAGCCGTCACGCGAGTCCCTGCCAGAAAGCCCAATCCGGTGGAGTCAATGTACGGGACGTCGGCAAAATCGATCACGAGCTTCTTCGTCCCGGCGTCAATGAAATCCTTGACCTTTTGCCGCAGGTAGGGTCCATCGCTCCCCGCCAGGAATTTTCCGCTCAGGCTCACAATAGCAATATCGTCGGCGAAACGGGCCGTAATTCTCACGGTTACACCTCTTTGAAGAGCCGGTTAGAACAGGGTTTGAAAGGCTATGCTACGAGAGGGAGAGAAGGGTTGTCAAGTTGCGGATTTGTTCGGTACTGGCTCTGTTAAATGAGCCGAGCTGCGAGTACCTGCTTGTAGGGGGGCGGCTTGCCGTCCCCGGATCGACCGGGTAGGGCAAGGCCTACCCCTACACTTCAGCCTTTACCCTTGCCGCCGGCATGTGTATCATGCCCACATCCGTGTGGGCGAAAAAGGAGAGCGTGCCATGCACCCATCGAAACCACTTGAACGGCGCGATCGCAGGGAATTTCTGCAAATCTTGGGTGTCGGCGCGCTGGGCCTTGCTGTTCCGGGCTGGAAGATTTTTGGCAGCGAGGCTTCGAGTTCCAAACCCTTGCGCGGTATCTTCCCTGTCGCTCAGACACCGTTTACGGAATCGAACAAGTTGGACCTGGACTCACTGATAAAAGAAGTCCGGTTCATCGACCGCGGGGGAGTGCACGGGTTCGTCTGGCCGCAAATGGCCAGCGAGTGGATGACCCTGACCGAGGCTGAGCGCCTGGAGGGTAACGAAGCCATCGCTTCCGCCGGAAAGAAGTTGCGCCCGGCGATCGTAATCGGGGTGCAGGGACCTAATCTTGCCAGTGCTATCAAATATGCAAAGCACGCGGAAAAGGTCGGCGCGGACGCCATCATCTCGCTTCCACCGTCGGAGTCGAGCGATCCGAAAACCGACCTCGAGTATTACAAGGCAGTCGGAGCCGCGACTGAACTCCCCATGTTTGTGCAAGCGGTGGGCAACATGAGTGTCGACTTGCTGATTGAAATGTATAAGGCCATCTCTACATTTCGCTATGTGAAAGACGAAGCCGGCAGCCCGTTGATGAGCGTGGGGCCGCTCCGGGAAAGAAGTTCAGACCAGCTCAGAGTATTCTCGGGAAGCCATGGGCGCGATTTGATCGATGAAATGCGGCGAGGCTTTGCCGGCTGCATGCCTGCCGCGCCGTTTGCCGACCTCTACGCCCAGACGTGGAATCTCTGGCATGCGGGTAAGCACGACGAAGCGTTGGCAATGCACGCCAGGACTTTGCTGATCCTCACCGAAATGCTGAGCCATGGCCCCGAGTCGGTGAAGTACGTTTTGTGCCTGCGCGGGGTTTTTAAGACTTATGGGCTTCGCACCAGGCAATCGCCAGGTTTCTCTTCTGCCGCCAAAGTCGCCGCCGGAGGCGATCAGCCAGAAGCACATCTCGACGAGGAAGGGAAGCAGGCACTTCGAGATACGTTGACTTACTTAAAGCCTTACCTTAAGGCGTAGCGCCGGCGCGGAAGACGGAAATTGGAAAATGGAAACTGGAAAGCCGAAATTCATAATTCGAAAACTGAAGTAGTGTTCTAGTTTCGGCGTAGCGCTGTCCTTTAGGCCAGCATCTGCCGACCCTTCGCTTCACTCAGGGCAGGCTCTAAAGGTCGGCGCTACCAGGAAAATCAGGACACGGTCAGAACTTAAGCTGAGCTGACAATTTCGAATTTGTTTGTGGGTCGCGGCCTTTGGAATCTGGAATCTGGAATTTAAAATGCGAGAGGGACGGGCGAATGTCTACCAGCATCGGCTCGCGTCGTGATTTCCTAAGTGACATCGCGGGGAGCGCCTGGGCGGGCGCGGGAGCGCTCGCACTGGCTGATCCGGGTGGCGCTGCTGCCCAGGCGGCTGGGATCAAGGGCGGCGACCTGCCCGACCTCACGATTAACGAGGTCAAAGTCTATGTCGTAAACTCCGGCAGGGGTGGTGAAGCTGCCGGCGAAGGTTTAACCCGCATTGCCGCGATCGTAACCAAGGGCGGGATCGAAGGCAACTATACGTTGGCCGAGCGTTACTGGCACCCTAACTGGAGCAATCTGGGATGGCTCGAATATGCCAAGCGCCTCCTGCCGGGAAGGAGTGTGCTCGAGCTTCCAGCGCTCACCTCTCAGTGGGCGCCGGGCAAACGCCGAGTGGGGCAACTGTCCTACTCATCGGCCATCGATAATTGCTTGTGGGATATCCTCGGCAAGGCAGTTAACCTTCCCGTGTATCAGCTTCTCGGCGCCTACAAAAATCGCGTCAGGGCCTATGCGAGTTCGCAACACCTGAAAACGGTGGGCGAGTTCGTGGCGGATCTCCAGCACGCCAAGGGCGAGGGATTCACCGCCTACAAGATTCACCCTCCGGAGATGCCCGACGGCGGCGCCGATTACAGGCTTGATATCGAGGTCGCGAAGGCGGTGCGCCAGGCCGCCGGAGATAGCTTCACGCTCCTCTTCGATTCCGTGGGTGTTTATACGCGCGATGAAGCAATCAAAGTTGGCCGCGTGCTGGATCAGTTGGGCTTCGTCTCCTTCGAAGACCCGATACCCACAACCGACATCGAAGGCCTGGCGCAATTGGCCCAGGCGCTGGACGTGCCCGTCACCATCGGGGAATTCGTCTTTTCACCTTACGACTACGCCGAGTATATACGCCGTGGAGCATGCGATGTGGTGCGCTTCGTCGTCGACAACATCGGCGGGATCACAGGCGGGATGAAGGTCGCACGCCTGGCAGAGTGTTTCGGCATGGAGTGCCAGCCGCACAACTGGGGCACTGCGCTCGACCACGCCGTGCATTTTCATTGCGAACTGGCCATGCCGAATTGCGTCTGGTTTGAAATGACCCAGCCTCAGGGCATCACTGACCGGCCGTATTTTAAGGACAAAATCCGCATCGATAAAGACGGATACATACCTGCGCCTACCAAGCCCGGACTGGGCTACGAGATTGACCGCAAAGTGTTGGACAAGTTGATGGTGAGAATCGAGCGTTAGTCTCCCGCCGGGGACTGCATGGGGTGTGTGAGAACAGGTGACGAGGAATCTCGCAATGCCATGAAAACGTGTAGGGGTAGGGCTTGCCCTACCCTGGATGGTGCAAGGTCGACCCAGACAGGGGACGGCAAGCCGTCCCCCTACAATCTGTGGGCCAAAGGTACCTGGAGTGCGGGAGCGCCAGCTACGGCCGTTTTCTCGAATTCCAGGGCGGCAGCTCTGCTGCCGCACTCCAACGCGCGTCGGGCATTTTCTTCGTAGCGCAGGCGAGATGCCCGCGCCCCATCAGTCCGCCGCCGGTGTCTGCTGAGCCTGCACCGTCAGCTTGGCCTTTGCAAAGGCGCTCGCTGCGTCAGCGCCGGCGCTGTAACGGGAGACGATCGGTAGGGCAACCAGGAAAGAGGCAAGCGCGCCGGTGGCAACTCCCGACAGGACCGGAATCAAGCCGCCTCTAGGCGCCATCGCAATATACGCGAAGATGCTTCCGGGGGCCGGCGTGGCCACGAGGCCCGCATGCATCATGACAAAAGTCGCCGTCGCTGACATCCCTCCGGCAATCATGGCCAGCACGGTCGCGGGGTTCATCAGGACATACGGAAAATAGATTTCGTGAATGCCGCCCAGAAAGTGAATCACGATTGCCCCCGGAGAAGATTGCTTGACTGCGCCCTTGCCGCACACCCAATACGCGGCGAGCAGGCCGAGGCCCGGCCCGGGATTCGTCTCGAGCAGAAAGAAGATGGACTTGCCGGCTTGCTTTGCCTCCGCGATTCCGAGCGGCGCCAGGACGCCGTGATTCATGGCGCCGTTCATGAACAGAACGTTTCCCGGCTCGATGAGCAGGGAGATCAAGGGCAGGACTCCCGCTTGGGTAATTCGCTTGGCGCCGCTTCCCAGGGTAATCGTCAGCGCCTCGATGAATGGGCCGGCGACTGCGTAGGCTAATAGCGTCAGTCCTAAGCCCACCAGGCCGGCAGAGAAATTCGACACCAGCACTTCCAGGCTTTTGGGCGTTCGTTTCTCCAGCACCTGGTCAAGCTGCTTGATGGTCCATCCGCCCAGCGGGCCCAGTACCATGGCGCCGATGAACATCGGCACGCTGCTGCCGACGGCGACTCCCATCGTACCCAGCGCGCCCACCACTCCGCCGCGGATGCCATAAACCAGCCGGCCTCCCGTGAACCCCATCAAGACCGGCAACAAGTACATGATCAGCGGGGACACCAGCTTGGCCAGGTGTTCGTTGGGGATCCAACCGCGCGGAATAAACAGCGCGGTGATCAGACCCCAGGCAATCAGAGCGGCAATGTTGGGGATTACCATGCCCGCCAGAAATGTGCCCAGCCGCTGTAGTTTTTCTCGCACCGTTCGACCTCCGGGAGACGGGATTCAGGAGCCAGAAGGAAGTGGTGACGGGTAAAGGTTAAAGGGTAAAGGCTATAATTTACGGTTCGCGATTCACGCCCCGCCGCCACCGAGCTTTTAAGGCCTCGCACTTCACCCTTCACCCTTTACACTTTACCCTCTGCTTAGGTCCTCGACGTGCACCTCGGGCAGCAACCGGTTGATTGCGGCTAGATCGGCGAATTCCGTACCTTCCAAGGTCACGGAGGCGGCGCTGGCGGCCATGGCGAGGCGGAACGACTCGCGAAAGGACAGGTGTGTGATTTCCCCATAAGCAAATGCGGCCACCATAGCGTCCCCAGCCCCGGTGCTGCTCCGCACCGCCACCGCCGGAGGGCGCGCCGCGACCAGTTCCCGTTCGCTGGCTGCGACAGCCCCCTCTGCCCCCAACGAGATCAGGGCTATTCCTGCGCCCAACTCGAGCAGCTTCGAAGCAGCGTAGGCCAGATCACTCCGGGCCGGCAGGGAACGCTCAAGGAGTTCTTCAACTTCCGCCCGATTCGGTTTGACAAGTGTAGGCTTGGCCTGTATGCCAAGCCTCAGGGCCGCGCCGCCGCTGTCCAGCATGCAGTTTGACCCTCGAGCCTTTGCGATTCTCACGAGTTCTCGATAGGTGTCGGGTGGGGCGCCGGGCGGCAAGCTTCCCGAAAAGGTCATCACCTCACAGTGCGCGGCGTACTCTGTGATTTTTCCTTTTAACGCGTCGAGGTGCTTCGGCTGTACGTGAAACCCGGGCTCGTTAAGCTCTGTTTCCGTTTGCAAGACGGGGTCGCGGATTTTCAGGTTTACGCGCGTTTCACCCGGGACGGTGACAAAGTCCGCTGGGATACCGTTCGAGGCCAGCGCCTCGAGGATAAACTGGCCGTCGTTTCCTGCCATAAAGCCGAGCGCACAGACCTCCGCTCCGAATTGCTTCAACGCCATTGCGACATTGATTCCTTTGCCGCTTGCGTCGGTACGCGCAACTTCTCCACGGTTCGTCTTGCCGACCTCAAAGCGGGGAACCGTAAGACTCTTGTCAATTGCCGGGAGCAAACACCTATGAGTCAAAATAAACAA
>CAWIUZ010000166.1:0-9396 GCA_963838915.1 uncultured Acidobacteriota bacterium
CCTCTCCGGCACTTAATGGATAATAAGAATATCTATATTGGCAGCGAAGAGCTGATTGTGGGCGAGCGCGGCCCGGCCCCCAAGGCGACTCCCACCTATCCGGAGCTTTGCTGCCACAGCATGGAAGACCTCGACGTTCTGAATTCACGTCCCAAGATCTCGTATCACGTGGACGGCGACGCCAGGACGATCCAGTCGGACGAGATCATCCCCTACTGGCAGGGCCGTTCGATTCGCGATCTCATATTCCGCGAGATGTCCGAGGAATGGAAAGATGCTTACGAGGCAGGCATCTACACGGAGTTCATGGAGCAGCGCGCACCGGGCCACACGGCGCTGGGAGACGTTATCTACCGCAAGGGTCTCGTTGACCTGAAATCAGAAGTTGAGGAGAGTCTCCGCCGCCTGGACTTCCTGAACGATCCCGAGGCTTTCCCCAAGCAGGAAGAGCTCAGGGCGATGGCGACGGCGGCCGATGCGGTGATTTGCTTTGCGGAACGCCACGCGGAGAAGGCCGCGCAGATGGCAAATCAGGAATCGAACCCCGAGCGCCGCGCTGAACTCGAGAAGATCGCTGAGGTCTGCCGGTATGTGCCGGCCCACGCTCCACGGGATTTCTGGGAGGCTTTGCAAGCTTACTGGTTCATCCACCTGGGCGTGATCAGCGAACTGAACACCTGGGATTCTTTCTGCCCGGGCCGCCTGGACCAGCATCTTGCTCCCTTCTACGAGAAGGGGATTGAGGACGGCACGCTCACGCGCGAAAAGGCCAAGGAACTGCTCGAGTGCTTCTGGGTTAAATTCAACAATCAGCCCGCGCCGCCCAAGGTGGGCGTGACGGCGGCCGAGAGCGGAACGTACACTGATTTTGCCAACATCAATAACGGCGGCCTGAAGGCCGACGGCTCGGATGGCGTCAGCGAGGTGACGTACCTCATCCTGGAAGTGATCGACGAGATGCGCCTGCTCCAGCCGTCCTCGAATCTGCAGTTGAGCAAGAAGAGCCCGGACCGCTTTCTCAAGCGCGGCCTGGAGATTGTCCGCAAGGGTTGGGGACAGCCGTCGATTTTCAACGCCGACCTCGTGGTCGAGGAACTGCTGCGGCAAGGCAAGTCGATTGAAGATGCGCGCTCGGGCGGCAACTCCGGCTGCGTGGAGACGGGCGCATTTGGCAAGGAAGCCTATATCCTGACTGGATATTTCAATCTTACGAAAGTGCTTGAGATCACACTGAACAACGGGCTCGATCCGCGCACCGGCAAGCGCCTGGGGCTCGAGACCGGCGATCCGCGGAATTTCAGCTCCTACCACGAGCTGTTTGAGGCCTTCCGCAAGCAGTTACACCACTTCATCGACATCAAGGTGCGAGGCAACAACATCATTGAGCGCCTCTACGCGCGGCTCATGCCTGCGCCGTTCCTCTCTTGCTCATCGATGATTGCATCGCCAAAGGCAGGGATTATAACGACGGCGGCCCTCGCTATAACACCACTTACATCATGGCCGTGGGTCCGGGCAGTTCAACCGACAGCCTGGCGGCGATTCGCTTTCACGTCTTCGATCGCAAGGACGTGACGATGGCGGAGCTGCTGGGAGCCCTCGCAGCCGATTTCAAGGGCCACGAAAAAACGCGCCAGATGCTTTTAAACAAGACTCCCAAGTATGGCAATGATGAGGAGTACGCGGACTCGATTCTGACCGGCTTGTTCAACGCCTTTTACGATGAGGTGAACGGCCGTAAGAATACGAAAGGCGGCTGCTACCGGGTGAACTACCTTTCAACGACCTGCCACGTTTATTTCGGCTCAGTGACCGGGGCCACACCGGACGGCCGCAAGGCGTATGAGCCGCTCTCGGACGGCATCTCACCCGTGCAGGGTGCGGACCGGCGCGGCCCCACGGCGGTGCTCAAGTCCGCCGCCCGGATGGACCACGCCCGCACCGGCGGCACCCTTTTGAACCAGAAGTTCACTCCACAACTCCTCGAAGGCGAAGAGGGAATCGATAAGCTGGCGCACCTCGTGCGCGCTTACTTCAAGCTGGACGGTCACCACATCCAGTTCAATGTGGTGACCGCTGAAACTCTTCGCGCCGCACAGCAAAATCCTGACAAACACCGGGACCTGATCGTGCGAGTGGCGGGCTACAGCGATTATTTCTGCGACCTGACCGCGGCTCTACAGAACGAGATTATCGCCCGCACGGAACATCAGGAATTCTGAGAATTGAGTCACTGGACCATTGAGTCATTCACTCATTGTGGACATTATTAATATTGGATTTAGTTTTTATACTATTACGCCGTACGACTATGGTAAGACAATGACTCAGTTGCCCAAGGGCTCAAAGGCTCAATGACTACATGACCCGGTGGTTCCACAAAACCTGGCGGGCGCCGGCCGGCCAAGAGAGTAGTGATCGGCGGACATTTTATCCTATAGATATTGACTTGACATGTACCGAAGCGCATGGCATGATCCTCTGGCCTTTACTAGATCGCCAACAGAGTTGCGCCGGTTGATTCTCTGCGGAAGGAAGTGGGCCCACCAGGACTTGAACCTGGGACCAACGGATTATGAGTCCGCTGCTCTAACCAACTGAGCTATGGGCCCGCGCTCTCAGTATAGGTGAAAAGGGAATTCATTGCACGCTCCCGAAGATCTGGATAGTGTCCGAATTTGGCCCGTAGCGCCGGCTTCCAGCCGGCACTGCAGCCGCCAAGATGGCGGCGCTACGGCCAATTCAGGACAGCACCAAGATCTGGGTAGTGGGTCGATTCGATGGCGCGGAGGGGATTCCGGGATCGACGGTGAGATGAAGTGCCGCCGGAAAGCCCGACCTTCCTCAAGGGGACCTATTACCACCTTGAAAGTATCTGCCATGCCTGCCTCACCTGAACGTCCATCGCCAATTCAACCCAACTGGCGGGAAGCGTCCCGAGGGGCGCTCGACAGCGGGGCTGAAGGGGCGGCGCGGGGCAGGACGCGCTGGGGTACAAAAGTACTAGTACCCGCGTTACCTTGTGACGCTATATGGGCGACATTAGCATTACCCTCAGAAGCACTTCGAAAGTCTTTGTCTGCCGGAAGTTAGGGTAGTTCTTTGGTTGGAGGCCGCATGCCGTTAAACGCCCCGAGGGGTCGGATACTCGTCGTCGACGATGAACCCTCGATCTGCGCCCTTCTCATCGAAGGACTGACCCCAGAGGGGTTCGAGTGCCGCGCCGCGGCAGGCGGCGTCGAGGCAATCAAGCTATTAGAGCAGGAGCGCTTTGACGCGCTCATCTCCGACCTGCGAATGCCAGGCATTTCGGGCTTAGCGCTCCTGGAGACCGTGCGCACCAGATACCCTTGGATGAGCGTCTTGATTGCTACCGGCGAGGACAATGTCCGGGTCGGCGTCGACGCGATGAAGCAAGGCGCGGACGATTATATCCTGAAGCCTTTCCGGCTTGAGACGGTTGCCTTAGCAGTGGATCGTGCGCTCGAGAACAAGCGCGTTGAACTGGAACTCGAGGCTTACCGCGAGCGGCTCGAGGATATGGTCGGGGAGCGCACGGAGCAGCTTCGGTCCGTCGTCACGAGTCTTCAGCAGACGTACGACGAGATCGAGGAGACTTACGACGAGACGCTGAAGGCGCTCGGGGCGGCCTTGGCTTTGAAGGACAATGAAACAATCGAACACACTGAGCGCGTATCTCGCTACTGCTGGGAGATTGCCAAAGCGGCAAACTGCACGCCCGAGCAGGTCAGCCAGATTCGGCGTGGCTCCTGGTTACACGATATCGGCAAGATCGGAATCCCGGACGCGATTCTAAAGAAACCAGGCAAGTTGACGCCGGAAGAAGTCGTCATCATGCGGACCCACTCACGTATCGGTTACGAGTTGGTTTCCCACATTCCATTCCTTGCGCCCGCGGCTGAAATAGTGTTGTGCCACCAGGAGTCCTACGACGGATCGGGCTATCCGCAAGGCCTGAAGGGAGAGGCGATTCCTCTCGGAGCGCGAGTTTTTGCCGTGGCGGATACGCTGGACGCCATGACCTCTGATCGCCCCTATCGGCGCGCCCTTCCGTGGTCTGTGGCTTACGATGAAATCAGGCGGGAGTCGGGTCAGCAATTCGATCCCAAGGTCGTCCAGGCATTTTTCACGATTCCGCCTGGGGTCTGGGAAGAGATCAGGTCCAACGTGGTGCGCGGCGATGCCGCCCCGCATCCGAAGGAGTTAGCAGAGGCTGCGAGGATTGCTGCGCCATTCCTGCCGGTGCCATTGTCCGGCGCTGAGTTGAAGGCAGACAAGTGGGCGGAGAACAATACGCCAGGAGGCGCCTCGAGAGCCTCCGGCATCCTCAAGAGCGCCAAAAGCATTCGCGACCGTCTGATGGCTGGCGGCCTGCTGTGGTTCCTTGGCTTGTGCCTGCTGTTGTCATGTCTGGCCTGCGCATCGCCGCTGCGCGCCGGAGGGGGCCCTCCTCAAAAGTCAAGCCTTCGTTTGCTCACCCGCGTGGAGCAGATCAGGAATCTCTCGCCTGACGAAGCGAATCTCGGGTATCCCATTCTCGTTCAAGCCGTGGTTACTTATATCAATCCGGCTGAAAACGATTTGTTCATTCAGGACTCAACCGCAGGTGTTTACGTTAACATCGGAACCGGAAAGCTGGAGCTGCAGCCGGGCCAATTGGTTGAAGTCGAAGGCGTCAGCGGTACCCCTGATTTTGCGCCGCAGATTGATAATCCGAAGATTCGCGTGTTGGGTCAGGGTTCCTTGCCGGAAGCGCGGCGAGTGACCTACGGCCAAATGGCCTCAAGTCAAGAGGACAGCCAGTGGGTGGAAATTGAAGGCATCGTCCGCACGGTGACGAAGGCGGATTCGATCCTGACACTCGATCTGACGGCGGAGGGTGGCCGGCTCACCGTGGAGTTTCCAAACTTCCGCGGGACCGTTCCGAATTTCCTTGTCGATGCCAAGATACGCATCCAGGGCGTGTGCGGCGCCAATTTCAATCACAAGTATCAAATAACCGGCGTGATCCTCTACTCGCCGAGCCTCAGTCAGCTTCGCATTGTTGAACCCGCTCCCACTAACGCGTTTTTCGCCCCGCACCGTCCCATCGCGAGCCTGCTGCGTTTTGCCCCGCAGGGAGCATCCGGCCACCGTGTCAGGGTGCGGGGCGTGGTCACTTTCCAGCAGCCGGGGAGTGAACTGTTCATCAAAGAAGAAAACGACGGCCTTCAGGTTCGCACGCTGGAGACAACTCCCCTCCAGACCGGAGACCTGGTTGAGGTGGTAGGTTTTCCCGCCGTGGGCGAGTACTCCGCGGTATTGCGGGATGCGGTTCTTCGCCACATCGGGGCCGGTCCAGCTCTTGCCCCTATTTCCGTCACGGCAGAGCAGGCGCTGGACGGTCGCCACGATGCCGACTTCGTGCGCATCAAGGCGCGACTGCTCGATGCAACCCCTGGTCCGAACACCTTGAACATGGAGTCAGGCAAAATCCTTTTCCTGGCGCAGGTGGAAGACCCCGTGCCGGCGAAGAGTCTCGAAGCTCTGGTGCCGGGAAGTCTGCTGCAATTAACCGGCATCTGCGTTCTGCAAGCAGATGAAGATCACAATGCGCAGTCATTTCGTATTCTTGTCCGCTCGATGAATGATGTTGCGGTGATCGAGCCCCCTCCCTGGTGGGACATCAAGCGCATGCTCAGGATTATCGCTATCCTGGCGGCGGTGGCGCTGGCCACCACGCTCTGGGCATTTTTGCTGAAGCGGCAGGTGGCGGAAAAAACCGATAGCATCCGCGATTCGCTTGAGCGCGAAGCCTCTTCGAGGGAGCGTTATCAGGAGCTGTTCGAGAACGCCAACGACATGGTTTTCACCTGCGATCTGGAGGGCCACTTCACTTCCCTAAACAAAGCAGGCCGCCGCATGGTCGGGTGTGACATCCCCGACGTCCTGAGGATGAACCTCGCGCAGATTCTGGCGCCTGAATACTCTGCGCTGGCTCGCGAAATGCTGCAGGGCGCAAGCGAGCAGGGACAGCGGACCTACGAGGTTGAAATCGTAACCAGGAAGAACAGCCGACTGCGTGTCGACCTGGGGACGAGTCTCATCGAACGAACTGGGAAGCCGCCGGAAGTTCAGGGGATCGGTCGGGACATCACCCGGCATCGGCGGCTTGAAGATCAGCTTCGCCACGCGCAGAAGATGGAAGCCGCGGGCCGTCTGGCGGGCGGAGTGGCCCACGACTTTAACAACCTGCTGACCGTTATTTCAGGTTTCGGCCAACTGGTCCTGGGGCGATTGGAATCCACGGACCCCAAGTATCCCCATATGGCTGAGCTCTTGAAGGCGGCAGATCGGGGCGCCACGCTGACACGCCAACTTCTGGCGTTCAGCCGGCAGCAGGTGCTCCAGCCGCAGGTGCTGGATTTGAACCTGACTCTCGCCAACATCAGCCGCATGCTCCGGCATTTGATCGGCGAGGACATTGAACTGTCGATCGTTCCAGGACCGGGCCTGGGACGCGTGAAAACCGATCCGGGAGAGATTGACCAGGTCATCCTGAACCTTGCGGTGAATGCCCGCGACGCCATGCCTCACGGCGGCAGGCTGATCCTGCAAACCGAAAACGTGAATCTCGACGAGGCTCGCGCCGCCGGTCATTATCCCATTCGGCCCGGGCACTACGTCCTGCTCACGGTGAGCGATACGGGCTGCGGCATGGATGCGGAAACCCAGAAGCATATCTTCGAGCCCTTTTTCACGACCAAGGAACAGGGGAAGGGAACTGGGTTAGGCTTGGCGACGGTGCACGGCATTGTTCATCAGAGCGGCGGTTATATCTATGTCTACAGCGAATTGGGGAACGGCTCGTGCTTCAAGATTTATCTACCACGGGTCGATCAAGTGGCGGAACCGGCGATGAGCCGCCAAGCGCTCGAGCATCATGCGAGGGGTACGGAAACCATCCTCGTGGTTGAAGACGAAGTCATGGTAAGGGACTTGACTCTCGAGGTCTTGAAGGAGTCCGGTTACACGGTCATCGCGGCTGAAAGGCCCGACGATGCGCTCCGGATCTGCGCGCAAAATCAGGTGCCCATCGATCTGCTGCTCACCGACGTGGTCATGCCCGGAATGAGCGGACTCGAGTTGGCCGAGCGGCTGAAGCCCCAGCGCCCGAAAATGAAAGTGCTCTACGTCTCGGGGTACACGGCGGACGCCGTCGCCCGGCGAGGAATGTCGGATCCCAAGACCGCCTTCCTCCAAAAGCCTTTTGCGCCTGGAGCCCTGGTGCGCAAGGTGCGGGAAGTGCTCGAAGTGATGAACGACCAGCAGTCCGACCCAGCGGAAGCAGCCTAAGCTATAGACCTGGGCTTAGGCCAGATCCCCAACGATCTTCCGGTACTCGTCTTCAGTGAAGACGCGCAGCGTCCCGGTTTTGACGCCGCCCTTGGAGGCTGCCGCCAGAGCTGTCTTGGCCATTGCCTCGTCGTTCGGCGCTTCACTGATAATGACCATGTCATCCTGAGCGAAGCGAAGGATCTGCTTTTCTTCGCGCCGCCCCCACCAAGTCCGAATTGAAAAATGTCCCCGCGCGTGCTAACTTTTTCCTTACTGGCATAGTCTAACTAGGGCACGGAGGCAAGCACATGCACGAAGACGAAATTCCTCCCGGAACGCTTTACCTGTTGATTCTCAAATCTCTGGCTCGCCATGGCGAATTGCACGGCTATGAGATCGCCAATTGGATCGCGCAGGTTTCCGGCGAGGTACTGCAGGTTGAAGAAGGCTCGCTCTACCCCGCGCTCCAGCGCATGTTGATCAAAGGCTGGGTCACGGCAAAATGGGGCGTCACGGCGGGGAATCGCCGGGCGCGCTACTACCGCCTCACCGCGCTGGGCCGCAGGCAACTCGAGGTCGAGGTCTCGCAATTCGAGCGGGTCGTAGCAGCTATCACTCGGGCAATCCAGACCGCCTAATAGGTGATCACTATGGGTTGGTTTCGCGAACTCGGCGGACGGCTCTTGATGCTACTCCGGCGCGAACAGTTCGACGCTGACTTAGACGAAGAAATGCGCCTGCACCGCGAATTGCGCGAACAGGAGCAGATCGAACGTGGCGTTTCAGGCCAGGATGCTCGCTACGCTGCCCAAAGGCGCTTCGGCAACGACTTGGTTTTGAGAGAGGAGAGTCGCGACATGTGGGGATGGAACTGGCTGGAGAACCTTCTGCAAGATGTTCGATACAGTTTTCGCGGCCTGGCCAAGAGTCGGGGCTTTGCCACGACGGCCATATTCACGCTAGCCCTGGGTATCTGCGCCAGTGTGGCCATTTTTGCCTTTGTGGACGCCGCGCTGATCAAGCCATTGCCCTACCCGAACCCTGGCCGGCTAGTTGAGGTGACCGAGAGCATCTCGCTGCTTCAGCGCGCGAACCTTTCATATCCTGACTATCTCGATTGGAAGAGGCTTAACAAAGTCTTCAGCTCGATGGACGTATGGTTCGGGGCGGAAGACTTCCTGAGGACGCCAACCGGCGCACAAGTAGTGCGCAGCGCTCTGGTGAGCAACGGATTCTTTCGCACCCTTGGCGTCACTCCGATACTTGGCCGGGACTTTCATCCCGGCGGGGATTTGACGAACGCGCCGCGCACTGTGTTGCTGAGTCACGCGGCGTGGCAAAAGTGGTTCGGCGGAAGCAGAGGCGTCCTTGGGCGTTCGGTGACGCTGAGCGGGACACCTTACACAATCATCGGAGTACTGCCAGAGGATTTTCTGTTCGCTCCTCGGGGACGCGCGGATTTCTGGACCACAATTAACCCTTCCGGCTCTTGTGAAGTACGGCGAAGCTGCCACAACCTTAATGGAATAGCGAGGCTCCAGGATGGCGTCTCCGTACAGGCGGCGCTCGCTAACATGAAGTCGATTGCCCTGCAGTTGGAAAAGCAGTATCCGGATTCCAACAGTGGCCAGGGCGCAAGTGTGGTCCTTCTCACCAAAGCGATTCTTGGAGACGTTCCGACCGATTCTCCTGGCGCTGCTCGGCGCAGCCGGATTGTTGCTCTTGATTGCCTGCGTGAATGTCACGAGCCTGCTTCTCGCGCGCTCCGAGAGCCGCAAGCGCGAGATCGCCGTCCGCGGTGCGCTCGGCGCATCGGCAGGGCGGCTGCTTCGTCAATTCGCCGCCGAAGGGTTCGTATTGGTAGCGGGGGCGCCGTCCTAGGTCTAATCTCCGCGGCATGGGCAATGCAACTCCTTATCAGGCTTATTCCTGCCGACATGATGGCTGAGATGCCGTACCTGGAGGGACTTGGCTTGAATTCCCGTGTATTGGCCTTCGCCGGGGCGATATCGCTGTTGGCAGCAACGCTGCTTGCCGTCACTCCCGCCTTGCGTTTGT
>CAWIUZ010000167.1:0-4767 GCA_963838915.1 uncultured Acidobacteriota bacterium
TAATCCGGAGCACTGGCCTGCCTGGAATATGGATTTCGAGGATGAACAGCGACCGCCGCGCGCTTACATAGGAGGCCCGGCACACGTTGCGGTTGTCGAGCACGGGCCGGCCCGCGTGGCCCTCGAAATCTCGCGCGAGGGCGAGAATTCGAAGTTCGTCCAGACGATTCGTCTTTCAGCCGGCGATGCGGGCAATCGCGTCGAGGTGATGAACGCCATCGACTGGGCCACGAAGGGCGTTAATCTGAAGCAGACGTTTCCCCTGAGCGCCTCGAATTCAAACGCGACTTACAATTGGGACATCGGCACCGTCCAGCGCCCCAACGAATTCGATCGCCAGTTCGAAGTGGCCACGCATCGCTGGATTGACCTGACGGACCAGAGCGGGTCTTACGGAGTAACGGTCCTGACCGACGCCAAAACCGGCTCGGACAAGCCAAGTGATAACACCCTGCGAGTAACCCTGATCCGCACTCCTGGTACACGGGGAGGCTACGAGGACCAGGGCACGCAGGACTGGGGCCGGCACGAATTCGCGTTTGGGCTGACCGGCCACCCAGGCGACTGGCGTCAGGCGCAGACCGATTGGCAGGCTTATCGCCTCAACGAGCCGCTGATCGCCTTTGAGACCTCCGCTCATGCCGGCGCCTTGGGCAAGAAATTCTCTTTGCTCCAGGTCAGCAACAACCGGGTGCGCGTGCTGGCAATGAAAAAGGCTGAGGAAAGTGACGCCGTGATCGTGCGTCTGGTGGAGATGAGCGGTCAGCAACAACCGGACGTTCACCTGACGTTCGCGGGCCCGGTTGCGGAAGCCCGCGAGGTGAATGGACAGGAGCAACCTGCCGGTCCCGCGACGATCACGAACGGCGACTTGGTGGCTTCCTTCAGTGCGTACCAGCCCAGGTCTTTTGCCGTGAAACTAGCGCAGCCGCAGGCGAAAACTGCACCGGTTGACTCGAAGCCCGTAGCACTGAGCTTCGACGCCGCAGTCGCCACTCTCGACGGCAAGCCTGGCGAAGGCTGCTTTGATTGCGATTTGAACTATCAAACGGCAGAGCAAGGCAACGCCTTGCCGGCTGAAATGTTGCCCTCTCAAATCAGTTACGGCGGTGTCCAGTTCTGGCTGGCGCCCGCCGGATTCGGCAGACCCGACGCGCTTACGGCCCACGGCCAGTCGATCAAGTTGCCGGCAGGCGATTTCAACCGTTTGTATCTACTTGCCGCTGCTTACGGCGGCGACCAGGAAGGCACCTTCGAGGTGGCAAGCCCTTCGACCTCCGCGCGCATCGGGTTGAAGGTCGAAGATTGGAGCGGCTTCATCGGCCAGTCGGACACTCGCACCTGGACCGAGAAGCAGGTGGAGATGCCGGTGCCGCCCGAACCGGCGGCGGACGACCAGAGCCCGCGAGCCGAGCGGGCGCGGCGAATCCGCGCCTACGTGAAAGAGCATGGGCCGATCATCCGAACCGAGATGGAGTACACTGGCCTCAAGCCGGCTTACATCAAGCGCGCCCCTGTCGCGTGGTTTGCCTCCCACCGGCACAACCCCGGCGCCGCTAATGAGCCTTACACCTACTCTTACCTGTTCGCATACGAAATCGACCTGCCCGCCGGCGCCACCGCGTTGACGCTGCCTGACAACGGGAAGATTCGCATCCTGGCGGCCACGGTGGCTAACCAGCCGCCCCAGGTCAAGCCGGTTCACCCGCTCTACGACACACTGGACCGCGCCAACTTCGATTTGGCGCGCTGGAAGCCGTGACTCCATGGAGGACTCGTAATGGCGAGCCAGGTTTCGCCTGCTGAAGTACAGCCGCTTGCCTCGACTCCGACGCAGGGGGCTCAGAAACCGCCTGCAAGCGCAGAACGGCTGCTTTCCCTCGATACTTTTCGCGGGTTCACCATGTTCTGGATTGTCGGCGGTGAGGCGTTGATGCTCGGCATTCAGCACCTGGGCCACAACAGGGTTATCGACCTGATTGTCCGCCAGTTGAACCACACACCTTGGATCGGGTTACGGTTTGAAGATTGTATCTGGCCCAGCTTCATGTTGATGGTGGGAGTGTCGGTGCCGCTCTCACTCGCCCGGCGGTCCCTCACCCAAACTTACAACCAGCAACTGGCGCATACCATCCGGCGCGCGGTGGTTTTGTTTTTGCTTGGCTCGGTGAGGGAATCGCTCTTTCTTCATACTCCCTGTCTCATCGAGCTGAGCAGCGCCCTCCAGCCGATCGCCGTCGCTTACCTCGTCGCTTTCCTCGTGGCGCAAAAGCCCTGGCGATTCCAAGCCTGCTTAGCGGCGGGTATTCTTGCGGGATACGCATGCCTCGTGGCTTTCGTGCCTGCGCCCGGCGTTCCGGCCGGCAGCTATGTATTGAACCACAACCTCGTTCATTCCGTCGATATCGCGCTCCTCGGACAACATCGCTGGGACACCTGGCCCTATCGGGACGATGGGTGGGGCACGTTTCTCTCGACGATTCCCACTATTTCAACTACCCTCTTTGGCCTGATGATTGGCAAACTGTTGTTGGCCGCGCGTTCCAAGGCGGTCAGCGCAAAGATAATTGGAGGTATGGGTGTGGTATTGCTGGCGCTCGGGTTCAGCCTGAGCCCACTGATCCCCATCGAAATGAAGATGTGGACAACCACTTATGGACTGGCCAGCGCCGGAGTGGCTTGCCTCGAGCTGCTTTTCTTCTTTTGGCTAGTCGATATAGCCTGTTACCGGAAGTGGACCATCCTATTCAGGCCGTTTGGCATGAATGCGGTTTTCATTTATATGCTGGCCAGCATTATCCCAATTGGAATCGGTGTAGATGTCTTTACCGGTCCCATCGCCGCCCATCTGGGTAATGCCGGATTCCTCTTCCAGGCCGTCGCGATCGTATTCGTGGAATGGGCCATTCTGTTTTGGATGATAAGGAATAAGGTTATTGTGAAACCATGAATGTCTGTCGTCATAAACGCACGGACAGCCCTCTCCCTTGGGGAGAGGGTGTCTCGCGACGGCGCCTTCATCAGCCGTCGCGAGACGGGTGAGGGGTCTCTTGCAGAGTTAAGCATCACCCATCTTCAAGGTAAGTGAGGCCTTATGTCTGGAGAGAAAACCTTCACAACCCTAGCGATCGTGTTCATGACGCCGGGATTGATTGCAGCCCAGCATCTCCCGTTACTGCCTCGCCCGCAGAAAGTCCTTTATGGAACTGGACAGCTTGCATTGCAGGGTCTCGAGATTTGCTTTGCATCTGAGCCCGCCCCCGAGGACTTGTTTGCCGCTAGCGAGCTCTCGAGCCAGCTTTCGGCGCGAGGGGAAGTCAGCATTCCGATCAAGGAAGGGAATTCCTGTCCGCGCGGAATTCTGCTCGAGCGCGCCGGAGGGATCGAACCACTGCCGGTTCCGGGCGAGCATGCAGGCCCTGACTCGCGCGAGGCGTACTCCCTGAAAGTCACCTCGAACGGGGTCACGGTGAGCGCCCGCTCATCGGCCGGGCTTTATTATGCAATCCAGACCCTGGGGCAGTTGGTTGAAGGCAGCGGCGCCCAAGCCGTCTTGCCGGTGGTTGAAATCAGGGATTGGCCGGCGTTAGCCTATCGAGGCGTGATGGTGGACATGAGCCACGGGGCGCTGCCCACCGAAAAAGAAGTGGAGCGCCAACTCGATTTCATGGCCCGTTGGAAGGCGAACCAATACTACTTCTACAGCGAGGATAGCATCGAGCTGAAAGGTTATTCGCTTTTGAACCCCGGTGGACGCTTCAGCCAGGACGAGCTGCGAAGGGTCATCGCTTACGGGCGCGCACGCCACATCGACATCGTTCCTTGCCTGGAGCTCTACGGGCATCAGCACGATCTGTTCCGGGTAGAAAAATACGCCGCGCTTGCCGATATGCCTCACGGCACGGAATTCGACCCGAGAAACTCGGAGGTGAATTCACTTCTCACCGACTGGGTGACCCAGTTGGCCGGGCTCTTTCCGAGCCTCTTCGTGCATATCGGATTCGACGAAGCCTTTCAGATCGAGCAGGCCGCGCGCCAGGGCGGCACGGCGGCGCAGCCTGCGCAACTGTTCGTCCGGAACCGGCAGAGCTACGGGCACGAAAGCACTGTTCCACAGCCAACCACGGACAAAGGAGAACGCCATGCAGACGCGCAAACTTCTACTCCTATGGCTGTTGCGTCGACAACCATCTGAAGCCGAGCGGCATTCGCACAAATGCAAAAGTGCATCTCGCTGACAACGTTCCTTGGCCTGTGGGATACGTCGCAACCGACCTTCTGCAAGGATCGTGGCGAGTTCGCAAAGGCTGGTCTTGATGTCGAGGTTACATCGACACGGGGCGGGTCAGAAAATGTACAAGCGGTAACCGCCGGGCGGAATCATCTGGCTATTTGCCCGTAACGCATGCCGTGCTGGCAGCATATGCCCATGGCGCCAACATCAAGATCATTTCGGCAGAGTTCAAAGGCCAGAACGATACGTTCTTCTATGTTCCGACCGACAGCCCGGTCAAATCCATCAACGATATCAAGGGCAAGTCGGTAGCTTTCCCACGGCCGGGCGGAGCGGGCGAAGCAATCCTGCTGGCTTTGCGGAAGGAGCGGAATTCGGATTTCAAGCCCATAGCCACCGGCGGCATGGACGCCACGTTCACGATGACCATGACCAAACAAGTGGATGTCGGATACTCGGTTCCTCCTTACGAGCTTGATGCCGTCAATAAGGGGCAGATCCGGGTCTTATTTGCCGGCTATGACGTCAAGTCC
>CAWIUZ010000168.1:0-10827 GCA_963838915.1 uncultured Acidobacteriota bacterium
GCCGAGGTTCGTAACCCTCGACATCATGCCCCAGGCGCCCGAGACGTTCTACGTTGCCGGCGTAGCTCGCAAAGCTATGGTTTACGAAGATCCACTAGGCGGAATCGCCGGCGTTATCGCGCCTGTCATCGGCAAGCAGCCGCCCAACATTTTCATTAGCGTCGAGGGCGGCCAGGTGCCGGTCTTTCTGCGCGAGTCGGGCCCATTGTTCGAGGGCGGAGCGGTCCTTACCATTTCACTTGTTGGACCGGCATGGCCGGCCGCATCGCACGATCAATCTTCAAAATAATCAGCACTTAGGACAATTCCGGGATCGCCGCGAAGTATTCTGCGACCTCCTGCCAGTTCCTTACACGCACAAATCCGGTTGCCGTCAGATTGTGCGGCGCCGTGTAGAGCAGCCCCTGCCCTTCAAACCTCAACAGGTTTTTCGGCAGATCATCGATAAGGTAATCGGCAATGACCTCGCTTCGGCATCTGAGGTCTTTATCAGCTCTACGACCCGTGAGGTCGCGGCGGTGGGAAGCATCGACGCACAGTGGCGCTTCAATGCGCCGGGCAAGATCACGATGGCGCTTGAACGGTGCTTCAAGGATTACGTCCGGTCGTACCTGAAATCCAATTAGTCCCTAAATCCTCACCTGACTCTGTCATTCCGAGCGCAGCGAGGAATCTCGCCCTGTGGTTTTTTCGAAAGCCACGTCATTCCCGCGAAAGCGGGAATCCATTGTATTTCGGACCAACAATGGACCCCCGCTTTCGCGGGGGTGACGACGCCTGTGGTTGTTATCCCTTTGGTGGGCCGCGGGCACATCACCACTCGGAATGACACCGGACCCGTGGATAAATCGATGCCTGTCATCCTGAGCGAAGCGAGGGATCCCGGCAGTTTCTTATTGGTCAGCGATTTCCGAACAACTGCAGAGATCCTTCGCTGCGCTCGGGATGACACGTTCTGAATTTGTTCAGACCTTCACAGCCGTGTCGGAAGCGACACCTCGCTTGAAACTCCTCAGATTCAGTGACAAGATTGTGTGGGCGGAACTCCTTGCGCCCACACCGAATACGCAATGGTCCGAGCAGATACTGAACACGATGTCTTGAGCGCGATTCCGTCGCCCTCGGCGCGACTTTGGCTGGGGCTGGGCGTCACCCTCACTGTCTTCCTGATTTTCGCGGGTTATACGATCCGCGAAATCCGCTGGCTGGAAGACTTTCAAGTGAATGTCGTGCAGAAGAACCGCAAGGCTTCCCTGCAACTCTTGCGGCTGCAGGACGACACCTACCAGCTTGCCGTATCGCTCCGCGATATGACCCTGCCCGAAAGCCGTTACCCGATCTTCTATTGGAAAGGCGAGTTCACGCGGGTGCATCAGGACATGGATGAGGCCCTGCGCCTGGAAGGGCAGTATTCCGCCAGCACCCCCGCCGGAGACGAAAAACGCCGGCAGTTGCGCGACGTGCTGGACGACTTCTGGCTCAGCTCCGACGAAGCGTTCCAACTGGCCGACCAGGGCCACGAAGAGACTGCGCGCTACATGATCCGGTCGCAGCTTGAAAGCAAGCGGGAAAACATCTCCTCGATAATCACGCGCTTGTTAGCGCTCAACGATCAGGCGCAAACAGAGGCTGGGCAGCAGGTCAGCCTGACCTATGGAAGAGTCAAGCGGGACATTCTTGTGCTGATCGGCGTGCTATTTCTAGTGGCGATGGGCACGGGCCTCTACACGCTTCAGGCCAATCGCAAGACGTTCGATCGCTTGCACCACCTCGCCGAGCGGCTGCAAACCCAGTCCGAAGAACTCCGCATGCTCTCCTGGAAACTGATCGACGTCCAGGAGAAGACACTGCGGCAGGTAGCGCGCGACCTGCACGACGAATTCGGCCAGATCCTGACGGCCATCGGCGTAACCCTGGGCCGCGCCAGTCAGAAAGCGCTGGACAAAGACCCCGTCTTTGTCGAGGATGTGAAATACGTCAAGAAGATCGTCGAGGACACGCTCCAGTCCGTTCGCTCCGAGTCGCAGATTTTCCGCCCGGCGATTTTGGATGATTTCGGACTGGGGCAGACTCTCGAGTGGTTTGTGGACCAATTCTCGCGGCAGACGGGTGTTCTGGTACACTATAAGGGCAAACTTTCAGACGGCTTCTTCCTGCCCGAGGATGCTATTCATCTGTACCGAATTGTTCAGGAAGCTCTGAACAACGTAGCGAAGCACTCCGGAGCCAAAGAAGCCTGGGTGAAGGTGGCAGAGGAAGCGGGCGCATTGAGTCTGGAAATCCGGGACAACGGCGCAGGCTTCGTGATGGGCCCGGAAAGCAATCGAGTGGCGGGCCAAGGAATAGGCTTGATGGGAATGCGGGAACGGGCTGAACACCTGAAGGGCTCGTTTTCGATTCGCTCATCGCCCGACCGGGGAACAGTGGTCAGTGTCACCGTCCCCCTCAAAAGGCCGTCGCTAAACCACGCCGTCCAAGAGGTGAGTTGAACCGTGACATCCCCCAGCAAGGATAAGCAGATTCGAGTCCTGCTCGCAGAAGACCACACCCTGGTGCGCCAGGGATTCCGCCGCATCCTCGAGGATGATCCTCGTATCACCGTGGTCGGAGAAGCGCGCACCGGCATCGAGGCCATCGAGCAGTGCAAAGAGCTCAAGCCGGACGTCGTGGTGATGGATCTCTCCATGCCGGAACTGGGCGGGCTCGAAGCGACCGCGGAAGTGCTCAAGGCCAACCCGCAGATCAAGGTCGTCATCCTCAGCATGTATTCGAACGAGGCCTACGTGCGCAAGGCGTTCGAGTTGGGCGCCAAGGGTTATATCCTGAAGAACGCCATCGAAGTCGATCTGACGCGCGCCGTCATGGCCCTCGCGGAAGGCCAGGCCTACTTCAGCCCCGGCATTTCCCACATCGTTCTGGAGAGTATGAAGGCGGGCACCTTCCAAGGGACAAGCCAGGATCCGTATGAGAGGCTAACGCTGCGCGAGAAGGAAGTCCTACAGTTAATCGCTCAGGGAAAATCCAATAAGGAAATTGCCACACTTCTTAATATCAGCGTTAATACCGTCGCCGTGCACCGCGCCCGCGTCATGGAGACCCTCAACCTCCACCGCACGGCGGAGCTGGTTCTGTTCGCGGTGAAGAAGGGCTTGATACAACCGTGAGGTGGGCAGGTTGGCAGATGGGCAGATCGGCAGGTGGCAATGCGAAATACAGCCCTCTCCCTTGACATTCTTAAGCCCCAAAGGGGCGGCCTAACAAAGCCCAGGCGAGCGGCCTGGGTGAAGATTCGGTGCCGCGCGATTCGCCAGCCCTGAAGGGGCGTGAAGAGCCGCTCGACCTGGCGGAGGCCCCGGTCCGCGGAGGTCCACGCCTGGTTATTTCGGCCTTGCAGGGCTTGCTACCAGAGAAGGACGGGCTCTGCTTCGAAACCCAGGCCGTTGGCCTGGGCTTTGTTAGCTCGCCGCTTTGGGGCTCGGCGCGACACCCTCTCCCCAAGGGAGAGGGCTTGCGAATCATGGGTGGCGTTTTGATTCAATACTAAGTATTACCACACTTAGTATTTACAATTAACAATACTATCTTCCCTTCCTCACTGCCCCGTCGGCGCCGTTGACCCCGGAATATTCATGGCTTTGGTGACTTGGCCGTTCTTAGCTTCCGAGATTTCAACGTTAAACCTTTCCAGCGTAGTGCCGGTGGCTTGCGCGTACTGGACGAGCGCCTTGGCGTAAGTGTCGCGCGCTTGAGCTTCAGTAGCTTCCTGGGTCGCGAGATCTCTCTCCTGCTGGATGACCAGGAACGGGGTGGATTCTCCCAGTTGGAATTTCTTCTGTTCTCCGTCCAATGTCTCCTTGGCGAGCTCCGTCGCTGCCACAGCCGCATCGATCTGGGCTTTAGCCTGGGTCACGGCAATCACGGCGTTGCGCACGTCCTGCTGGGCCTGGTTGATCTTCTGCTGCAACTGAACGCGGTATTGCCGCTCCTGGAGCAGGGCGGTCGCGGCGTCAGCCTGCGCTGCGCGGTTGCGAATCGGAATCTGCAGGTTGACTCCCAAGGAGTAGTTCGGATAAACGTTGCGAAACGCTTGCGACAGCGAGTCGGCGGTTCCTCCCGGGAGGTACCCTGTCACTCCCGCAGGACAGGCCGGTTCATAGAGATTGGTCCCGCAGAGGAAATGCCCGGAGAGTCCCTCCGGGGCGTAAGTGGCGTAAACGTTCAAGGAAGGAAGCAGATGGTTCCTGTTCTGCTGGATCGTGATCTCCTGGTTCCGCATGTTCAACTGGACCTGTTCGATCTCCGGCCGGTTCTTGGCAGCCAGGTTGAGTGCATCTTGCAGCGAAGGAATATCATTGGGGCCTGGCTCGGGCAGCTTATCGGTAGGTTCGATGGGCACAACCGCCAGATCGCCGTCCACGTGCTTCGAAAGCTCAGTCTTCAGCTTCTCTTCCTGCTGCTGATACGCGGTTTGGGCTTGGATCAATCCTTGCTTTCGAGTGGCGATCTCGGACTTGGCCCGCGTGATCTCGATAGCCGCCATGTTGCCGATCTCCACCTGGCGGGTGTTGTTGTTTAAGTCCGCCTCCGCCCACTTCACCGCTTCTTCAGCCACGCGGATGTTCTCGCGGAAGTAAAGGAGGTCCCAATAGTCATTGACGACGGTCTGCAAGGTCGTCATGACGTTCTGCCGGAATGCGCTGTCGGCAAACTTGAGGCCGTTCTTCGCGATTCGCAAATTCGCAGCATTCGCGCGGTAGCCAAAGCCGTTCAGAAGGTTCTGGCTCACGGTAATTCCAAAAAACGAGGGAATGGAGGGGTTGACTAAACTCGTCAGGGCGCTGGTGGTCGAGCGATCCTGGAACATTCCAACGGCGAAGCTGGTGCCGGTCATAAAACCTTGGCCGTAAAAGGCAGAATATCCTCCGTAATGCGTGGTTACGGAGGAAAGTCCGGTAAGGACAGCCACTCCAAGAGGAGTGACAGCCTGGTTCAATCCCCCAGAGATAGCGAGAAACGGATCGCAACAGCTAGCCGAACCCAGATTAATTGGACCACCGCCGCCATAGCCTGCGCCGCCTGCGCCGCTGCTTGAGCCGGAGCCGCTGCCGCTCGAAGTCGTGCCAATGGCGCCCGAAAACAGCGCCGTCGATATCGTCTCGCCCTGCACGCCGCGAGCCGCCGATCCGGCCTTGGTGCGGAGGTAATCCGTCTGCGCTAGGGGTATGTTGAATCGCACATAATCGATGTCCAGGTTGTTTTCGAGCGCCAGCGCAATGGAATCCTGAAGGGACAGCCAGAGCTTCCCATCGCGAATCAGGTCCTTCAGCCTTGTAGAGTTCTGCATGCTTGGCTGGGGAATGGGTAGAGACGTAAAGGAATCGAAGATATTTGGAAATGAGTGTGTGCTGGTGTAGTCATGGGCCATAAAGTTCTCGCCGACGGTCGGAACCGGGGCAGAAGCCTGTTGACCCCAGCCCTCCCCAGTTTGGACCACCGTCGCCAACACTCCGATCACCAGGATGAGGACCAGACTGCGAATTGATTGCACCTTCATAACTGTTTGCACTCCTTTCAGGCTTTAATCATCAATACGCTGGCAGCAGGCCAGAAGTTTCGTTCCCATAGTATAACCCAGGCGCGAATCGGAGAGTTCTAGTGCGCGAAGCCTTTGGAGTGCGGCAGCAAAGCTGCCGCCTTGGAATCGTTTGTGCAAAGGCGGTGGCCACCGCTGCTCCGGTCAAATGCGCCTTCCCCACCAGCATGATCAAAGCTGTGCGGAAAACGTTTAACACAGACTCTTGACGCATAAACTGTGCACTTTTTAGCTTCGTCTTTAAAACGACTTCCTTTGTTTTCAATGACTTCTTAGCTTCGTTCCCACGATTTCGTGTTTTTCTCGCGGTCGGCAGGTTCCCGGCTCATGGCGTGTCACGTGCGGATGTTCCGAACTCTGTCAGCCTGGCGATCGGTTGAGGCAGGTGAATCACTGAAGAGTCGCTTGCGGGGCCAAATGTGCGCGCTGGGCACGCCAAATTGGGTGCATTTTGGGTTCGTTTTCGCACGTTGCAAAATGTGACTTCCTTTGTTTTCAACAACTTCCTCGCTTCGTTTCCGCTATTTTGCATTTCTTCTGCGGACTTCTTCCCGGCATCCCGATAACTAAACCGCCCGTCGGCCTACGAGCAGAAAAGCCGCATGCTGTCGCCCCCGCGAAAGCGGGGACCCATCGTGAGTCGGGAGAAAGATGGATTCCCGCTTGTGCGGGAATGACGTGATTTTCAGGGGAGCGGTCCAGTTCCGCGCTCGATCCTGGTCCACGTTTCCGACTTCTTGTCCCTTCAACCTCATGACTCCCTGGCCCCCGCGACCTTTGCCGCAGGGTACGCTAGCAGTGTAGCATAGAGAAGGAGGTTTGTCAAGATGTAAATATGTCTCCCCAATCCGTCGATAAGGGAGGTCGAGGGCGGTAGGGCCCATGGCCTCGCGCCTCTATGCCGCACGCGGCTGGACCCGGGCAGTGTAGGGGTAGGGCTTGCCCTCATAGGCGTTAACTTAAGGTGCCAGGACTTCGAGAGCCGCGGAGCGGCGCCAGAAAGTAGCCCACGGCGTGATGGAGTGGGACGGAATGTGGCGTTAATATTCATAGCCCCGGAAGGGGCGACAGATCTCGCGCGGGAGCCACTGCCGCCCCTCCCAGGGCTGAGATAACCAGGCATGGCTCCTCGCTCCCACGGCTCACGCCGTGGGCTACTCGCTGTCGGCCCTCCGGGCCTGTGCTGGCGTGAGCGAGACTTATATTGCCAGCACTTGAGGCGTTAGGTTAACGCCTATGGGGCTTGCCCTACCCTCGTCAGGACCAGCAGAAACGCGGGGACGGCAAGCCGCCCCCCTACGGCGGGCCGGTTATCAACGGATCGGGGATGTCCCCCGTCTTTTGCGCCGATGACGCATACGTTTCGATGCTTTTGTCAGAGCGACCGAAGTGACCCCTCACCCGTCCCGCTCCGGCTGATGAAAACGCCGGCAGCGGGACACCCTCTCCCCAAGGGAGAGGGCTACATACCTGCCGGTGGTTTGCTGACGGCCGACAGCTTCGTCGAACCTGACACCTATTCGTAACGCAGCGCGGTGATGGGATCGACTTTGGTGGCCCGGCGGGCGGGCACGTATCCGGCAGCGAGAGCCAGCAGAATGAGGAGTCCGGCCACGTCCAGGAAGGTAAGCGGGTCTTGGGCCGAGATCCCATACAGAAAGCTCGAGAGCAATCGGCTGAGTATGAGCGCCGCAATCGCGCCCAAAGCAACGCCGGCGATGACCAGTTCGAGGCTTTGGCGAATCACCATCCCGAAAATGCTTGAGCGGGAAGCGCCCAGCGCCACCCGAACGCCGATCTCGAAGGTTCTTTGAGTGGTCGCGTAGGAAACCACCCCGTAAGTGCCGATCGCAGCGAGAGCCAGAGCGGCCGCAGCGAAGCTCAGGAACAGCCACATCAGCGAGCGCGACTGCGAGGCCGAGTCCACAACGATGGCTTCGAGAGTCCGCACCTGTCCGACGGGCACATTCGGGTTCACGCTCGAAACCAGGCCGCGAACCTCGCCTCCAAAAGAATCCGCACGTGTCGAGGTTCGAGCGATCAGATACATCGCCGTCGGCAGCTTCTGGTCTGCACCCACCGATTGAGCGTAGGGCATATAGATCGCCCCTTCGATCCAATCCAGCGGCCGGTCCGCAAGATTGAATTGGCGCACGTCCCCAACCACACCCACCACGGTCCGCCAGCCTTCATCCCAAACCAAGCGGATGTGCTTGCCCACGGGGTTTTCGCCGGGCCAGTATTTTCGCGCCGTAGCCGCGCTCACGATCGCGACTGCGGCTGATTTCCCGGCATCGGAGTCGCCGAATCCCCTGCCCTGAAGAAGCGGAATGCCCATCACGTGGAAGTAGTCGGGGGTGATGGCGCCGGCCCAGAGCAAGGGGGCGAGAGACTGCCCGTTCCTCAACGGGTGTCCTTCGATCTCCGCCACGACGTAAGGCGCTTCGCCCGTCAAAGGAACAGTATTCGAAGCCGCCACTTCGGAGATTCCCGTCATCTCGCGCGCCCGGCGCAGTAATTCGCCATAAAGCGCCACGCACGCCGAACGCTCGCGGCACGAGGACTGGTCCGGCGTGACGCGGACGCTCAAAACGTGCTCGCCTTGGAAGCCGGGATTCACCTCCATCAGGCGCCACAAGGTCCTGATCAGCAGGCCGGCGCCGACCACCAGCACCACCGCCAGCGCCACCTCTCCCACGATCAAGGAACCGCGAAGGCTGATCCCGGCCGCGTCGGTCGAGCGCTGTCCGCCGGCCTTTACGGAGTCTGCGAGGCCGGCTTTCGAAGCCCGCAGCGCCGGCGCCAGACCAAACGCCAGACTGGTGAGAAGCGACAGGGCAGTTACAAACGCAAGCACGCGCCAGTCCATGCCGACCACCCCGCTGCCGGGAACGTCCGCCGGCAGAAGAGTCTTCAACCCCGAAAACGCTGCGAAAGCCAGTGCCAGGCCGAGCGCGCCGCCGGCTATTGCCAGCACCACGCTCTCCGTCAGGAATTGCCGCACCAGCCTTCCGCGCGCCGCTCCCAGCGCCGTGCGCAGAGCGATCTCCTTGCGCCGCGAAGACGCCAGCGAAAGCAGCAGGCTCGCCACATTCACGCACGCGATCAACAAGACCACGCCGACCGCCCCCATCAATACCAGTAGTTTCGTACGGACGTCCCCCACCAGATCCTGGTGCAAGGGGACCACGCTGGCGTCGGCGTTCCAACTGTGCGCCATGGGATATGGAAACATGCGAATCACTTCGGGGATCATGCTGCGAATCTCGCCGCGAGCCTGCGCCAGGGTCGCGTTGGGACGCAACCTGCCGACCAACGGCTTAAATCCATGGTTCCAATTCTCATCGGGCTTCCCTGGATCGATGTGCAGCGGCACCCACAGTTGCGCCCCCGGAATCAGGAAATTGAAGTTGGACGGCATTACGCCGATCACGCGCCGGCCGGTTCCATTGAGCTCGATCATGCGGCCAATCACACCGGGGTCTCCACCGAACTTGTTCTGCCAGAGGGCGTGACTGAGAACCACCAGGTTATCCTGTCCCACGTGATCCTCGCCGGGTTCAAAGGTTCGGCCCAATTTCGCGCCCACCCCCAGCAGAGAGAAGATATTCGCTGAAACGGCGCTGCCCGCGAGGTGCACGGCCTCGCCTTGTCCTGTCAGGTTGAAATCCGAACCATTCTCGGGTCTGTCGGAGTAGGTGGCGAATTCCATGCTGCGGCTCAACTGCTGTAAGCCGAGGAAAGCCCCCGTGGGGTAGTAGCCGGTTGGTCTTACCAGTTGACCCGGTTCGGAATAGGGCAGCGGCCGCAAGAGCACTCCATCGACCAGGCTGAACATCGCGGCCGTGCCCCCGATGCCGAGCGCCAGCGAGAACGTGGCGACCAGCGTGAATCCGGCATTCTTCCGCAAGGTGCGGAACGCGTAGCGAATGTCTTGCCCGAGATTCTCGAACCACGTCCAGAACCACAGGTCGCGGATTTCCTCCTCAACCTGAGTTCGGTTGCCGAAGGCGCGCTGGGCTGCGTAGCGGGCCTCTTCTGACGAAACGCCGGCGTCACGTCGCTCTTCCGCTTCCAGTTCGAGATCGGCGCTGAGTTCTCTCCGCATGTCGTCTTCACGAGATTGCTGCCGCTTGCGCCAACTCCGCCAGAGTTTCATTACGACCTCCAATCGAGCAGCCCTCTCCCTTGGGGAGAGGGTGTCCGGCGACAGCGTTTTCTTCAGCTGTCGACGGACGGGTGAGGGGTTGGTTCCGAAGGCCACAATTGACGCCAGACCGGGCAAATGACCCCTCACCCGTCGCGCTCCGGCTGATGACAACGCCGGCAGCGCGACACCCTCTCCCCACGGGAGAAGGCAGTGGTTAACTCTCGCTCCCGCAAGTTCCTACGCCGGCGCCATCACCCTCGAAATGGCTGCGACCAATTGCTTCCATTTCGACGCCTCGCGCGCCAACTGCTTTCTTCCGGCCGCCGTCAGGTGGTAGTACTTGAACTCCCGATTTCTGTCTTTGGCTGCTTCCCACCGGGAGACCACCCAGCCCTGGCGCTCCAGCCGATGCAAGGCGGGGTAAAGAGAACCGTGCTCGACCTGGAGGAGATAGTCGGTCGTTCGCTGGATGTGCTTGGCAATCTCATGGCCGTGCGCAGCTCCCAAAAGGAGCGTGCGAAGAATCAGCATGTCGAGCGTCCCTTGCAACAATTCCACGCGTTCCGCAGTCGCTTTTTTCATGATGGTAGACATTCTACCATAGAGATCCCATTGAGGGTAGACGTTCTTCCCTGGAAAAGGTTAGCGGCAGAAGTTAGAAAGTGTAAAAGTGGAAAGGGTTGTCATCCTGAGCGCTCGGTTGTCATCCTGAGCGAAGCGAAGGATCCCCGCAGTTCCTGCCTCTGCGACGGCCTGCGAAAAACTGCTGAGATTCTTCGCTTCGCTCAGAATGACAGCACAGGGCTTACGTTGACAACCGTTGAACTTGCCTGCCCTGTTCCCTGTTCCCTGTTCCTTGTGCCCTGACACCTGACACCCGGCACCTCGCACCTACTCGTACCGCAATGCCACCATGGGATCGACTTTCGTCGCGCGGCGCGCCGGCAGGTAGCAGGCCACGAACGCCACGGCAATCAGGATCAACGACACACCTGCGATCGTGACCGGATCGCTCGCCTTCAGGCCAAAAAGCAGGCTGGAGAGGAAGCGCGTCACGGCCGCTCCGCCGGCGATGCCCGCCACG
>CAWIUZ010000169.1:0-19416 GCA_963838915.1 uncultured Acidobacteriota bacterium
AACGAACAGGTCCAGCCCGCGGCCCTGACCGAGCGGTCCCTCTCGAAACGCCCCGGAGAGGAACCGCAGCGTTCCCCGCTCGGGGGCGGGAGGTCGTTCAGCGCAAGCCAGATCGACAGGCGCCCCGTGCGGTCGATCGCGGTGCCGGCGAAGTCCTGGTGCCAGCCGGTGGCACCTTTAACTGGGACCTCCTTCTGGACCAAGAATTCATGGAGAACAAGATGGGAAGCGGGTGGGTAATTAAGGCCGGTGCCTACCAAAACTTCGTGAACATGGTGTTCGGAGAAGAGGGCGTGAGGACCGGGTCCGCTTCAGAAGCGCCGATGTTTTTGAAAATGCATGGCTCCCTAAATTGGTTCCAATGCGCAAATCCCCGGTGCCCCAATCCCTCCAAAATGGAGATTAGAGCTGACACGCAAGACTGCCTCCGTCGAGCCAGAGGATTTGAGTTTGCGGGGACCGTGACCTGCGCTCGCTGCGGCACTGAGATGGAACCCTTCTTGGTCCCGCCGCTGGTGAAGAAACCCGTAGCCGAGAACCCAATAATCCGGGCCGTTTGGGGTCAGGCCAGGCTGAGGCTTTTGGCTGCCTCCAAGGTCGTGATCGTAGGATTCTCCGCGGCCCCGACTGATTTCTACGCGCAATGGCTGTTTCGGTCAACGTTGGGGACTAGACGAAGGGAGGAAGTCGAGATCGTTGTGGTAAACCCAGAAAACGGACCTTCGCACCGTCGTCATGCTGATTTTGAGAGTCGCATGAACAAGATGTTCCCACAGGGATACGTGTCCAATTTCACGGACTTCTCCCAGATTGGTCCCATTCTAGAGAGGTAGGCGCGGTCTAGGGTAGGCTCCTCTAGCCTGTCCTTAGGGACATCGCAGACTTCACACAACGAAGTCTGCGCCAGCCCCCGGCCAGTTCCAGGGCGAACTGTGCCATCACTGTGTACCGGCCCAGCTTCGTCCGGCCTCGGTGGCGTCCTGCATCTGCTTGCCAAGAACACCGAGCATACCACCCGCCCAATGTCCAAACGCCGCCTCGCCACTCGGCTTGTACAGCTTTTCCGGGAGTGTCCTGATCAGGTAGACGGGGTTCTGGCCGCCACTGTATTCAACTCCAAGCTCGCGAAAGTCGTCGCCCGTCATCAAAAACACGGGCGTGCCGCCCCGCGCCAGAATCACGTGATCGAAGCTTCTGCCTGATGAAGCGAGAGCCGAAGCCGACTGAAACAGCCCCCGAAAAAGGTCCAGAGGAGAAGCGGCTGAAACGTCGTGAAGGTCGAGAACCAATGTCGATGGGTCGATATAGAAACGGTAATGAGCAGAGATGGAGTAACCTGCATTCCTCGCATCGGCGTTGAGCGCCTGACTCACGTCCCGATCAACAAGAGCGTAGTTTAGGCCCCAAGTGAAAAGAACCGAGCAAAGCAGCACTGCTACCAGAAAGACCCAGCGCTTCCGATGGCGCGGAGCCGGAATGGGTGCAACCAGAAAAAAGAGTACGGGGGGGTTTCTCATTGGGTGTTCTCCCGCACCGGTGCGCCGCCGGGCGAACTCCGAAGGTGCTGCCGACCGCTGGAAGCGTAGAGCCGTGAATGTTACTTGTCAATAGCAGGTAGCGCGGACCACCGACTCTGTGGTCCGCGGCGTTTTCGAAGGAAGAACCGCGGTCCGCAAAAACGGCGGTCCGCGCTACCCGGCTCACTGGCGGGATTCGCTGTTTAGAACTTTGGAAACAGAAACCCGGTGTGCCGGCGGTGCTCCTTGAACTCTTCGCCGAACTGTGCGGCCAGAACGGACTCCTCTTTCGTCCCCTTGATCAAGTAAGCAAGGACGATGATAGCGACCCCCGCAATTCCTCGCCATTCGTCAATCGCCAGAGCTGTGCCGATCGCGGCGAGAATGATCCCGGAATAGATCGGATGCCGGAAATGGGCGTAGGGACCGGTGCGGATCAATTTGTGGTCCTCCTTCAGGGTGATTCTGCCGCTCCAATACTGCCCCAGGTGCCAGCGCGCCCACAAGGCGAGAGCGATGCCAATCCAAGTGAGTGCGACCGCTGTAAGCAAGGTCGCGTGGGTACGATGGAAAACTCGCTCACCAAGCACACCGATATCCATGAAGCCGCCGAACAGCAGGACGAAACCGCAGATTTCCAGAATGAGGTGGCGGGCACGGGCGACAAAGGACTCTGTGCTCACAGTCCTGCGCGTCTTCAGCGCGCCCACGGCCCAATAGACGCAAAAGACCAGCCAAGGCCCTTCGATAAGATAATGCCAAATCAATTCTGTTCAGCCCCGCTCCGGAGACCTTCCGCCAACTATGCCGGGAATAACGCCTCGAGGTTCTGAAAGCCCGAAGCCCGCCACTGCCGGAGCCGATTGCGGCCTTCTTCGATCAACCCGACGACGCTCTCTTTTTCCAGCTTATCAGGCGAGGCCGTTTGCCACAACGGGTCCAGCCAGTGTGCAACCGGGACATGCGTCTCAAGTGTGTCGCGGTCCAACGCAGCCAGGGCGGCTGCTGTCCCGAAAGCGTAACGCGCCGGCTTGATGCCCTGCTCGAGCGCCACGCGCAGGGTGCCGACCAAGCGATCGTCCCATCCCAGTTTGCGCCGCGGATCGCGTCCGACCCTTTCGACGGTATCGTTAAGGAAAGGATTAACCATGCGTGCGAGCAGGTCATCCGCGTATTCGCGATAGCCTTCGTGAGTGAAGAGGCGGTCCTGGCCCACGTGCTTGCGCACCAAGGCTTCCCCGGATTCTTGTATGAAGGCGGTGCGGAGGAACGAAAGGATATCAGGGTATTTGTTGAGATCGGCAATGCGCTCCACGCCGCGCAAGGCGCCGACGTAGGCGGCGAGCGCATGGGTGGAATTGTGCCCGTAGAGCTTGGCTTCTTCGAAAGGCAACAGGTCGTCCTTCTCCTCAAAGACGTTTATGCCCCGCTCAAACTCCGGTGCGTCAGCGCTCAATGGAAATCGAATCCGTGAAATCAGGATCCGGTTAAACGCTTCGACAAGAAAGGCACGCTGTCCGCCAGGAGCTACGGTGGCCAGGCCTTGCAGCCTGATTTCGTCCGGATCGGAGACCACTCCGCTCATTTTTCCGATCACCGTGTTCAGGAATCGAACATGGCTTGCGACATGCTCTCTCTCGCTTTCCGGGATCCCTTCCAGGACTTTCGCTTCCAGGATTTCCGCCGCGTGATTGTGGTTTTCAGCGGCGTAAACGATCGCCCGCCGGCCATTTATAGCGGCCTTGCGCCGCAGGCCCCCGGCCAGGAGCCGATGAATACTGCCGGGGCCTGGCGAGGCGTAGAATTCCACGCTGGGGACCGCGGTGGCAATCTCCTCAGCTTCCGCGATCGCTTCCGCCAGACGGTCCTGGCCGGACCGAGCGCCGGGATCTTCGATTTCAATGCGTCCAATCTCCACGCGCTCGATGCGGTCCGAGTGAGCAATGTTCACCGAGAAACGGCCTCCCGCCTTCCGCACCGCGCCCACGAGTTCAGGCGCGACTTCCGCAACCACCAGCCGGCCGAAACTCCCGGACCGGAAAGCTTCGTAGAGAAAAAGGCCCGCTTGGATCGGCCCGAAGCCGAAGCCAACGAACGTGCGTTGGCGGAAGGGGCTGGTGCTTCGTTGGTTTAATGAGCGCAATTTCAAGTGGCCCTCGGAAGGGCCCAATCCGTCGATAACCGACCCGCCGTAGGGGGGCGTTTGCCGTCCCCGCGTTTCTGCTGGTCCTGACGAGGGTAGGGCAAGCCCTACCCCTACACCGCCCGGGTCCAGTCGCGTGCGGCATAGAGGCGCGAGGCCATGGGCCCTACCGCCCTCGACCTCCCTTATCGACGGATTGGGGGGAAGGGCGGGGCTTTAGCCCCGCCGTGTAAGGGCGCATGGTTAGAAGGGCCTTTAGGCCCTGAAGGCAAGCTGCTTCAGGGGCTAAAGCCCCGGAATTACCTCACGAGATTAGCGGCGGGGCTGAAGCCCCCTTCCGCTTCCCACGAATAAGTTCGCTTACTAATTCAGCTGAGCACTAGTGACCAGGCTGGGGAGTGGGGTTGCCCTGAACGAGTCGCGAGTCGAGAGTCGAAAGTCGAAAGTGCTCCGATTCTGACTCCTGTCTTCCGACTCCTGGCTCCTGCTCGTCACTCGTCACTTGTCACTCGTCACTGCTTTAAGTACTCCGCCTCGTCCTTGGCGCTCCAAGAGGCCACAGCCCTGATTTCACCGCTGGGCCGGTGTGGGTAAACCACGGCTTTGCCATCGATCTCTTGGGCCTTGATCATTCTCAAAAACTCGATAGCGTGTTCCAAGTCGCCAATGCGAGTAATGTGGCGTTCGGCGTTGATTTCACCCTTCGCCATCAATTCCAAAGTCCGTGCGATGTCCCAGGGAGAGCCTCCGCTGGAACCCGTGACGTTGATTTCCTTGTAGTGGATGATTCCTGTATCGAAGCCGATAATGTCTTCGCCTTTTTTCAGGCCACCGAACAGGTCCAGGACGGCGCCGCGCCCGACCAGGCCTTGAGCATTCTCAATGGCCTGCTTTGAACCTACGGCGACGATGACATCATCGGCTCCGCGGTAGTCCGTGAGTTCGTTTACGATCTTGCGCAAATCCGTTGATGCCGGGTTGACGACCTGAAGGTCAACTCCGAGTTTGGCGGCGCGCGAACCGAACAACGTTTTCACCAACTCCAAGCGTGCCTCAACGAGGTCGGCCACCGCGAGGGCGCGCGGTTGGTGGCTGAGTGCAACGTCCACATGCATCCGGCCCATCGCCCCGGCGCCGATCACCACGGTTACGCCGCCAGGCTTGAGCCCTTTAATGACCTGCCGTGGCCCCGCCGGCGCCTGCTGCACCAGATGCACGTGATGGTCTTGAGCCGAGACGCAGCAAGACACCGGCTCGCTGAGCGCCGCATGTGCGAAGGGGAAAGAGGGGCTCGGCACGGGGAGAAGACAGCCCGCAGCCACCGCCTCTTCCAGGATGAGGATATACTCCGCGAGGTGTCCCGGCAGTGTGTAGCCGACGGCGACCTTGGCGACGCCTCGACCCCCGTCTCGATAACGCTCCCGGTAGTTGATAGGCGGGTGATCGACGGCGGGCTGAACGACGTATCGCTCGCCCGGGTGGTATCGATTCGTCAGTTCCTGGCCCACCTGGACGAGCGTTACGCAGCCCTCGTCGCCAAGAATCAGGGGAAAGCGTTCAAGATCCCACCCATACACCTGAGCGTGCGCCGGGCCCTGCTCGACGAGTTTGATGAGGGAGGTGCAAATCCCCGCCGCGTCCACTCGGGCCAGCATTTGACGCGGCCCGGGACGAGGAACCGGCACTCGCCGCACTTGCAGGTGAGCGAAGCCGGTCCCATCGAGAACCAGGGCGCGCATTTCAGAGGGAATGGGCACGGTCATGAGGCCTCAGGCAAAGGGTAATGGGCAGATGGGCAGATAGGCAGTAGGCAGACAGCAGAAGGCAGTTGGCAGGGGGCAGAATTCAAAATCACCGGCATCGATTGCTCCCAGCACGTGCGCGGCAAAGGCGCAAGCAAATCTCAGATTGCAGATTTCAGATTCCAGAGCTGAAACACTCGCAATCAGTGCTTCGGTCTCTTCACCACGCAGGCAACAGGATCGCGCCGGCCACTGCCGCGCCCATCTGCCTACCTGCCCACTGCCCATCTGCCCCTGTTAGTCGTAATACTCCAATCCCAAGTGAGTGATCAGTTCTTCGCCGCGCAGGTGCCGGAGTGTATTTTTAAGTTTCATGAGTTGAATAAAGACATCATGTTCGGGGTAAACACTGGTATGGCACATGGGGCTCTTGAAGTAAAAGGACAGCCATTCCTGGATTCCCATCTTCGCCAGGCCCGGGCAGCGTTGTGCGAGATCCATGAAAAGAACAAGGTCCAAGGCCATGGGAGCGGCAAGAATCGAATCCCGGAAGAGGCAGTTCACCTTGATCTGCATCGGGTAGCCGAGCCAGCCGAAGATATCAAGGTTATCCCAGCTTTCCTTGTTATCGCCCCGCGGCGGATAGTACTCGATCCGCACTTTGTGGTAGTAATTTTCGTACAGTTGGGGATAGAGATCCGGCTGAATGATGTACTCGAGCACCGAAAGCTTGCTTTCTTCCTTGCTGCGGAAAGCTTCGGGATCGTCCAGCACCTCACCGTCGCGGTTGCCCAGAATGTTGGTTGAAAACCATCCCTTCAACCCCAGCAGTTTCGCCTTGATGCCGGGCGCCAGGAGGGTCTTCATGAACGTCTGCCCTGACTTGAAGTCTTTGCCGCACACGGGCACTTTCTTCTGCAACGCTAAGGCAGTGAGAGCAGGAATATCCGTGGTGATGTGGGGCGCACCGTTGGCGTGCGGAACACCCAGCTTCAATGCCGCGTAAGCATAAATCATGCTGGGAGAGATATCCGGGCTGCTTGTTTTCAAACCTTCCTCGAAAGTCTCGAGCGTGTCATGAACCGGATGGGGCTTCGTATAAACTTCCGTCGAGCCGCACCAGATCATCACCAGCCGGTCAGCGCCGGATCGCTTCTTGAACCCCTCGATATCCTTCATCACTTGCTCGGCAAGATCCATCTTTGTTTTGCCGGTCTTCACGTTGTTGGGATGAAGCCGCTTCACCCACTTCTGCTCGAACGCGGCAGGCATGGGCCGCAATTCCTGAAGAAAGTCCTTCAACTGCTCAACTTGGCCTTTTTCCAGCACCCCGGCTTTACTGGCAGCTTCGTAAGCAGTGTCCGTGAAAAGGTCCCAGCCGCCAAAAACCAGATCGTCGAGATTAGCCAATGGCACGAACTCTTTGATCAACGGAATCCGCTTCTCGGTGCGCTTTCCCAGGCGTATGGTGCCCATCTGGGTGAGCGACCCAATCGGCAACGCTATCTTTTTGCGCACCGCTTCGACACCGGCGATCATGGTTGTCGCCACCGCTCCCATGCCAACCGTAAGAACCCCCAACTTCCCCTTTGGTTTCGTTATCGCAATCTCTTTTTTTGCCACTTTGCTCGTCCTCCGCCTCTCAATTAGATAATTAATTCGTCAAACCAAACGGGTTATATTCCGCCAACAAGGGCAAAAAAGCAAGAAAAGGATTCAGGAAAAGGATCCAGGATTCGGGATTCAGGATTCAGGGGGGATAGTCCGAATTTGGCCTTTTGAAGTTAGTTTTCCCTCAGGCTCCTTCACGCTAACTGCTGAGGACCGGAGCCTGAATCCCGAATCCCGAATCCTGAATCCTGGCTGAAGTGCTCGAACCGAGTACGGGGGTCGGCAATCGTCGGCCGGCCTTCAAGATCGACGAAACCTGGCTGGCCCTGTGCGACCAGCCGCTGGTGGCCGAGCAGCAGCGCGGTGCTTTCCCGGAACCAGGGCTCAAAATCCGGGTCAAGCGCGTAGGGGTCGAGGATGGGCTTAGCCTCGGGCGTGTTGTGTTCCGTGCCATTGAAGACGGGCCACCAGCGGCGCCGCGCCGTCGAGACGATCTCCGCCAGACGCTCGCGTGTGTTGCGATGCGGGATGACCTCGACGGCGTAAAAGCCCGCCGCCTCTAGCCGGTCAAGAAGCGCCTCGACATCTCTTTCGCCGGAAGTGATGGGATTCCCGAGGATTGGATAAGTGGGGATGGACCCAAAAGCCAGGAAGATCCTGCGCAGTTCTGCCACGGAAACAAAGGCCTCTTCGTACTCGCGCACGAAGCACGGAGCGCCCGCCTTTAGAAGTTTGGCGCGCAGAAAGATCTGGAGAGCGGCATCGTCGGCGCTAGGCGGCGGCGCTGCGCCACAACATTTCGTGATCGCCTCAGCGAGAGGCACTCCCTCGGTCGCGGCCCACTGGCGCAAGCTCGATAGCGTGGCCCAGGCCACGTGCCGCTCCGTGGCATTGCCGCGCGGCGTCAAGCTCTGCACAGACTCCCAGGTGGGGCCTACGGCATGCATTCGCTCCTCGAAGAGCGCGCCGACCTTTGCGGTGATCTCGCGATTCCGGCGCTCGAGGGCCGCTCGCATGCGCTTGAGGTTCTGCGTTTCGGCGGAAGAATCGGGCGGAACCCGGGTTACGCCCTTGCCGCACAGATATACACGGCCTGGATTATCAGGGTCATTGAGCAGCAGGCCTGCCGTCTCGGCTTCACGGTCCATTGCCACGGCCTCGAAAGAAAACGTCGGCGCAATGCCCGCAATCTCACAGGCGGCGCGGAATTCCGCGTGCCCGGCAATCGTGTAGTGGTCGTTGATGCCTAGGACCGCCAGGCCTTCCCGCGCCGCCTGCCACACAGCTTCCGTTGGGGAGCGAAAGACGCTGAACGACTCGTTGGTGTGGATGTGGCAGTTAGTGCCGCGCTTTGTTCTGGGGCCGAGTTGGGCGCACAATTCGTTGAGCGCACGCAGGCGCTCGTCCAGTCCTCCCTGATAGAGCTGCGTCTCGAGCTGGGCCGTATTTTGCAATGGTAAAGTACTCATCGGTGCTCTTGTTGATTCGTAGCGCTGACCTTTACGGAGGATTGCAGAATTAAGTGACAAACCCCCTCACTCCCCGACCCCTCTTCCCCAAGGGGACGAGGGGAGAAATCACCCGAGTTTATGCCCTCGCCCCCTTGCGGGAGAGGGTGTCCGTCAGCCGACGGACAGGTGAGGGGGTTGGTCCGTCACTATATTATGTAACCCTCAGTAGGTCAGCACATGCCGACCCTTCGCTCCGCTCAGGGCGGGCCCTGAAGGTCGGCGCTACATTTCGCTTCGAAGTCCCAGCGGCTATCGAACCATCACCTGCCCGCTGTCCACTACCAGGGTCTGGCCGGTTATGCAGCGCGCGGCGTCGGAGCACAGGAAGACGATGGCGGCGTTAACGTCATCATGCTTGATGTCACGCTTAAGCGCAGTCAGCGAAACGTAGTAGGGAATGACTTCTTCGGGCTTGATCCCCTTTTTGCGCGCGGCGGTTTTGATGTACTCCGGGTTCCAGATCTTGGACCCTTCGAAGACATTGCCCGGGGCGACGCCATTGACGCGGATGCCGTCGGCCCCCAGTTCGAGCGCCCAGCCGCGCATCAAGTGGAGCTCGCCGGCCTTCGTTGCGTTGTAGGCGGAATTAGCCTTCGAAGCGTCCAAGCCGCTTTTCGAGGAAAGCATGATCATGGCGCCGCCATCGCCCTGCGCCCGCATTATGCGAGCCGCTTCCCGCGCCACCAAAAAATAGCCGGTGAGATTGATTTCCAGGGCTTGGCGCCACTTATCCACCGGCATCTCGACCAACTCGTAGGCTGGGGCGACGCCCGCAGCGCAAACCGCGATGTCCAGGCCACCCCAGTGGCGCAAGAGCGTGTCAAAGGCGCGCGCCACAGAGTTTTCGTCGGTAACATCCATGTGCACGGGGAGGGCCCGCGAGGTGTCCGCCGAGGCCGAGGCCGCTTCTTCCGTGCCTGAATCGTCAACATCGCAGAAGGCCACCGCCGCGCCCGCTTTTACCAGACCCTGGGCAATGCCGCGGCCCAGGCCGGATGCCGCGCCCGTCACCAAGGCAACTTTACGGGCCAGGGGAGCCGCAGCAGCGTCAAACAGAGCCGCGCGGTAGTGTTCCACTTCCCAATTGATGATGAACTCGGCGAAAGCCGGGGCAAGGTTGTGCGGGCCGCCGCGCCCCATCGCCATACGTATAATCTTGGCGGCGGCAACGCCCAAGGCCTCGGCGGCATCGAGCTTTGCGGCGTTGTCGGCAAGCAGGAAGGTCCCCACGTTTCGAACAATGGCCACGCGCGGCGGAGCCAGTTCGTTCAATGCGGGTTTGAGCTTCGACGCCACTTCGTCGATTGAATCGCCCACAATCGCGCGCGCGCCGTTGTAAACGATATGGTCGGGCGTCAACGACCCGGCAGCCAAGGTCTCCGCCCTTTCGTCACACGCGACGCCGGCCAGTTCCGCCTCATCCGTTAAGCGGATGAAAGGCGTGCTTCCGCGCGCCTCCTTCCATGCGCGGCGCAATGAGACCATCGCGTTGCGCATGGCCGAGGAATCCAAGCTCGCGGGCGCACCGAGTGGCGGAGCTTGCGGGGCGAAGTAGCGCTCGCATCGCGCCACCCATTCATTATGGAGCGCCACGCAGGCCGGCGCCTCGGGAGCCGAGACGAGAAGGCCATGGTTCTCCATGAAAATCACATCTGGGCGATGGTGGTGCTCCTTGTCGTAGGCCTCTGCCGCCGCCTTGATGGTATTGGCGAGGCGCCAGCCGGGATCGGTGTAAGGCACCCAGAGCGGCGGGAGTTCGCCTGCCGGTGTAATTTCCTTTAATGCGCTCAGCCCGGGCCCGCAATTCAAAGCGTTGGCAGCCACGGGGTGAGTGTGGATGACCACGTGCCCGAGCATGGCGTGGAGCGCCGACTCAACCGAGGGCCGCCCCGCGCCGCCAATGACCGCGGAGGAGAGATGCTGAAGTACGCGCGCTTCGCGGGGGCTCGACTCCAGCGCGGCGAGGTCGGTGCGATCGAATATGCTCAACACTCCCGCCGTCTCCAGTTCGACCCAGCCGGCGGTCTCACTCATCGCCGTCAGCGCCGTGCCGCTGGCCTTGATGGCCATCGTCCGCCCGTCCTGGGATTTCACCGAAGTATTGCCGCCGCCCGCCTGGACATAGTCGAGATTCGCGCCCACGGCGTGCGAGATGGCAATTAATTGCGTCAGAGATTCCTTGTCCATGGTGATTGTCTCTGTAGGATCGCTGTCATTCTGAGGCCCCATCATTTGGGGCCGAAGAATCCCCGCAGTTGCTTATTCGCAGTCAATGACTGTCTTGATTCCTTGTCCCGCTTCGACCACGGCGTAGGCCTTCACCATATCCTGAAGCTTGAACCGGTGGGTGAGAAAGCGGTCCCAGGGCAAGTCGTTGCGGGAGACCATTTCGAGCGCCTGGTGATAGTGCTGGAGGTTGGAAGCAAAGCAGCCAAAGACGGAGATTTCGTTGTAATGAATGAGATTGGCGTCAAGGTCCAGAACCGGGTTGTCCTTGGGCACGCCGGCAAAGAATGAAACTCGCGCTTTCTTGCGAACCAGCTTCAGCGCGTCGGCCTGGGCGGCCTTGACGGAACAGGCGACGATGGCGACATCGAATTTCTCTCCCCCGCCAGCCGCCATGATTTTATCCAGCGCGTTCCCGGTTGAAGTGTTCACCGGTTGGCCCACTCCGAACTCGCTCACGTAATCTAAACGTTCCTGCGAGACGTTCTGATACCAGCACCGGCGCGCAGCCTCGCGCTTTCAGGATGCTGGCGTGCATCAGTCCGATCGGTCCGGCCCCGAACACCACGGCGCGGTCCCCCGGCTGGGGTGACAGGTACTCCTGGCCATTCAAGACGCAGGAAAGCGGTTCGATAAGCGCTGCGCGCTCGACGGACATGGAAGTGGGGATTGGAATCACGTTGCCCTGAGCTACCGCCGCGGCGGGAATCTTGACGTACTCGGCGAATCCTCCGGCATAATCGTAGCCCACCGCGGTGAAGGAGTCGCACAAGTTGTACTGCTTGCGCCGGCAATAAATGCACTTTCCGCAGCCCACCACTGTGGCAACCACCACCCGCTGGCCGATGCGCAGCCCGCCATCCACACCGGGTCCGATCTCCTGGACCGTACCGACAATCTCATGCCCGGTGATCGCCGGCGGCACTACGTTTTTTTGCCCGTGGGTGTAGATGCGCTTGTCCGTGCCGCACACGGAACAGCGCTGTACGCGCAAGACAACCTCACCGGGTCCCGACGTGGGCTTCGCGACGTCCTCGATCCGGACGTTCTCGCGGCCCGTAAAAGACTGCTGCTCTCATGTCGTTTATCGCCTTTCTTCAGCCCGTCAGCCGACGGGCTGATACCCTTTCGGCCTTCGAGGGGCGGTTCGCCTTGCGGCCCAGAGCCATGGGGCGACTGCTCATGCGCTTACATTGGCTGAAAGCCCAAGCAAACAAGCCGACAGTATACATGCAAGCTCCTCTAAGATTCAACGAAGGGTAATGGAATCGTTTGCGGGCTTGGCCGTGGGAAGTAGAAGCCTTTGTCACACTTGGTTAGTGCTTGGGGCCGATCCAGGCATTAATTCTCGATTCCAACACGTCGAGGGGGAGGGGACCGTCGGCGAGCACGGCATCGTGAAAGGCGCGGAGGTCGAACTTATCACCCAGGGCGTCTTGGGCGCGCTCGCGCAGCTCGAGGATTTTCATCTGGCCGAGTTTGTAAGCCAGCGCCTGCCCGGGCCAAGCGATGTAGCGGTCCACTTCGGTTTGAATGTTGGGCTCATCCATGGCGGTGTGTTGGCGGAAGAAGTCCACCATCTGCTGGCGCGACCAGTGCTTGTAGTGTACACCCGTATCCACTACCAGACGCACCGAACGCCACATCTCATTTTCCAAGCGTCCATATTCGCTATAGGGATCCTGGTAGAAACCCGCTTCTTTGCCTAAGCGTTCGGCGTAGAACGCCCAGCCCTCGGAATAGGCATTGTAAGAAGCAAACCTGCGGAACGGCGGGAGAGTGGGCAATTGCTGGGCGATGGAGAACTGGAGATGATGGCCCGGGATGCCCTCGTGATAGGCGATCGCCTCGACATTCAGCAGCAGCCGATGCTGAGGGTCGTATTCATTGACGTTGATGCGGCCGGGGCGTGAACCGTCGCCCGAGCCCGGCGAGTAGTCGGCAGGGACGGAATCGGGGGCGCGAAACGCCTCCATCGGGATCACTTCCAGTTTGGTCTTCGGCAAATGTCCGAAAAGCTGCGGAAGCTTCGCATACATCTGGTCGGTGTAGTGCTGATAGAGTTCCAGGATTTGCTGACCGGATTGCCCATAGAGATCACGATCCTGGCGGATGTGCGCGTTGAAGCTCGCCAGGTCCGAAAAGCCCTGCCGGCGAGCGAGCGCGAGCATTTGGTTCTCAATCTCCGCCACTTGCTTCAGGCCCATCTGGTGAATCTCTTCCGGGCCGAGATCGGTCGTGGTCATTTGCCGAACGCCGAACCGGTAGCGGGCGTCGCCCTGCGGCAGCGCCCAGATGCCGTAATCGGCGCGGCCGTGAGGGGCGTATTGAGTGCGCACAAAGGCTGCAAAACTCGCGTAGGCGGGCGCCACCTCATTCTTCACGGCGGCAAGGGTGGCATCGTGCAGTCGCTGTTGTTCAGCCTCCGGGATGCCGGCGGGAAACTTGAACACGGGCTGCGTAAAGGGGCTGTCGTGCGCGGACTTGTCCGCAATATCCTGGGCCTGGACGACGACTTTCTCCAGTAAGTATCGCGGCGGAACCAGGTTGTCGCGCAGCCCGAGCTGCATATTCTCCCTGATCTCGTCAAAGACGCGCGGGATCTGGTGCAGGCGAGAAAGATAATCCTCATAGTCCTTCACGGAGCGGAAGGGGGTGGCCGAGGGCAGGGCTGCATAACTCAAATGGATGCCGCCAAACTGGTCGACCGGCATCTCCCAATCTTTGAATCCGTAGGCTTCGATGTGCTCGCGCAGGCGGCGAACCATGAGAAGCTTATTCAACTGCTCCTGCGCCGGAAAGCCGTCAGTTGAGATCGCTTCGATGCTCTCGAGGGTTTGCTTGGCGTGCTCGAGTTCCTGGGCGTACGTTGCAGCGGAATGATCGCTAAGGCGGTCATTGTATCGATTGTCGCCGATATATGTTGCCATCTCGGGATGGGTTCGCAGCTCATATTCCCACTGTTGCTGGAGCGCCGCACTGAGTTGCGCGCGGCGCGTCTCGATCGTCGTTTCGTTCGATCCGTTCGTCACCGCAAGGTTTGGAATTGCGAGAAGCAAGATAGGAACCCACCTCATAGAAGGAATGCTCCTCTCGCGGCGGATGAGGATGCCTCAGAACTTGTGAATTAATCGCTAAACGGGCAAACCAGTTTCACGCTAAGGCGCAAAGGTCGCAAGGAATAAGACGGGCTTCAGCTTTGCGTTTTTTTGCGTCTTGGCGACTTTGCGTGAGGTGTTTTGATTCTTCCGCGCCTTCCCTGCCGTGGGGCGAGGGCTGTGTCAGGGATTTCAGCGCTCCACACCAATTCAAGCCTAGGCGACCTCGGGCGCGCGTTTGATCCGCGGGTCGGTGAAGACATCCTGGTCATCGGTGCTGCGGGTTGAGAATTCGGAGACGATAGCGCCTTCCGGCCCTCCCTGGAACCAATGCAGCGTATCGGGGACGAGAGTGTATTGCTCGCCGGGCTTCAGGCAGATTTGGCAGGTCACCGTGTAGTAAGCCTCCGAACCTTCCGGAGGACGGCAGGCCGGCTGCGCCTCAGCGGGGCCGGGCACGTAGAGATAGACCGTTCCCCAGCGGCAACGGAACGTCTCTTCCTTGCCAAGCCTGGTGCCTGCCGTCGGGTGCCTGTGCTCCGGACAGGTTTGATGAGGCAGCAGGACCAGTTCCTTGGCGCACACACGATCCGTGTTGATGTAGGTGATGATCTCGAGGCCGGTCTTTTCGAGTTCTCCCAAGCCGAAATCCGCCACCTCGAAGCGGGCACGTTCCTCCCGCGTGAGCACAATGCCAGCGCGTGCAAGCATCTGCGACGCGCGGCCGACCACCGATTCATATTGTTGTTGAGTAATCATTTCTTCATAATTTAACAGCATTTCGGGAGACGGGGCAAGTGCCCCCTGCCGGTGGTCGCGTCCTGGCCTCGCGGTAGCGCTGGCCTTTAGGCCAGCATCTGCCGACCCTTCGCTCCGCTCAGGGCAGGCTCTAAAGGTCGGCGCTACTTACTCGCGAGGGCAGCGTCAAGATCAGCGATCAAGTCTCCTACATCCTCGAGGCCCACCGAAACGCGGATCAGGTCAGGCGTGATTCCCATCTTTGCTTGGACATCCGGAGGCACCGAGGCGTGGCTCATCGTGCAAGGGTGCTCGATTAGAGATTCCACGCCTCCCAGCGACTCGGCAAGGGTAAAAACCCGGAGACGTGACAATGCCCGCTTAACGGCATCTTCACCTCCCCGCACGCGGAAGGAAAACGTCCCCCCAAATCCCTGCGCTTGCCGCAAAGCCAGCATGTGCTGCGGGTGGCTTTCCAGACCGGGGTGCAGCACGGCGGAGACCTGGGGATGCTTCTCGAGCCAGCGGGCAATTTCCAACGCGTTGCGGTTGTGCTCTTCCATGCGCACGGCGAGGGTTTTGATACCCCGCAGAACGAGAAAACAGTCCTGCGGCCCGGCGCAAGTCCCCATAGCATTCTGCAAAAAGTAAATCCGTTCAGCGAGACCAGGGTCTTTCACCACCAGCCCGCCGCCCACCACGTCCGAGTGGCCGTTGATGTATTTTGTGGTGGAGTGCACCACGATATCCGCGCCCAACTCGAGGGGCTGCTGAAAATAGGGCGAAAGAAACGTGTTGTCGCAGATGACCAGCGCTCCGCGCCGGTGCGCCAGGTCGGAGACCGCGCGGATGTCCACCAGATTCATGAGGGGATTCGTGGGCGACTCCACCCACACCGCTTTGGGCGCAGCGGCAAGCGCCTCGGCGAACTTGGCGAGATTTCGCAGATCGACGTAGTGGGCGTGGATCCGCTTGTTTGCCAAGACCGATTCGAACAGGCGGTAGGTGCCGCCATAAAGGTCCTCGTGCACGACGATGGTGTCGCCGGCTTCGAACATCATGAGCAGGGTCGTCTCGGCCGCCATGCCGGTTGCGAACGCGAAGCCGGCAGTCCCGCCCTCTAATGCCGCGAGGCAGGACTCCAGCGCCTTGCGGGTTGGATTCCCGCTCCTCGAGTAGTCGAAGGGACCATGCTCGCCCGGCCCGTGAAAGGCAAACGTGGACGTTTGATAGATTGGGGTCATGACTGCGCCGAAGTGTTCTTTGGGGTCGTATCCCGCGTGGATAGCAAGTGTCTTGAATTTCATAAGCCCTCGTATAGATTGGGGTGGAAGAAAACAATATCACATCTCGGAGCAACGAGGTACCAGTGCACCAAGCAATGGGTCAAAGCCCATGAACTGCTGTCATCCTGAGCGCAGCGAAGGATCTCTGCAGTAGTTTTTCTTTCTCGCCACTTGTGACGCACTGCTGAGATCCTTCGCGGAGTTTATCCTGAGCGAACTACGGGGATTCTTGGCTTCGCTCAGAATGACAAGCGAAGGACTCAGGATGACAGCGCCGGGCAGCGGAAAGATCGAAGTGCAGGAGGAGAGAACGACTGTATAATGACTGCCCGGAGGTTTCACCATCATGTCTCGAATCCTACTGGCATTTCTGATGCTCTGTGCAAGCCTGGCTTCCTTGCCCGCTCAAACACCACCTAAGATCAAAGTGCTGATTTTGACAGGCGTCAATGGCCACGACTGGCGCGCCACCACCCCGCTGCTGCGCGAGATTTTGGAGCGCACCGGGAAGTTCGACGTCCACGTCAATGAAGAAGTGCGCGGAAACACGCTCGTAACGTTTTCGCCTTATGACGTCCTGCTGCTCAATTATAGCGACTGGAGGAACGCCGGCCCCTGGTGGGACAACGGCGCGCGCCAGGCGCTGCTCGACTTTGTGAGGAACGGCAAGGGACTTGTCTCTTACCATTTTTCGATGAGCGCTTTCGCGGGTTGGCCGGAGTTCGACAAGCTGGTGGGAGGGACCTGGCGCGAGACCGCTGGGCACGGCCCGTACCACCCCTACACCGTGACCATCGTCGACCGCGAGCATCCCATCACCAAGGGGATGCCAGCCACCTTTGCCGAGAACGACGAGCTTTATCACCAGCTTTCACTCCAGCCCAACATCCACGTCCTGGCTTCGGCGTTCGATGACCCCAACAATTGCCGCAAGCCCGGCGAGGGGTGCGGCACCGGAAAAGACGAGCCGCTGATCTGGACACTTTCCTTTGGAGCTGGCCATGTTTTCCAAACTGCGTTAGGACATGATGTGAAGGCCATGCAGAGCCCCGGCTTTATCTTGACGCTCGAACGCGGCACCGAATGGGCCGCCACAGGGCAAGTGACCATCCCCGTGCCTGACGACATGAAATAGCGGCCGGTAGGGTAAAATCATCCTATGAGGCAATTCGCGATTCCTGCCTTCTCCGTTTCCGTGTTGATGGGCCTGCTGTTTTTCTCTGTTAAAGCAGGCTTGGGGCAGAACGAAACGCCGCCGTTCGAAATCCGCCTTCCTTCAGAAGTGCGCTCGGAGCAGGTGCAGGTTCGTTACTTTCTAACGGGTCCTTTTGGAGGCAATGGTGGGTTTCTCAAACCCGAGCCGGAGAGGAACTCGTATCTGATCGAAACCTCCGTGAACCATCAAGCCGCAGAATCTCTCAAAGTGATTTTGTATGCGCCCGGATGCCAGATCGTGACCTTTTCAGTTGCCCCGATTTCAGAGGCCGAGAAGGGCGCGGACGTCACTTGCGAAGACCTCCCGCCAATGACTTTCAACGGAAGAGTAGAATTGCCGGAAGCCCTTCGCGGCAGGCCTTATGAGATCGAAATCACTTACATGGCTTACTGGGCGCACAGTTTCTTCCGCATCGCGGACGGGGCGGTGACGAGCTTTGTCGTGGCGCGCGTGGCGCCGGATGAAAGCGGGGCATTCCACGTCGAGCTTCCGAATTTCAACAAAGACGCCGTGACGGTGTCTCATCGTCGTGATGCGGGCCTCCAATTCATGGCCCGGGAACTCGATACCGGCAATATTGTGACTTTGCTCGCGCCGGTTAATGTGCGCGATAATGACGCGCGCGGCCTTGCAATCAAGCCCAAGTACCCGGCCGAGGTGATATTCAAGCCGCCTCCGGAATCGCCGCAGAACGCGAATGCTGGGCCGGCGGGGAAGGATGTGCATTGACCGGATCCGGAAAGAGGCTCTGGGATTCGGTCATTCCTCGCTCCGTACTCTCGATACTCACGTCATTCCCGCGAAAGCGGGAATCCATTGTGTTCCCGATCAACAATGGCCCCCCGCTTTCGCGGGGGTGACAACGCATCTGGTGTTCGTTTCTCTGGGTGCGTCGGTGACCGATGACCACTCGGAATGAGGTGGCAACCAGATTATGTGGGGTAATCCATGCCCTCCAACTTCGCGGAACATTACGAGGCGGTGATTAACTGGGAGAAGCGCCTGGCGCGCGAACGCCCGTTGCTGGTGGAACTCGCCCGCAGCGCGGGGCGGAGGGTTTTGATTCCGGCTTGCGGCACGGGCGCGCATGTGGTCGCGCTCGCCCGAGACGGTTTCAGCGTGCTTGGTTTCGACGCTGACGAAGAGATGGTGGCGCTCGCCCGGCAACGAATCGACCGTGAGGCGAAGGCTATCTTCGCAGCCGGCGGCGAAGCCACGGCATCCGTCCTCAGAATGGAAGAAGCAGGGGAACTCGGCCCAACTCACGACGTTGCCTGCTGTTTGGGGAATGCCTTGCCCGGAATCTCGGGAGAGGGGCAGTTGGCGGCGGCGCTCAAGGGAGTCGCCGGAGCCTTGCGCGCCGGGGGCTTGTTCTTTACGCAAAACCTCAATTACGACCTGCGCTGGAAAGAAAAGGCTCATTGGTTCCCGGTGCTTTCAGGAGAGACCGGCAAAGAAGAAGTCTTGCTGGTGAAGTTCGCCGACTATGAACCACAGGCGATCAACTTTCATGCCATGTTTCTGACGCGCCAAAAGGCAGGAGGAAAATGGCAATCCGAGGTCAGAAGCTCGCGACAGATCCCACTTTTTCGGGATCGACTTGCCGAGCTTCTGACGGAAGCCGGCTTTGGCAATCTGCAGTACTGGGGCGATTACGCTAAGGCGCCGTTTGATCCGGCCAATTCGAACGATCTTCTGGTGGTGGGAGAAAAACTGGATTGAAGAGAGGAGCAACACAACTCATGACAAATTCGATCCCAAGAAGAAAATTCCTGCAAAACGCTGGTATGGGGTTCGCCGCCCTGGCCTTGAGCGGAAACGCGCCAGTTCTGGCGAATCCTTATGGCATGCCGATCGGCTTGCAGCTTTACACCGTACGCGACCATCTAAAAACGGATCTGGAAGGAACCATCAAGCGGGTGGCGGAAATCGGCTACAAAGAGGCCGAGGTGGATAGCTCGACCTATTATGGCAAGAAACCCGCAGAACTGGGTCGAATCCTTTCTGACAACGGCCTTAAGGTCGTCAGTACACATTTTGGGGAGTACCAGCTTAAGCATAACCTCGAAAAAAACATTGCGGGCGCTAAGGAATGCGGTGTTACCTACGCAGGGCTGTCCAGCTTGGAAGATCGCGACCGCAAAACGCTCGAGGCCATCAAGCGGGACGCGGAATGGTTCAATCAAGTCGGCAAGACCATCAGCGAGGCAGGCTGCCATTTCTTTTATCACGGCCACAATTTCGACTACGCCACGGTGGATGGCGCCGTCATCTACGACGAACTGATCCGCGGGACGGACCCCAAATTCGTCAATTTCGAGCTGGATT
>CAWIUZ010000170.1:0-23080 GCA_963838915.1 uncultured Acidobacteriota bacterium
GGGCCAGCACCAACTCCCCCACCAGGTTCATCAACTTGTCGAGAAGGCCCACGTCCACCCGAATGGTGCTGTCGGTGGCCGCGAGCGTGCGCACTTCTTTCTGTTCCTGAATGGCCTCCTGGATGTCCGGCGGCTTGGCTGACCCGCTCTCGACCAGAATCTCGCCCATCGGCCGCGCGTCTCCGAAAAGCTGTTTGTCGAGCGCCGCCGTAATCTGCGCGGTCGAGGTTTTGCCGCGTTCCACCAGGATCTCGCCCAGCCGCCGATCCTCGTCCGGTATGCTGCCGGCGCGGGGGTCCCGAAAGAGCAATCGAGGCGCGGAGGGTTCAGCCTCCGTGCCCGGAGGCGGGGCATCAGGTTCAGTGATCTCGAATGGCGAATCGGGCCGGGGCGGCGGAGGGGGCGATGCAGGGCCGATGGAAGTAGGCGGAGATGCGGGCTGGGCGGCAGGGGCCGGGGATTCACGCTTCGCCCTCTGCAAGCGCGTCAGGGACTCAATCAGCGCCGTGTAGTCCTGCTCGCCTTCTTGTCCCATAGCCTCGATGTTGGCCAGCATCTCGCGCACCGCGTCCACCATCACCAGCAGACCTGAGGTGATCTCCGCGTCGAGAAGCAGTTCGCCGTCCCGCAACTTGCTCAGCAGGCTTTCCCCGACGTGAGTGACGGACTCGAGCTTGCCGAATCCCAGGAATCCGCAGGTGCCTTTTATGGTATGAATCGTGCGGAAGATGCCGGCGAGCATATCGCGGGCCTTCGGATCCTTCTCCAAAGCCACCAGGCTGCGATCCAGTTGGTCAAGGTTCTCGTTGCTTTCCACGAGGAACTCTCGAACGATGTCATCCATAGCACTGCGTCCTTCAGCGCGAATTACGGTTACACCGGCGTCTTTCTCTTATCGGCGTGTACGAGTTGAAGCATGAGAGACTCTAGGTTCGATCTGCCTGAGTAGCGTGCGCCGCTGGTTTTGAGGCCCACGTCTCTTCCTCGGAGCCTGGATTCTTGCCTGCGTGCCAAGCAAGGGGAAACGAGTCGGGACACTCGATTTTCGAGTTCCCCCTAGCTCAATAATCGAAAACCGACAATCTCTCGGCCGGTGGACTCGTGCTCTCGACCGTGAGGCGGCGTTCTCCCTCTCGCCAGGCGTCGCGAACTGTGGTGAACTCTTGAATCAGCGAGCGGAGCATTTCCACGGAATTTTCGAGGCTGGCTTTCAGGGCTTGCGCGCGTGCGTATGAATAGAACGCTTTGAGCGTCTGCGCAACTTCGCCCCCCTGCTCGAAGTTCAGGCTGCCTTCGAGCTGTACGATGATCGCCAAGGCGCCTTTCAGATTGTCGCTTTTCTTCTGGATGTCACCGGTCTCGACGGCCGCCAAGGCCCGGTTCAGAAAAGTGATCGCGCCGTCATAAAGCATGACGACCCGGCCCAAAGGTGTGGATCCCTGGACGGACGATTGACGATAAGCGAGTGCTGGGTTTCTCATGATTGTGTCGTCTGTGGGTTGAGCGCCTGAATCTGGCTGGTAATGGAAGCGATCGTCTCAGGCAGTTGTTCAAGCGTGGTGTTGATGTTGCTGTATTCAGTCATCAGTTGTGTCTGGGTGTTCTGGAGGTTCGACTGAAAATCACTGATTTCGCTGTTCAGGTCGGTGACTTCCGAACTGATTCCGGTCATGTCCACGCTCAAGGGGCCGGTGACGGTATTGGTGAGCGTGGTAAGAGCCGATGCGAGCGTCTGGCCCGGGCCGCCGGAGGATTGGAACAGGTTCTGGACGGAAGTAAAGTCATTGGCCAGTGCATCGTTAAGGTCCATGCTGTCTGTCGATGAGCTACTCGCCACCGACAGCGTGCCATCACCCTGCAGCTGAATCCCGGCGGACTGAAGGTTGACCAATCCATTGTTGCCGCTGAGGCTGCCGGTGATTCCACTCAGCAACTGCGACTGCAAGTCGTCCAATGAGGGGTCTCCCAGGAGCGGCTGCGCCGTGCCGGAGGTGCTCACGGTGTTCTGGTTGTTGATGTCCGTCATCACCTGGTTCCAGGCGGTCACGAAATTGTTGACGGCCGTGGCTGCCTGGGTCAGGTCCGGCTGAACCGCAAGCGTGACCGGAGAGTCCGAGGTTCCGGACAAGGTCAGAGTCACACCCGGGATTGCCCCGGTGACGGTGTTGCTACTGCTCGTCACCGGGACGCCGTCCACCGTCAGTTCCGCGTCGCTCCCCAGCGCGTTCCCATTGGAGTCCGTCGCCATGCTGAAACCGAGGGCGTTGCCGGTACTGGTGTTATCGGTGATTTGCAGTTTGCCCGCCGAGCCGGACGTCTGGCTGACCAGAGAGAGAAGCGCGGTTCCGGAGCCTTCGGTAACGACGGAAGCTGTTACTCCCATTTTCGCATTGTTGATATAGCCCGCCAAGCCGGTCAACGTGTCGGTGTTGTCGGGGGAGTTGTCAACCGGAATCGTAACCGCCTGATTTGAGCCTACCTGGATGGTGAGCGTTCCCATGGGGAGTGCGGAGGTCGCCGATTGCTGGGGGGCGGAATAGGCTGCCGAAGTGCTGGCCAGGCTCAAGACATCGATGCTATGCGATGCCGCGGCTGTACCGTTCGACGCCGTGGCGCTGACCACATCGTTGTTGGACGAGCTTACGGTGACGTTGCTCAACGCGCCCGCCGGGTCGTTAAGAGCTTGCACGGCGGTTTGCAACGACGCGAGGTCAGTTCCAATGGATGTGAGGGCTGAGGTCTGAGCGTTGTCGGCCGTCACCTGATTTTGCATCTGGATCTCGGGGGCGGCGTCCACTTCCAGTATGGCGTCCACGGTCGACGTCACATCAATGCCACTGCCGGAAGTGCTGGTGGAGGAGTTCAGCAGGGCGTTCACGGCGTCCTGGATGTCGGCGTCTGCGGAAGTAGTGCCGGAGGTTGAAGCGGCGGAAGCGCTCGATTCCCCCAGCAGCTCGGCGATGGACTCATTGCTGGGATTAACGGTGGACAGAAGCGAGCTGAGTGAGGTAGTGCTCATTCAAGTTTCTCCCTGGACGAACCGCCAAGCCAAAAAAGGCGGCCGATCCGCTATGCCACCTTCCGCCCTTCTTGACCGAGCGAACAAGCTCCGCGGTTCGAGTGCGCAGGGTGAACTCCCCGCCGGCTCTCCGCGCGGCCGCGTCCAGCTTTTTATCGGCAATTCTGGAGCTTCCTTGAACCCAAATTCCGAAGTCGACTTTAGCGCTCCCAGGCCAACCCGTTGAATCCGGGTTGCCTGCCTTGATGGGCAGGAGAACTGACCGGGTGTTGAGATTCTTCGGACGTAACCCCTCACCCGGCCCGCTCCGGCTGATGAACGCGCCGGCAGCAGGCCACCCTCTCCCCGAGGGAGAGGCCTGAAAACTCTCAGGGTCGAGGCCCTCTCTCTTGGGGAGAGGGTGGCGAGAGTAACGAGCCGGGTGAGGGGTTTCTTCCCATCGAGCCTCGCAAGGGAAAAGCCCGGAGGCGAGCCGCATCGCGGCCTGGGCGAGAGAACCGGGAGCAGGGGAACGCCAGAGCGTTCCCCTGCCGAGGGTTCTCGAGCGGCGGCGGAAGGCCGCCGCTACCGAGCGTCGATTACGGAATCAGCTTCAGGATAGCTTGCTCACTGGTGTTCGATTGTGCCAGAGCGGCAATACCCGTCTGTTCCAGGACCTGGTACTTGGACATACTCGATATGACCTGGCCGATATTAGCGTCCTGAACGCTGCTCAGCGAAGCCGTCAGGTTTTGCGAGGTGTTGTTCATAACCTGAAGTGCGGCGTTCAGTTGGTTAATGCCCGAACCGATGGTGCCGCGTTGGCTGGCAACCTTGGAAATAGCGCTGGTGATGGAGTTGAGCGCCAGTTGCGCATCGGCAGCGCTGCTCAGATCCGCCGCGGCCGTGCCGCCTGCAAGCGTGCCGGAGCCGACCACTCCCCCTGCGCCGTTCGAGAGATTGGCGCTCATGGTTTGGGAGTTACCAACGTTAGCTTGGGTGGGCGTGGTCAGAACAGCGGTAAAGGTCAGCACGCCGGGAGCACCGGAGGGGTTGCTGTAAGCGGCTGTTACGTTGCCATTTACGCCCGTGTTGGTGCCGAAACTGTTCACCCCGGTGGCGCCACTATCGGTTCCGCCGGTGGTATTGACGGCGGCGACGAGGCTCGCCAAAGTGGCGTCCCGGTTGAGCGTCCCTGTGGACAAATTGCTGGTGATCGCCACTTGGTTGGCAGCGGTGGCATTGCCTGCCGCCACAAAGGTGTAACTCGAGCCGCCGACGGTGACGGTATCACCCGCGATGGGGTTGGTGAGGATGGTCAGGTTTCCGGTAGCTGCCACGTCGTTCGCGCCATTGGCCAGAGTTGTGCCCCCGCCCACTTTAGTGTTGGCGAGCGACCCGGTAGCAGAGAATAGGACGCTGTTGCCACCAGCTCCGGCATAACTCGCGTTGGCACTGTTAGCTGTGATGGTAAGTTGAGAGCCAGATACCACCGCCCCGGCGCCTGCTGTGGCAACGACTGGGTTGCCGGCAGCCGTGCCGCCATTGGTGTAGTAAGCGCCACCTGCGCCCGCTCCGCCGGAGTTGATAGCAGCCGCCAGGTTGGTCAAAGTTCCGTTGACGCTGCCGCCAAGCGCCACCTCGGTGCCTGTAGTAGCGCTGCCCGACGCGACGAATGTGTAAGTCGTGGCTGCTCCGCTGGCTCCCAGGATCACCGTGTCGGCGTTCGTGGCGCCGGTCAGTTTACCGTTGGCGTCCACGCCGGTTACCGCTCCCGTGCTGCCGCCGCCGGCGAAAACAGCGCTCAAGGCAGTTTGGCCGTTTCCGGCCGCGCCGGCAACGGAATTGGTGAAGGTGAGCACGTTACTCGAGCCTGCCGCGGTTGCCGCTGTGTTGGCGGCGCCGGAGACCGTGTTGTAGGTTGTAGCGGAGCCGGCCGAGCCGTTATTGATGGCGTTCTTCAGGTAGCCCAGCGTGGCTGTGGCGGAACTGCCGACCGCCACCGTGTTTCCAGCCGTGGCGCTGCCTGATGCGACAAAAGTGTAAACGGTGCTGCCGACGGTCACCGTGTCGGCGGTCCCGCCTCCGGTGAGAGTCCCGGCGCCGCTCACGCTGCCCGCGCCTGCCGCGAAAGATCCGGTAAGCACCGTACTGTTTCCGCCCGAACCGGCAACCTGCTTACCAGTGGCTGCATTATAAACCGTCAGAGTGCCCGCGCTGGTATTGCCTGAGGCAACGCCGGCGACTGCTGCGGAGTTTTGGCCGGCGGTGTCATAAGTGCTGGCGGTCCCGCCGGGGGTACCGTTAATGGCATTCGCCAAGTTGGTTAGAGTCTGCGTCACACTGCTGCCGTCAATTGCCACGTCGCCCGCAGCCGTGGCGCTGGTAGCGGCGACGAAGGTGTAAGTAGTGCCGCCGACATTGACCTTGTCGCCGGCGGTCGGTTGAGCGTTCAGTGATATGGTGCCGCTGGCCACGCCATCGCTGACGTTGCTGTTCAGGCTCAGGACTCCAGTGGCGCTGGTAAGGGTATTGGGCTGGTTGGCGCCCAACTGCAGGATCCCGGTGGCAGTAATGGCAGCCACGCCGCCGCTCATATTGGCAGCCGAACTGCCGGCAGCGGTGGTCAGCAGGGAGTTGAGTTGAACGCTGTTTCCGCTGAGGCCCGCGTTGAGGGCTTGCACAGTTGCCGAGCCGCCGTTCACGCTGGTGATGGTGGCCGAGGTGTTGGCCTGTGTACCCGTTCCGTAATTAGTTCCCGACCCGACGCCATTGGGACCGTTGTTCACGGCCTGCATCAAGTTACTCAAGGCCTGGGTTGCTGAATTGCCGTACGCCACCGTGTTCGCCGCCCCTGCCGTAGCCGCGAAGGTGTAAGTTTGATTGCCGACTTGTACGGTGTTGCCGTTCGAGGGGGTGCTGAGCATGTCCAGGGTGCCTGAGGCGTAAGTGCCCAAGCCGAGGGCGGAGGCAGACAGGGCGTTCATGGTAACGCTGACAGAGTTACTGGTTGAGCCACCCTGGTTACCAGCGTCAACGTTGGAACCGTCACTGAGGAACACCGTCACCGGTGAGGAGGTGAACACCTGGGTGTTGTTGAATGTGGTGTTGGCTCCGATCTGGTTGATCTGGTTCGTAATCGTCGTGAATTCACCCTGCAGGGCGGCTTGCTGGCTGTTCGCGCCTGTGGTGAGTCCGGCGTTGCCCGCCTCTGTGGCGAGCGTCACAGCGCGGTCGAGCAGTGTTGTCACCTGGCTCAAAGCGCCGTCTGCGGTCTGCAACATGCCGACGCCGTCCGCCACGTTCTGCGCGGATTGGGTGAGCGCCGAGATGTTGGCCTGCAAACCGTCTGCAATAGACAAGCCGGCGGGATCGTCCGCGCCGGAGTTGATCTTGGAACCCGAGGACAGTTGGAACAAGGTATTCGACAAATTGCTGTTGGTGACCCCCAACTGATTCTCAGCTTCCAAGGAAGGAATGTTATTTAAGATACTTAGTCCCATACGAGGTCTCCTCTCAAATTTTGGCGTCCGTCTTGGGGCGAGAACCCGGGGCTGCGCGATGCGGCTTTCCAGGTACTGCTGGTCCCTCTTTCCAACTGACGGAACCAATTTCTCAGTCCGTTGACCTTATCGGCATCACTTCCAAAACCTTAATAGGCGGTGCGCTTTTATTGCGAGTTTGGCGGGCGAAGCGCTGGATGCGCCGGCCCCGCCTCGCCTCTCGCCGGGCGGGAGGTGCTCGGAAAGCGGCGTCGGCGCAGGCCGTGGGCTAGCCACGGCACAGGCCAATATCTTATTGAACCTGCATTAAGAGGTTGAACTCGAGAACGCAACGGATGTTCAGATTCTTCGGAAGTAACCCCTCACGCGGCCCGCTCCGGCTGATGAACGCGCCGGCAGCAGGCCACTCTCTCCCCGAGGGAGAGGGCCGTCAACGACGATAGTTTTCAGCCCTCTCCTGTGGTGAGAGAGTGGCGAGAGTAGCGAGCCGGGTGAGGGGTTTCTTCTCATCGATGGCGCTGGGTGTCGAGAGTGAAAGAGAGGCAGCTTCGATAAGCGTTCCCTTATCTCCTAATCCCGTCCTAATTTCCGCCGGCCCGGAAGGGCCCGCGAGGCGAGTCTTAAACGAAACTCTTGTCACCGGGGTCAGAGAGCACAGCTTGCCCGGGCCGCGGAGATAATCCCTTTGCTGCCAGTTCTCTTCCGAGGACGGCTTTCGCGTTAACGGCCTTGAAGTAAGGCGCGGCCAGAGGCTCCGCCTGCGGCTGGCGCGAAACGTGCTTGGTTCCAGCTCGACGCTGCTTTCGGAGGTCACTCGTGTCGAAATCCAGGTCCCGGTCGGCCCGCAAGCTCCTCGCACGAGGCATTGACTATCAAAGGCTCGGTAAGACGGCATTGGCGGACGAGTGCTTTCGCGATGTCCTGAGGGCCGATGCCCAGTGCCTCGAGGCGCTCCACCGGCGGGTGCTGATCGCTCTCGAATCCGGGCGTTACTCGGAGGCCCATCAGTTTATCAGCGCGGCGCTGGCCCTCGACCCGGACGATCCGACGACGCTAACGTGCTTGGCGAGCTACCATCGGCTCCGGGGTGAGAACGAACAGGCCCTTCGGCATTACAGACGGGTCGGCGAACTATGCCCCCACTCGGCCCAGGCGCATCTCCGGCTGGGCGAGGCGGAGGACACGTTGGGCAATCGCGAGGCTGCTGCCCGGTCTTACCGGCGGGCGCTCGAGCTCGAGGCCGACTCTCCGGAAGCCCACTCGAAGCTTGCCGATATTCTCCGCAAACAGGGGATTTACGCGGAAGCGCTCGAGCTTTGCGAACGGGCTGTCGCCCTCGATCCCGGGCGCTCGGATACCTACGCTGATTTGGGCCTGGTGCTGACCGACCTGAAGCGTTTGGATGCGGCGGCGGAGGCTTTTGAGCGCTCTGTGGCGCTTAATCCCAACTCGGCGCGGACCGCGCACTTTATGGGTTACTACTACCAAAGGTGCGGAGACGTACGGGCCGCGGCCGAGTCGCTGCGGCGGTCGGTCAAGCTCGATCCCGGCCTGTATCTCGCGCACGTGTCATTGGGCTCGATCCTCAACATGATGGGCGAGATGGCGGGCGCATATGAGTCCTACGAAAACGCTCGGGCCTTATGCCCAGGCTCCGCCGAGCTGAGCTTCCACCTGGGGCTCTGGCATTTGGGTCAAGGCAATTTCGCCCAGGGCTGGGCCGGATACGAACAGCGCCAAGAAGCTCTCGAGCTTCGCAAGAAGTTTTCCCAGCCTCAATGGAAGGGCGAGCCGCTGGAAGGAGCGCGCATTTTCCTGCACGCCGAACAAGGCCTGGGCGACACCCTGCAGGCCGTTCGCTACGTTCCGCTGGTGGCCGCGCGGGGCGGGGAAGTGACTTTGGCCGTGCCGCCCAGACTGCATCGCCTGCTTGAAAAGACCGAGGGAGCAAGCCGAGTGATCACGGATGGCGGTGCGGTTGTGGATTTCCGTTGGCACTGTCCCCTCATGAGCTTGCCCTTGGCCTTTGCAACCGAAATGAATACCATCCCGGCGAAAAATCCCTATGTTTTCGCCGATCCGGCCCTGGTCAAGGTGTGGGGAGAACGCATGGCGGCAGCGCTCCAAGAGCGGGGCGAGAGGGGGAGCACACTGCGCATCGGGCTGGCCTGGGACGGCGACCCTAAGTACTGTCAGAACTTCCGTCGCCGCATCCCGCTCGAGGAGCTCGCGCCTTTGACTTTCGTCGAGGGTACATCCTTTTACACCTTGCAGATGGGGCCATCCATCGAGCAGGTGAAGCAGTTGGGACGCCGTGTGAATTTAATCGACCTCCAGGATGAACAGAAGGACCTCGCCGACGCGGCGGCGATTGTGGCCAATCTTGACCTGGTGATTTCGATCGATACCTCCATCGTGCATCTTGCGGGGTCTATGGGCAAAGCGGTTTGGGTGCTGCTCAACAACTCGCCGGATTGGCGCTGGCTGCTCGAGCGTGAGGATAGTCCCTGGTATCCCACGGCGCGCCTCTTCCGCCAATCTACGATGGGAAACTGGAAAGAGGTAATATCCCGCGTCGAGGGTGAACTGCGCGGGCTGGTAGCTTCGAAAATCGAAATGCGAAGATCGCAATTCCACAATTACGAAGATGCACCTGGCGCTCCTTCCGGCCTGTTAACGGTTCACGGCGCAGGAGAGCCGGTGCCAGTTGGAGGTCATTCCCGTGGCGAAGCAGTTGTCTCTCACGCCGCAGGTCCGGAAGCTTCTCAGTAAGGGGATCGCTCACCAGCAGGCGGGACGATTGGGGTCCGCGGAGGCGTGCTACCGGCGGAGTCTCAAGGCCGACCCACGCTGCCCTCAGGCGCTCCGCTTATTGGGCTTGGTAGCTCAGAGCGAGGGCCGCTCTCAAGACTCCATCCGCTTGATTAGGGAATCACTGGCGCTAAATCCCGACGATCCGGACGCGCTGAACAGCCTGGCCGACTCTTACTTTGCCCAGGGCGAGATGCAACCGGCGAGCCGATGCCTCGTGCGCCTGGCCGAACTTCGTCCCCAGTCTGCGGACGTCCACCATCGGCTGGGCAAGTTGCAGGAGCGTCTAGGGGAGTGGGATGCCGCCACGGCATCCTATCGGCGAGCTCTGGCGCTTAAGCCGGATTCACCCGGCCTGCACAGCAGCTTGGCAGGCCTGGAAAGCAAGCAAGGGGCTCTTCGAGAGGCGTTAGACTCCTGCGGGCGCGCCCTGGCCCTCGATCCCACGAACCCCGAGCTCTACACTCAGCTTGGATCCGCTCTCACCGACTTGGGGGAGTATGAGGCGGCTCTGAAGGCTCTCGAGCGTGCTCTCGCCCTCCAGCCGAAGTCAACCTCTGCGGTCCTCGGGATGGGATACGTTTTCGAGCGCAGAGGGGATCTTGCGGCGGCTGCGAACGCATTCCGAGACGCTCTGAAGCTCGATCCGAAGTCGGCGTCCGCATATCTGCATCTTTCAATCATCTACAATTTAGAGGCCGACCTGGCGAACGCTGCCGGGTACTGCAAACGGGTGCTCGAATTGGAGCCCGGCTGCGCCGAAGCCCGCTCGTTTCTTGGCCTTATCGATCTTGTTCAGGGTAACTACCTCGACGGCTGGACTCAATACGAGGAGCGCTGGAATACGCCGTACGGTTTTCGCTTCCGCCGGAAGTTCGAAGCGCCTCGCTGGAAAGGCGAACCCCTCGAAGGTTCTCGAATACTGCTCTATGCCGAGCAAGGCCTGGGTGACACTCTCCAGTTTGTCCGCTATGTTCCAGTCGTCGCTGCGCTGGGAGCAAACGTCTTCCTGGAAGTTCAGCCGTGCTTGCAAGGCCTGCTGGCGCGAACCCCAGGAGCAACAGACGTGATCAGCTGTGGTGCGCCGCTCCCGGCGTTCGACTGGCAGTGCCCGCTGCTGAGTCTGCCATGGGCACTGGGTACGAGTTTGGACACCATTCCAGCCCAGGTTCCCTACGTCTATGCTGACCCCTCCCGGGTTGAGAGGTGGCAGCAGCGATTGTTTCCGGCACAGGAACTGGCCCGTGCCCGCGGCAATGCCTTGCGAGTGGGTCTCGTTTGGGCAGGCAGTTCGTCACACCCAAATGATCTCTGGCGCTCCATATCGCTCGAACAACTTGCGCCGTTGACAAATATCGAAGCCGCGACTTTTTATTCCCTGCAGGTGGGCGCGCCTGCCGAGCAGGTCAAATTGTTGGGCGCGCGTGCGCGTTTAATCGATCTCCACGACGAACTCAAGGAGTTTGAAGACACGGCGGCGATCATTGCGAACCTCGACCTGGTGATCTCTATCGATACTTCCGTGGCGCATCTCGCCGGGGCGATGGGTAAGGCCGTTTGGATCCTGCTGCAAAAGTCGAACGATTGGCGCTGGCTGCTGGGGCGCGAGGATAGCCCCTGGTACCCCACGGCTCGCCTGTTCCGCCAATCAAAGCTAGGGGAGTGGCAGGAGGTGATGACTCGCGTTGAGGAAGAGCTGCGCAAACTTGCCGCGCAAAAGCCGCGGACGTAGCCCATCAGCAAGCAGGCCTGCCTGGTTGTCCGGTGCAAGAACAACAAACAGATGATCCTAACCGTCCGGCGAGAGTCAAGACGGCATGGCAGTCTGCCGATAGGAGGAGCGGGGGATTGCAGGTTGTGTAGCGAAAGGTATGCCCCGGAGCTGACAGAATGATTCTACTCACGAGGCTCAACAATCGACCCTTGGTCGTCAACTCGGACATGATCAAGTTCATCGAGAACACGCCCGACACGGTCATCACGCTGGTCTCCGGGGAAAAGATCGTGGTCCTCGAGTCGGTTGCGGAGGTGATGGAGGCCATCATGAATTTCCGCACCCGGATTCTGACGGCTGCGGGTTCCCTGGTCGGCAGTCACGATCCAGGGGAGAAGAAACAGGAAGGGCCTTGCAAGTAAGCATTAACGTCGAGGCAGGCTTTGGCGGCCCTCGGGGAAAACGGCGAGTAGTGCGAAACCCAGGCTTTGCGGCTCGTGGCATTTTGGGACGCCCGCGAACAGGCTTCAAGCGCCGAAGCCGAGGGAACGAGCCTCGTTGAGGAATTAGGAGATCGGATAGTGGACAAAGCCAGTGTGGGTGGAATCACGCTAGCAGCTGTCGGAATCCTGGTGGCCTTTTTTATCGAAGGCGGGAATCTCAGCCAGATCATGCAGCCCACCGCCGCCATGATAGTTCTGGGCGGAACCATTGGGGCCACCATGATCCAGTTTCCACTCTCCGCGGTTTTATCGGCTTTTGCAAGTTTCGTGCGTGTCTTCCTGGAGCCAAAACGCGACGGACAGGCGGTTGTTCGAGAGCTTGTCGGGTTTGCCCAAAAGGCACGCAAGGAAGGAATTGTCTCGCTCGACAAGGACCTGGAGAAGGTCGAGGACCCCTTCCTCAAGAAATCGCTCATGCTGGCTATTGATGGCACCGAACCACAAGAGCTGAGAAAGATGATGGAACTGGAACTTCAGAACCGAGAGGAGAGAGAGGAGAAGATTCCCCAGGTGTTTGAGTCGGCGGGAGGATACGCGCCGACCATTGGAATCATCGGCGCCGTTCTGGGCCTCATCCAGGTCATGCAGCACTTGGACAAGATGGATGAAGTGGGGCGGGGAATTGCGGTGGCGTTTGTGGCCACAATCTATGGCGTTGGAGTTGCCAATATCTTCTTTCTTCCTGCGGCCGGCAAACTCAAGATTCGGATGCGCGAAGAGCAAGTGGCGCGCGAGATGATGCTGGAAGGAGTGGTCTCAATTCTGGAAGGTCTGAACCCTCGAATGGTTGAAATCAAGCTGAACAGTTTCTTATCCGAGGCCTCCAAGAGCGCGGAGTCCAAGACTGAGGAGGAGAAAGCGGCATGAAGCGTCGCCCCAAAGGCCACGCCAACCACGAGCGTTGGCTGGTATCCTACGCGGATTTCATGACACTCTTATTTGCTTTTTTCGTCGTGATGTATGCTTCCTCGCAGACGGACAAGGGGAAGATCGGAAAACTTGCTGTCGCGATCGAGACAGCCTTTAAGGACCTGGGTATCTTCAATCTGCCTTCCTCGAAGGTCCCGCCCATTTCGGTAGGGCCAACCCAGGAAGGGCTCCCCACGGTTTCGGCACTCCGCGAACAGAGTACGATCAGCAACCTTGCCAAACTCCAGAACGAGCTTGCGCAACAACTGCATAACGAACTCACCCGCGGGGAAGTCGCCATCAAGGCGGGGCGCGAGGGCTTGGTGGTCAATCTGCGTGAAATCGGCTTCTTCAACAGCGGTTCCTCCGAACTCAAACTGAAGTCAGAGCCCACGGTTGCGCGCATCGCGAAAGTTCTGGCGCATGGCCACTATCAGGTTCGGATTGAGGGACACACCGACAACATACCCATCCACACTCAGCGTTTCGATTCCAACTGGGAGCTTTCCACCTCGCGCGCCACGGAGGTGGCCAAGTTGTTTGTCACCCAGTACGGGTTTCCGCCAGAGAGCTTGTCGGTGGCGGGATACGCCGAATATCACCCTGTCTCGCCGAATACGACGCCGGAAGGAAGGGCGCTCAATCGGCGGGTCGATCTGGTAGTGGTTGCCCCGCCGACCAGGGTTCAGTCGAGCCTGATGGGTACCGTGGTCGGGGCCCCACCACACGTCGAGTTCCCCAAGGAGTGAGTTCCGCGATGGTAGCGCTTATGCAGACAAGGGATTCAAGCGGCGGGCGAGATGCGGCTCTCACCTTATCACCCGACGGCTCGAATGCCCGAGAGGTAATTCGCGCCCGGCTGGAGAAGTTGAATTCTATTCCTACCGTTCCGGCCATTGTCCGCCCACTGCTCCACTACATGGAAAAACCCATTGACCAGATGGACGTGAAAAGGGTCGTGGACATGATTTCCTGCGATGAATCCATTGCAGCCCAGTGTCTGCGCATGGCCAATTCGGCCTTGTACTTCCTGCCTCAGATGGTAAAAACCATCCATGGGGCGGTCATGGTGCTGGGAGTCAGAAAGGTACGCGAAATCCTATTGGCTTGTTCGTTGCTCAATCTGGTTCCGAAGAACCAGAACATGGCCCTCGCTTTGGCCCTCTGGGAACATTCCTTGGGGTGCGCCCTGTTGGGCAGGGAACTGGCTCGCCAGATCGATTTCCCTGACCCCGAACGGGCGTACCTGGGAGGACTCTTACATGACCTGGGCGAGATCATCAACCTGGTGGCTTTTCCCTCCGAGTCCTCCGCGTGCCTGACGCGCGCCGCCGCCGCGCAGAAAGCTCTTCACGAAGTGGAGGCTGATTCACTAGGTTTTACACATTGCGATAGCGGCAGCGTGGTGGCTGAGATGTGGCGGCTTCCTTACTACCTTGGCGAGGTTATTCGTTACCACCACGATGTTCAGCAGAGCAGGCTCCACCCCGAATTGGTGGCGCTCGTGAGCATCACCGACCTGCTCTGCCGGGCGAACGAGTTAGGGTATGGTTACCGTGAAAAGACATTACCCGACCCGCTGGAGGCGACCGAGTGGATTATCCTTGCCACGACGTCTCCAAAGTTGGCGCGGCTTGGCCCGGCTCGTCTCATTCGAGAACTGAACGGGCACGCGAAACTCATTCTGAAACATGTCAAATCCGTCTTCCAGGGTTGAGGGCGGGTTCCTGTCATTCTGAAGCACGAGATTCGACGGGGTGGGCAGGGGCTTCAGTCCCGCCGTCTATGGATACACGGTCGGAAGGGCCTTTAGGCCCTGAGGCCAAGCCGCTTCAGGGGCTTAAGCCCCGTGATTGCCTCGCGAGATTAGCAGCGGACCTAAAGCGCCGCCCTTCCACGCCGTAGCGGTTCTATGTTCCAGTTCCCATTTAAGATTAAATTGCGATCTGCCGAAAGACAGATTGAGGTCTGGAATGCCGGAACAAACAGTCACAGTGTCGATTGCAAATCCGTGTATTGACGCTAGCCCTTCTGCAGTACCCGCGGGCGGCCAGATTGTCCAGGTTGGAGGTTCGGGTCACGAAACGCCCGGGCGGCCAGAGTTGTGTGCCCAGTGCAAGCTGCAAGAAAAGCTTCTGCAGACGCAGCGGACCGAGGCTCTTGGCACCCTGGCAGGCGGTATTGCGCATGATTTCAATAACTTGCTGGGAGTCATTCTGGGGTTTGCCTCGATAGTTCGGCTGCGCCTAGCTCCTTCCGACCCTCTGCTGGAGTTCGTAAAGATGATCGAACAATCCGCCCAGCGGGGCTCTGACCTCACTCGGCAGTTGCTGGGTCTGGCGCGGCAAGGAAAGCAAGAAGCAGTCCCCATCCGTGTGGGGGACGTCCTGGGCCGCGTGGTGAAGATCATCACCAGCACCTTCGACCGGCGCATTCAGGTACAAACTCGCAGCCAAGGAGGTCCGCTGTGGGTTGATGCTAATCCTGCGCAAATCGAGCAGGCGGTCCTGAACCTGTGTATTAACGCGCGAGATGCCATGCCGGAAGGCGGGGTTTTGACGCTTGAGAGTTCCCGCGTTGTCCATGGCGAGAATGACCCCGCGCGTCCCAGCCGTTGCCTGCCGGGTAGTTATGCGTGCCTCACGGTTCGGGATACGGGTGTAGGCATGCCCCCTCAGGTGATGAGCCGGATCTTCGATCCCTTCTTCACTACCAAGGAACCCGGCAAAGGCTCCGGGCTAGGGCTCTCGATGGTCTATGGATCGGCCAGCAGCGCAGGCGGATTCGTGCAGGTGGCAAGCGAGGTTGGCCTGGGTTCCACCTTTTCAATTCACCTGCCGCTCAAGACCCCGCCCGTGGAATATCGGAGCTTAACCCGAAGCTCTGCACTCGAACCCGGGAGCGGAACGGTCCTGGTGGTAGACGACGAGCCTATGGTACTGGCGTTCGCGGAGGAGGGGCTGAAGCGGCTCGGATATCAGGTGTTTACGGCCGCAGACGGCGCGCAGGCCTGCGACGTTTTGGGGACGCACTCCGGCCAAATCCAGATCGTGTTGCTCGATTTGGTAATGCCGGGGATTACGGGCTTGGAGACCTGCCGCCGGCTGCGCGCCATGAAGCCCAATTTGAAAGTGATTCTGACTTCGGGATACACCTCGACGGAGGTGGTCCGTGACGCGCAGTTGGCAGGCGCCACGGGTTTCATCGGTAAACCCTACTCCCTCGAGGAACTCTCTGCGGCATTACGCCGACCCGAGTCGTTGAGTCTTCGGACGCCCGACGACAACTCGGATCACTGAGGCAGCGATGATGCAGGAGGAATAACGTGCGGGTCCTGATCGCAGACGACGAAGCCACGACGCGGCATCTGATCCAAGTGACCCTGGGGAATTGGGGATTCGAAGTTCTGACGGCCGAGGACGGGACTGAGGCCCTGCGTATATTGCAAGGGTCGAATTCTCCTGAGATCGCCCTTGTGGATTGGGTCATGCCGGGGGTCGACGGCCTGGAAGTCTGCCGCCGCATGCGCGCCGCGCTGCCCGATGCCCCGAGCTATATCATCCTTATTACGGCGCGCGGAGGGCTTGAGAACGTCGTACAAGGGCTCGAAGCCGGGGCCGATGATTACGTCACAAAACCCTTTGATCCTCGCGAACTGCGCGCGCGGCTGCACGCCGGCGCGCGCGTTGTGCAGTTACAGAAGGCTCTGCTGCAACGCAATCAAGAACTGGTAGAGGCCTTGAAGCGGGTGAAGCAACTTCAAGGACTGCTTCCGATCTGTTCCTACTGCAAGAAGATTCGCAATGATCGAAACTACTGGGAACAAGTGGACGCTTATGTGGCCAGCCATTCGGAGGCCCAATTCAGCCACGGAGTTTGTCCTGACTGCTTCGAGGTGCACCTGAGGCCGCAGCTCGAGAGGCTCGGTGATGTACCCTAGCCTTGAAATCTGGCTGCCGGCCCTTACCGCCGCTTTCTTGTGCGGCGGAATCGTAGGGGGAGCGATTCTTCGTACCCGGGTGCGGCGGCAGGCAGGAACCTTGCGCGAATGGATTCGGCGCGAGGCGGCCCTGAGGAAACAATTCGTCGATCTCTTCGAAGACTCCACAGACGCCATTTATACCCACGACCTTAATTACATAATTACCTCCTGGAACCGGACAGCGGAAATCCTTACCGGATTCACTCGTCATGAGGTACTGGCGAAAAACATTACTGACCTGCTCACTCCGGCGTCACTCGAGCTGGCCACGAATATGACGAAGCTGAAGCTTCAAGGCTGCACAAGCACTACCTACGAAATAGAATTCATCGCTAAAGATGGCCGCCCGCTGCCGGTCGAAGTCAGCACGCGCTTGATCACGGAAGAAGGGAAGGTGGTGGGGATCCAAGGTGCGGCGCGTGACATCAGTGAACGGAAGCGAGCCCAGGAGGCGCTGCGTTCCAGCGAGCACCGTTATCGCTTGTTGTTCGAGCGGAACATGGCGGGAGTGTTTCGCACCACCATGGACGGCCAGCTTGTGGATTGCAACCAGTCATTTGCCCAACTCCTGGGCTACTCGTCGCCGGAGGAAGTGCTCGAATACGGCGCCCAGGTGCTGCACATTGACGCAGGTGGCCGCGAGGCGCTGATCTCGCGGTTGAAAGAACACAAGGTCGTGACCTTCTATGAACTCTGCCTGCGCCGTAAAGACGGAAGCCGCGTTTGGGTACTGGAAAACTCTAACCTGATCGAGGGCAACGGCGCCGGCCCCGAAATCGAAGGCACCGTGATCGACATAACCGATAGGAAGCGCGCCGAAGAGGAGTGGAGGCAAGCCAAAGAAGCTGCCGAAGCCGCCAGCCGCGCTAAAAGCGAGTTCCTGGCAAACGTGAGCCACGAGATTCGCACTCCTTTGAATGGTGTTGTGGGGATGACGGAACTGGCTCTCGAAACCTCGCTGACTTCCGAGCAACGCGAATACCTGGAAGCCGTAAGGTCCTCTGGCCGCTCTTTGCTTGGCGTGATCAATGACATCCTGGATTTCTCCAAAATCGAAGCCGGAAAGCTCGAATTCGATGCGGTGGAATTTCGGCTGACAGACACACTGGCAGAAGCTTTGAAACCTCTGGCTATTCACGCGCAACAAAAGGGGCTGGAGCTCTGCTTGGATATTTCTTCCGGTGTTCCGGTAGTCGTGCGCGGTGATCCCGGGCGGTTGCGCCAAGTCATCGTCAACCTTCTGGCGAACGCCACAAAGTTTACGGAACATGGGGAAATTCTCCTGGCCGTTGAAAAAGAAAGCGCGGACCCGGAAAATCTCAGCTTGCATTTTTCTGTGCGGGATACAGGCATCGGGATTCCGCCGGAGAAGCGGGCATTGATCTTCGAGCCGTTTGCTCAAGCGGATGGCTCGGCGAAACGGAGATTCAACGGGACGGGATTGGGGTTGAGCATATGTGCCAGGCTAGTCGAGATGATGGGCGGCAGGATCTGGCTGGAGAGCGAAACGGGCAAAGGCAGCGCCTTTCACTTTACGGTTTGCTTCGGCCCGTCGTCCTGCCGGACTGATGGCCCCCCGCCCGACCTTCATGGCGAACGGATCCTCGTTGTGGATGACAACCTCACTTGTTTGCGGATTCTCGGAAGTCTGCTTACGGAATGGAACGCGCTGCCGGTGCTTTGCGACAGCGGTCAGGAAGCGCTCCTCCAGCTCGACTCGGCAAATGGAAAAACGCCTCCCTTTGCAGCCGTCCTGCTGGACGCGCGCCTGCCCGAACCCGATTGTTCTGCTGTTGTGCAACGAATCAAGATCGACCCCAAGCTGGAAAAGACCACCATCAGGCTCGCCAGCGGTTCCCGCCAGACCCCGGCGCCGGCGCACGGCCAGGAATCGGAATCGCCAATGTTCTTGACGAAGCCGGTATTTCCAGAGGAGCTTCTGGCCGCGATTCGAAGCGTCTCCGGCTGGTCGGATGAAGGGGTTGCACGTGGAGCGGCGCCGGGCGAGCGCGCGCCATCCAATGCCGGCCGAAAGCTCGAGATACTCCTGGTCGAGGACAACGACGTAAACCGCACTCTCGTCACACATCTGCTCACCAAGCGGGGGCACAACGTGGTCGAGGCGCAAAGCGGAACGGAGGCCCTGGCGGCGATCGAGCGCGCCCCAGGGGGAGGATTTGATCTGGTCTTCATGGACGTGCAGATGCCCGACATGGATGGCTTCGAAACCACTGCGGCTATCCGCGCCCACGAGAAACTGACGGGAGGCCGTGTGCCCATCATTGCGGTCACGGCCTATGCGATGAAAGGGGACCGGGAACGTTGCCTTTCCGCGGGAATGGATGGGTATCTTTCGAAGCCGGTAGAACTCCGGGAATTGCGGCTCCTCTTGCAGGAATATGAAGGCGGGCCCTACGTCGGGACAGGGCTTGCTTCACCGCTGGGGGAGCTATACCGTGCGTCCGAGGTTCACATGCAGGCCGAACCTCAGCCGATTGGTGACGAACGCGCGCCCGTGGATAGGAACGCCCTCTTGGAACGTCTGGGAGGGGATGCTCAGCTGATGCGTGAACTCATCGAGATCCATCTGAACCAATGTCCGGGCCTCCTCGCCGCAGCACGACGCGCCTTCGAGGGGCATAACGGACCTGAACTGGCACGCGTCGCTCATACCCTCAAGGGCTCGGCCGGGAATCTTCTGGCCCTCGAGGCGGTTCGAATAGCCGCGCGGCTGGAAACCTGTGCCGAGCAGGAAGACTTCTCGCGCGCCCGCGAAACCCTGGCTGGTCTGGAAGCCGAAATGGAGCGCCTCAAACACGGGTTCCGGGCGCTTCAGACTATGCCCGCGCCATAACACTTCGCCGGCTCCCCTTGGACTGCGGCAGCGAAGCTGCCGCCGTCTTCCCTGAATTCCAAGGCAGCAGCTTCGCTGGCGCACTCCAGTGGCGAATCGCCTTGACAATCCGCCCGTCTTCAAGGTAAGTCTTAGACGTTGGGTAGCAGGGCTGAGCCATCCCTACGTAGTAAGGGCGATGTCCATCATCACGGACGACACCCGCGCCGAACCTTGTAGGCGTTGGCGATTTAGCCCACCTTGGCCGTCATTGGCATTCCATGTGTACTTCGTCGGGTCGTTTGGCGAAGGGCGAGAATCGTCCTTCTCACAACCGTGTTTCGGAACAGGAGAATCGCAATGCGTGCAATCCATACATTGAGTTTGCGCTTTCAACGCTTATTGACGATTGCGGTGATGTTGGTGTTGGCAAGCCCGTTTGCCCGCGCCGCCGTCACAGGCAGTATTTCAGGAACGGTCACGGACCCTACCGGGGCGATCATGCCCGGAGTCTCGGTGGTGGCTCTCGATACAGACACCGGAATCCAATCCTCGACCCAAACCAATGCGGCTGGTTTTTATAACTTTCCGGCCCTTCCCACCGGTCATTACGAGATCAGGATCACTGAGAAAGGGTTCGAGGAATACCGCCAGACCGGATTGGTCATTGACGTTAACACGGCGCTCCGCGTTGACGCCACGATGAAGGTGGGCTCCGTGAACCAGGAGGTGAGCGTTGCCGCTACGGCCGTACACGTTGAAACCACCAACACCCAGATGGGCGAGGTGATCGGAAACACGAAAATGACCACTCTGCCTCTGAATGGCCGCAGCTACACCGACCTGCTGGCTCTGCAACCGGGCGTGGCGCCCACTACCAGCGGCGAGGGATCCGGCATGGCTGTCTCAGGCAACCTGAACTCCGGGGCGCTTTCGGTGAGTGGGCAGCGGGAAGGCGCCAACGGCTTTATCGTGAATGGCGGCAACGCGGAGGACAGGCTATACAACAACACCGCCATTATTCCCAACCTCGACTCGATCGCGGAATTCCGCATTCTCACCAACAATGCCGACGCCGAGTACGGGAACTATTCCGGCGGGCTGATCAATGTCATCACCAAGCAAGGCACTAATCAGTTCCACGGAGATGCGTTCGAGTTCGTACGCAATCCCCACCTCGATTCCCGCAACTTCTTTTCCTCGAGTCGTGGCACCTATCACCAGAACATGTTCGGCGGCACCTTCGGCGGGCCCGTCATGCGTGATAAGGTGTTCTTTTTTACAGACTATCAGGGGACGCGACTGGTGCAAGGCGTAGACAGCGGGGCCATTCCCGTGCCCTCCTCGGACGACAAGGGTGGAGACTTGTCTGACCAGGCGCCGGCGCTGGTAGCTGCGAACAAGTCAGTGAACGGCGCCTACTTCGCGAACGAATTGTCCCAGAGGCTGGGCTACCCCGTCAGCGCCGGGGAGCCCTACTTCACCTACACACCCCCGACGGTTCCGGGTCAACCCCCGCCGCAGCCCGTCCTCTGCACGAGTGCTGCCCAGGGATGCGTGTTTCCTAACGCGGTTATTCCGACGTCAGCCTTCAGCGCGCCCGCCCAATTCCTGATGAAGTACATTCCTCTTCCAAACCAAGGCTCGGTCTTCACCACCTCGGCCTATAAGTCAACGCTACGCGATGATAAAGCCAGCGGGCGCATCGACGGCAACACGCATTTGGGGATGGTTTCAGGCTACTATTTCATCGACGATGACATCGGGGTCAACCCCTACGGAGGGGCAAGTCTCCCGGGATTCGCCTCGGCTAATAACGCCCGGGCGCAAATAATCAATTTAAGCCTCACCAAAGCGTTCGGGGCCACAGCCGTCAACGAATTCCGCGCGGGCTACATGCGTAATGTCAATTTTTCCAACGCCCCACTTGGAGGGCTGGGTCCAAAACTCTCCGACGAAGGCTTCACCGGAATTTTCCCGATGAATCCCAATTACGAGGGCGTCGAACCCATCGGCTTCAACAACTACAGCATCGGCGTGGCGAACAGCTTCCTGCGGGTGTTTGACAATACCTACAACTTCGCCGACAACTTCTCCAAGGTGATTGGAACCCACACCGTGAAATTCGGCGGGGCGTACAGTTACGACCAGGTGGAATATCGCTTCACGCTTAATCTAAACGGATCGTTTGGGTTTAACGGCACCGAGACGGGCTTTGATTTTGCCGATTTCCTGCTTGGAGCTCCGTATACCTATTCCCAGGGATTGCAATTGCCCGTCTATGCTCGCTCGCGGTCTTACGACCTCTACGCCCAGGACAGTTGGCGGGCTACCCGCAACCTTACCGTGAATTATGGTCTGCGCTGGGAGGTCAGCTCTCCCTGGTGGGAAGCCCACAACGAATGGGAAGCCCTCATTCCCGGCTGCCAGTCGAAGGAGTTTCCGGGATCACCCACCGGTTGGTGTTTCCCGGGCGACCCGGGAATTCCCTCCACACTCGCCCCGACCGGCCATCACAATTTCGGCCCGCGCATAGGGCTTGCTTACTCGCCGCATGCTTCCGGGGGCATCCTCGGCAAGTTGGTAGGAGGGGGCGGCGAGACAAGCATCCGGGCAGGCTTTGGTCTCTACTACAGCTCGTTCGAGAACCGCATCCTTGAGCAGGAGAGCGGCGACGCTCCGTATGGGTACTGGTGGCAGCCTGGTATTCTCCCGGATTTTCAGAACCCCTTTATAATTCGCACCTCCGGAGTAAACGAGGGTCAGCGTTTCCCCGTCCCCGTGCCTCCTCTCAACATTAGCCAGAAAAACCCTGACACCTCCATAAATTGGGCGCAATTCCTTCCGCTCAGCAGTTCACCGGCCTTCTTCCACGACAATCGGCTTCCCTATGCTGAGCACTACAACTTCTCCCTTCAGCGCCAATTCGGGTCGGCGACCATAATCTCTGTTAGCTACGTCGGCACGCAAGCGCACCGCCTTCTGGCCACCGTCGAAGGCAACCCCTCCAATCCGGCTCTATGCGCGAGCTTGCCAGGCTGCGGCCCTAACGCCGAGGATGCAGGTCCCTTCACCTCCTCCACAAGGTACCCTCTCACACACTCTACCACTCACCTACAACAATATCATTAAACCCACTAAACATTCACAAAACTTACAGGTAACACATAGCTACAGATTCCAACAGGCAAGCAACACACAGGCAGGCAAAGGTAGGAAGGAAGGAAGGAGAAGGGAAAGAAGGAAGGAAAGAAAGAAAGAAAGAAAGAAAAGAAAGAAAGAAAGAAAAAAAAAAAAAAAAAAAAAAAAAAAAAAAAAAAAAGAAAAAAAAAAAATTTTTTTTTTTTTTTTTTTTTTTTTTTTTTTTTATTTCATGCAGTCATCATCATCATTATTATCATCATCTTCACATTATCATCTTCGTTATCATCACATTCTCCAGCAATCCTCAAAAACATCATCATCCCCAGACCAGCATCAAAAAACCCCCCCCCCCCCCCCCCCCCCCCCCCCCCCCCCCCCCCCCCCCCCCCCCCCCCCCCCCCCCCCCCCCCCCCCCCCCCCCCAAAAAAAAAAACCCCCGCCACCACCAAAAAAAACCGCCACGCGTGTTAGTTACAAAGACGAGAAAAAGAAGAGAACCCGGCTCGGCCTCGGCCTCGGCCTCCCGAGTAAGGCACGCCCGGCCGGCCGGCCCCCCCCCCCCCCCCCCCCCCCCCCCCCCCCCCCCCCCCCCCCCCCCCCCCCCCCCCCCCCCCCCCCCCCCCCCCCCCCCCCCCCCCCCCCCCCCCATAAAAAAAGAAGAAGAAGAAGAAGAAGAAGAAGAG
>CAWIUZ010000171.1:0-14565 GCA_963838915.1 uncultured Acidobacteriota bacterium
AATGCTCGCGATGCCAACCATCGAACAATCATATTCCCATGGATACTTCTCCAGCCCTCCCGTTTTCATCCGCACCAGATTGTTTGCCGCCGGCCCGTTGGTTAGAGGCAGTGCAGTTGCGAATACTACCGCAAGCTTTACGCCGATGCCGAGCGCCATCTGGCCTGCTGGAACAGCCAGCAGAAACGCCGCACGTACCATCCCGCTTATCCCCGCTCGGTAACGGAACCCCCCCGTAAATCCATCGAGCGAAACCGCCAAGGTCAGCGCCGCCCAACACCGGTACTGAACACCTGTCACGCCGCCATTCCCCACTGCTTCAGCTGAGAATCAGGGCAGTCTACTACGCCGCCAAGTGACCAAATCATGTTTGGAATGCGCAGAGGCTCGCTTCCGTCGCGGTGGGTCAGTTCACAAAAGACGATTTACTGAGGCGCGAACGTCCGACGGAAAGCGAAACTCCTGTACTTCTCTTTTTCCAACTATTCCGGAAGTCCGCAGGACTTCACGACGATCCAGCGCACGTTCTGGTCATCAACGGTTTCCAATCGGGCACCATCTTCCGATGTCGCGAACCGGACCCGCACACCATCTGGTCCTTCCATCTCTTTTGAGTAGCCCCGCGGGTCTAGCGTAAATCTCCATGCGTTCGCGTTAGGGGTGCGAAATCCGACCAGGTTGCCGAGCGCATCTCGATAGTAATCCCAAGAATTGCCTTCGCCATCCGTGATCTGCAGAATATCGGATGCCCGCGACAGCTTGATTATCGCCGAGACGCCATTCTCTGTCGTAACGATCTGCTGGTTCAGACATGCGTAGCTCATGACTACGCGCCCTACCTCATCTATTCGAGCCAGCACCCCGCCCGTCTCCGCGTGCACGATTTCTCTCGTATGGCCGAGGGCGTTGGTTACCGCGACTTCTCTGCCCAGTCGATCGAAACGATATATGGTGGGAACTCCAAAACTGTCGATGACGCGTGTGCAGTGGTTCGCGTCATCATAGGAGAAATAGCGCCTCTGGAATCCTTCCGCCCCCCAAGTGGCGATTGCTCGACCATCCGGATCGTATGCTGCGCAGTACGCAGCCCCGTCGGGATTAACGTATTTGACCAGCAGATCTCCCGAATACGAGAAACGATGTTCTTCGTTGTTATTGAAGACGGTGCTCACCAGGCGTCCACGGCTGTCATACCCGAACCGGATCGGCACCTCGATGGCCCCGTCAATTGACAAAATCAAGTCGCCTTCTGTCCTGAACCGGATGCGGCGGTCGAAGGCATCGCGTATTCCACTCAGGCCGCCGAGTAGGCCATACTCGAACGTGATCTGGTTGTCGTTCCGGTCTATAATCCGAAGCAGCGGAGCCGGATCAGCAGAGGGAAGAAACTCATATGCAATTTGCTCAGCAGTATTGGTCACTGCCAATCGGGCCTTGCCGACGTGCAGTTCGAAGCCGCCAGACCGCCACGGGTCGGGAGCATCAAACTGAAATCGAACAAGCGCGTCTGGTCCATTTCGCAGCGTGTAACCCTCCGCGTCCTGATGGAGAACGATCTCATACGGGTGCGTCCAACCGAGCCCAAGCGGGCTCATGCGCGACCGTGCGGCGGAACTGTAAGTGTGGCGGAATGCGACCGGCAGAACTCCATGGAGGTAGAAGTCCGAAACTGTAAGGCACAGAGCGCCTTTAGCGAGATCAACGAGAAACATGATGTCTATCCCGGCCTTCGACCGAAGGACGCAAGGTTACTCTCAGGGAACTCCGTGCGGGCAACCCCCTCCTCCACCCTGTCCGATCAACACCGTCATCTCGCCCTGGATGATGTTATTCGGCGGGGGCAACGGAACGAGGGCGTGGGGTTCCATGACGATGTCGCCAAGGCAGGCGGCGGGTTTGCCGCCGATCAGCGTTACACCCTCACCGCCTCCACCGCCCGGTGTTGTGACACCGGGGCCGTGCGGGGCGCCGTCACAAACCGGAGGCGGAGCGTTCGGAATTGAGCAAGTATGCTGATCGGTGATGCGCCACGCCGGCTTGCCGCCAATAAGCACCGACATGCAGGCGGCGCCCAAAAGCGTCGAGCCGTGCACCGTCGGATCACCTAATCGTGCTGCTGGGCGTCCCATAGGCTATCCCTGCCTGCTACGTGTTACACCTTTCAGTCGAAAAATCCGATCCCCTAATATCGCCGGTGCGTCGCGAGGATCGATGTTTTGGGTCCGGCTCAACCCGGAGAATACATAGTTCTTGCCGGTTATCGGCCCACGCACCGTGACCGTGCGGCCGCCGCCGTACTCGATTTGAAGCGCCAAGCCGTTGTCGATATCCTTCTGCGTGATGGTCAGCCGGCCTTGCCCTGTTTCTCCACAGCATCCCACGCTTCGTTATCCTCGACTTTAAATTCAAAAGGCTCGCGCGTCAACCGCTCGAGCAAGACCGCCGCGCCGGAAAGGGCCCACCAACCTACCGCCTCCTCCACCAACGAGCCACCCACAAACCAAGCAAGGGGCAGCGCCACCCAGATGCTGAGGCAGTAAAAGCAGGAGACCAGCTTTCCCAACACGCCGTCGCCGAGTCCGCGGCGGAACTTGCGTAAAACATCCCAGGGGCCGTCCTCTTTGGCAAGCAGGTGAGTCACCCGCCAAACCGCGAGCGCCGCCACGAGGAAGCGGAAGCTATAGTGCGTCGTCAGCGCCCATGGGTTCGAGAACATGGCCTTAGTTGATCTTCACCAAGCTCCCCTTGATGGTGTTGACGCCGCTCGCCTCCACATTGATTGTCACGGCCTCAGCCTTGATCGAAGTGCTGCCTTTGATGTCGATACTCATTCCGCTGATTTCAATCTGGCCGCCGGATTTCATCACGATCTTGGACTGGCCAGTCTCGAGCGTGATCTGGCTGCCCGCCGTGATGGTGAGATTGGATCCCACATCCAACTTGTCGTCGGAGCCGATCTTCGTTTCGCGCTTGCCCCCAACCGAATTCTTATGGTCCGTGGCGATGCTCTCCGTCAGATTACTTCCAATGCTGACCTTCTCATCCGCGCCGATTGTTTCGTCCAGGTTTGAACCGACCTTTATAGTCTTATTATTCCCTACGGTCTGGCTGTGGTCCGTTCCGACATTGATACTCTGGCTGGTACCGATGCCCACGGTCTGGCTGGTGCCGATGTTGACGGACTCGCTGACGCCGATAGTCTTGGCGCGGGTCAAGCCGACGGTCAATGCCTGGAGGCCGCCGATGGTGATTTCCTGCGCGGCGCCGACGTTCACCATTTCGTTAATCCCGACGTTGCGCGTGCGCGTGAGCGCGACGGTGATTGACTCGTTTGCGCCCACCGTCTCGGTACGGTTGCTGCCGATGCTGATGGTTTCGTTCGCGCCCACGGACTCCGTTCGATTGCTCCCGATGGTGATGTTTTCGTTGACGCCGACCTTCTCGGTGCGATTGTTGCCGATGGTGATGGACTCGTCGTGCCCCACGCTCTCGGTGCGGTCGTTGCCGATGGTCACGCTCTCGTTGTGTTCGATCTTCTCTTGCCTGTCCTTCTGGCCGTGGACGCGGATGAGTTCGCTGCCCTTGGTGTCATCGAAGATAAACTCGTTGTAGCCTCCGCCGCCCTTGGTGCTATTCGACTTGACGCCGCTGATGACGCCCTCGCCGGGAAGCCCGTAGGGAGGCATTTCCCCGGCGTTGTAAACGCGGCCGGTGATGATGGGCTGGTCGGGGTCGCCCTCGAGGAAATCGACAATCACTTCCTGGCCGATACGCGGGATGGCAATCGCGCCCCAACCCTTGCCCGCCCAAGGGTACGAGACGCGCATCCAGCAGGAGCTATTTTCATTGCGCTTGCCCACGCGGTCCCAGTAGAACTGGACCTTCACTCTTCCATACTTGTCGGTAAAAATCTCTTCCCCGCCCGGGCCGACCACCACGGCCGTCTGGCAGCCTTGTACGAAGGGCGCCGGAGTAAGGCGCGGGGGCCGGAAAGGGGTCGATGCGGGAATGCACTCGAAGCTGTTGCTGTAACTAAAGTCGCCACTGCCGGCGGTCGAGGCGCTGGTGTAATCACCGCCCTGGGTGGCCACGTGACTGATGGCGGTGAGCAAGTAGGACTGGTTGACATCGTTCCGATAGTGGCCCTTCAGATCAAAGAGATAACCAGTGGTGAAGGCGCGGCAATCGCTCGAGCCCCGCGCCACCACGCGCGGCATCTCCTGTTCCTGGAGCCGAATACGAGCCAGGCTGTCGCCGTCGGCCCGCTTGCGATATTCGCCGGGGTAGTCATAAATCTCATACGTGTCCTTGCCCTTCACGCTTGCCGCGAGGTTGGAACTGGGCGTCTCAAAGTTGTAGTCCGTCACCGAATACTTGCCCGGCCGAACCTCCTGCTCCTGGCGCCACTCGAGAATGATGTCTTCTTCCTGCCAGGTTCCAGGAGTCAACGCATAGCGGACGGAGGGCTGATTGGGACACGGCTTCTGCGCCGCGGGGTCGTTGGCCAGCACGAGAGTGTGCTTGCCGTTCTCGTGCTCGAAAAAGTAGAAGATGCCTTCTTCCTCCATGAGCCGCGAGACGAAATTGAAATCGGTTTCGCGGTACTGAACACAGTACTCGCGTTCGACGAAGCTTCCATAGAGTTGCAGCTTGTAGTCGCTGAAATTGAGGTCCTTAAAAATCTGTTGGATAATGTCGGGAGCCTTCTTGTTCTGGAAGATGCGGCAATCGGCCGTCCGGCTGAGGAACCAAAGCCAGGGAACCATCACCGCGTGATACTGGGTGAAACCCTTTTCGTACGAGCCTTGCGAAAAGCGGCTGACCACGCCATTCCAGTAGCGGTTGGAGCCGTCCGCGAGAGTAACCCGCAAGGTCACACTCTTACCCACCAGATTGTCGAACGAAATCGAGCGGTTCTCCGATAAGAGGTCGAGTTCAAATTGGAACAGCCGGGAGATGGCCTCGCTTCCGTGGAAACCACGCAAGAGCAACACATCCTCGCCGAGGGGAGTGTCAATTGCGATTAGCCGGTTTTGCTGAGTATAGGTAGCCACTACATCGCCTCGGTGCAGCTCATAAGAGCCGACGGTTAGGGATAGTAAGGGGCGCGGAAACCCCATTGACCGCTGGACGTTCGGCTGAACCGCTTGGAGATGCAAGTGCCCGCTCTGCCTGCTGAAACCTTTCATCCAATTGCTTGAGTGCTTGCTCCCTCTGCGCTTTGAGTTTCCTTCTGGTTTCCGCAATATCTTCCTCGGGGCTCCCCGTGACGGACTGGCTCCAAGATTTTCCGCTCTTCAGGCGGACCACGACACCTGCCCAGAATGACGGCTCTTGCATCTTCAAGAAGGAATTGAGTGTTGCCGCCCCGAGCGCCCACGCCAAACCGGCCAATCTGGTTTTAAGCTCCCCATCTTTGTTCTGGGCGCTCGGTTTCCTGGCCTTGGAGTTCATGAACTCGCCTGTCTGATGCAGAGCGACATCCTCGAGGGGATCTGAGGCAAATTTGAGTGCTTCCTTTGCAAGGTGATGATTCGCATGTTCGAGTGCCGTACCGGAAAGCTTAATGGCGGCGAATCCTTCCTGGACTAACTTGGACAGCCCAACCCCGATGTTGGCGACTGTTGCCACTCCATTAACAACCTCCGATGTGCCCTCCAGGCGGCGCACGTTCTTGTCAAGCTCCTTGTCGATGTCGTCAAACAGGGCGACCGTGTCAGCGCGGAGCTTACGAAGGTTGTCTAGGCGCCGGTGCAACAACACCGCCCGCGCCCTCGGTGACAACCCTCGATATGCGTGTGCGCGTAGCGAACCTGGCGGGTGGGACACTGCACGGCACGTGGTGCCATCCTCGATCTGGAGTGGATTCTCCACTTGGCACATATGTCCCGGAGTTCGCTCACCTGCCATGGGGTTCGTCCCTTCGCCTCACTTTACGCAACAGGCGGAACCATATCGCGCTCACTGAACACAGCCTGCCAAGCAGGCTCTTGGAATTCGTCTGTCTTCAGCCAACCGAGCCAACCGAGCCGGGGTGCATCCACAGACTCATCGGTCAGGGCGCACCACGGCACCTCCGGCGCTCGCAGGATCAGTTGAACGTCAAATTCGAGCGCCAGGCCGACGAAATATCGCGTCAGCTCAAGCAATTCTGCGAAAGCCTTGCCATCCGGCAAGAAGTCCATAAATCGCGCAAGGCCGATGGGCCCCACGCGGATCCGAAAACGTGCCTGCTGATTCCAAACCGCATCCCCTGCGATGGCGCCCACACCGAGTTGGTTGTGGAGTCCTTCCTGCTGAAGGTAAGAGAGACTCGATTCATCGAGGCCGAACCATTTGCCGCGAAATTGCTCGACTTCTATAGGCAAATCGAAGTAGTCCCGCAAGATCCCTCGGAGGGCGCTGGCCGAGTGCGGCCGCTGGGCGATCAATCCCGCATAGCGCAGCAGAGCGTGATCGCGAACCTCACCTAGCCTGCCGCGAAGCCCCGGGGTACCCATGCCAATCAAGTCAAACAGGTACTGAGTGAACCGATCATCCTGCTCGCCGACTCTGGCGGAGCGCTCGAAGCCGATCACAAAATGATGCTTCTCCCAGGCTCGGTAGAACAACGAGATCATGCGATGGTTGAAGAGGTCCAGGAATGCCGCCAACGCATCGTCCTTTTCGGCCTGGAGAGCAATCAAGAGTTCGGTATAGTGCGCGGGCAGGACGCCTTCCGGCCCGGTCAGCCCCATGAAAGCCACGGTCATACGGGCCGGCCGGGCATCATCCGGCGCACGCTCGATATGGTGAATTGGGCCGGGCGGAAAGCTCATAGCCAAGTGGGCACAAAAGCGGGCGATTTCGCGGGAAGGCAAGGCCTCGCCACCCACCGGCATACGCTCGGGATAGAGGTGAGCGAGCAGGCGCACCGCCTGAAAGAAGCCGAAGTCGTAGCCGCGGTCAAAGAGGAGCTTTTCTACAGAAGGACCTGTTCGCCCGCTCGAGGCGCCCATTGCCTGAGGACTCCTTTCCTTTGTTTTGTGGTTGCCCGAAGTTCGCTGAATGAGTTGATGGGAGAGTAAAGACCGAAGAATCGTTCCAACACGGAAGCCAGAAGAAACACGCCGCTACCCGCGTACTGGTCTTCATCAAACTCCGCGGACACCCGAATGCCCTGGCAGAACACCACCCCATACTCCGAGTCAACGCGAGCGATCTGGGGACTGCTGGCAATCCCGGTGATGCCCGCGATCTGTGTTTGAACCACAGGTCCACCCGAGAACTCGTAAAGCCTGAGAATTTCCTGCAAGGCATTCAAGCCGCCATCAATGATGGAGAGATGATTCAGCCCCAGGTGAGAAATGAGCCGCCACTGCAGGCTTTCGCGCATCGAATGCTCTCGAGCGGGCCCGGTCCCTAAGGGAGGCCGGACCGTCTCCGTTGGTTTGCGCAGACAGCGGATGCGGAGCAGAGGGCCGGACTCCATCTCGAGTTCGCCGAACTCTCCGGTGAAAGGCAGCTTAGCGGGCAAGTCACGGTTTGTGCACGTGACATGTACCGTCAGAGTTTCAACCGGTGGCAAGCTGGGCTTGAAACCAAGATCGACCAGTGTAAGGTACACCTCCGTACCAGCGTCGCCTTTTCGCGGGGAGGGCCGGCGGCTGGAATGCCAGAACGTCTGCCCGGGGTCCCTCTTGTAACTGTGCCGAAGCGAATAGAAGGGTTGATACTCCTGGGCTTCCTGGGAATAGGGAGCCGTGGAGGTCACCCGATCGATCGAATAAACCTCCGTCGCTAACTCATTGTGTACATCAGGAATCACGGGGTATTCAGAAACCGCGTGCGAGATTCGAATCGGCTCCGCGCACCTCTCAAACAGATTGATGATCGGTGTGCATCCAAGTCGAAACGTATCGGCGCTGACGGTTTGCTCGAGTTGGGCCAGCCGCTCCTTGCGCTGAAATTCGTCGAGCAGTATCAGGATTTCGAACCTGTCGTCAAAGCCGGTTCTAGGGACGCGCTCCAGTCCGGAGATTTCGAAGAAGAGGAATTTTTCCGGGAAGCTGAAGTATTCCTGGAGCAGCCGATAACCGAGGAAGCTTCTGTCGGAATAGTGCAGCAGTCCTTCTTCCCGCCCGAAACCTACTTCGCGACACTTGCCGGGAAGGATGACCGGGGGCGTGCGGGAGCCTTTCGCGGAATTGCGCACGATGACTTTGGATGCGTTATTAAGGATGAGCTCGTAGAGCGTGTGCGCGGTCTGACTCTCGCCACCTTCGCCGCTCAAATAGAAGCGCAGGCTGTTGAGCTGTAATTCCGCGAATTTTGTGCCGCCCAAGCACCGGAGTTCAATCCGAACCACGGCTGCGGCGTCGCCGGCCGCCGGCCCCAACGACAAGGCCGACGGCAGTGCGACTGACGCTGAGGCAACCTGCAACGGCCAGAGAGTGACCGGATAACAAGTCCGGAACCGGCACGGGACCCCGCCAACCGGCTTCGAGTACAGGATGCCGCCCTTATCGACTGGATATCCAGTTGTAAGTTTTCCCTGCTCTGGATCGACTTCCAGTTGCGCGATCGACATCGCAGGGATAGGACGGAGGTAGTGGGGATAAAGAATTTCCAGCAGGGCTTCAGTGATTTCGGGGAATTCATCGTCGACTTTGCGACGCACCCGCGCCGCCAGAAAAGCGAAGGCTTCGATCAACCGTTCGACGTGTGGATCCGGGCAGGGCTTTGATTGGAGTTCGAGGCGGCTGGCCTCACGGGGATACTTGGCCGCAAACTCCGCCGCCATCTGGCGAATGAAGGTCAGCTCGCTCTCATAGTAAGGGAGCAGATCATCCCTCATTTATTCTTCCCCGTGACTGAAAACTTGCCGCTGTCCCCTTCCAGAACCGTGTCAAACGTGATCGCCTCCGGCGCAGGTTCGATCTCGAGCAGTGCTTCCACCCGGAATTTCAGAGTTGGGTCCAGCTCATTCCGGGACTCGGCCGTGACCGAGACACTGGAGAGGCGCGGCTCGAACATTCGTATCGCATTCTCGATCGCTAACCCCAATCGTCGCTGATCTCCGAGGCTCCGGAGGCTCAGCAGGCTGAAATCAGGCAAACCAAAAATGAGCAGTGAGCTGTTGCATTGCTGGAACTCTGGAGAAATCGGATGTTCCATTCGCCGGGTATTGAGCAGTGCGCTGAGATCCCGCCAGACGGCCTCCTCCAAGTCGCGAACGCTCGGGGATCGTTTCGACGCGAGACTCTGGCCCGACCCAGGACGGCCGCCGATAAGCCTATCCAGGACCGAGAGGCTAACTCGAGTTTGACTGCCAAGGGTAGCCATCGTGATGACCGGAATCGCGATTTCAGAGGGTTCCTGGCACCTCACGCCGCGCATCGGTGGAGTTCAAACCCCAGAACTTTGCCCGGCTTCGTCCTTGACTCCCAACTACCCGAGACTCGAGTACTTCCCTTCACTACAAGCGAGCGCCTGCCACGGATCGAGCCTGCACAGCCGGAGGAAGAAATTTGCCGCCTTGTCAGGGTTTGCCGTGCCAGCCTTCTCATCCTTGTAGCACCGATATAGTCTGCTCCACACTGCTCCGATTAAAGCCGGGCTTTCCCAGGTTTCGAGCTTAAACGTGTCGATCTGCTCCGCCAGTTCCTCGAGGATGGTTTGAGCGAGCTTTTCCCGCTTGGTCGACCAGCAGATTTCAGCCAGCAGCAGCTTGCGTTGAAAGCGGGCGCGCCCATTCGGCTCTGCCGCAGCCAGTCGAGTCATCTCGGCCAGGCCCCTATCAATCTGTCCGCTCCGCACCAGGTTTGCCGCATTCTGCCAGGAGCCATCCGGCGGAGCTGCCGTGTCGGCGCCAAATACGGACGGGCTCTCGTGCGCCACGACTGTAACTTGGTCTGGACCGGAAGCCACCCCGGTCGGTGTCGTGGCGGCCGGCTGGTCGGGTTCATCTTGACGCTTCTTGCGTAAAATGCCATTTAAGACGGTCTTGATTTCTTCCAAGGCAGCGCGGCTTTCCGACATCGGAGGTATGATGTCCGCAGCCGCTTTCTTTGCCTCTTCCGGGGTCGTGTATTGCTGGCCATTCAGGCTGATGAAAGAGCCGGTAACCTTCTCGTCGATAACCTGCTCCAGCTTTTTGACCTCTCCGCTTGCCTGCTCGAAATCTTCCCACATCAACTCGTACTCGGCTCGAGGGGTCAGCCTCACGGCCTCGTTGAACTGCTCGAGCGAGGTGGTCTGTTGCGGTCGCCGCGTCTCCTGAAAATGAACAAACGAGTAGTTTTCCCGGTCATCCTTGCGCACGGTGAGGGGGATCTGGCGAATGACCTCGGCCATTTTCTCGTTGAGCCACTCGAGCGGACCGCAGCGGGAGTCTACCTCGCCGTCGGTGATCAGAGGATAGAGCCCGGCATCCCAGAAGCGCGTCGATAATTCGCGAATCAGCCACAAACCGTCGCGCAGCCCGGCAAACCCATGCAACCTGATACTGGCCTCATTGAGCCAGATGGCAATTCGCAGGTCTTTTGACTTCCGCTCGAGCGCAGCGGAGGCCAACTCGCTCAAAACCGCCCAACCGGAGTTGCCGGACTCCACAGGCTCCCAAATCCCTTTGTCGGCTACGTCATAAGGGTTGGGCCGCGCCTTCTTCAAGTCAACCCAGTCCTGGGTTGCCTGAAGATCCTCCCCGGCGGGCCTGTCAGGGCTGATTGGAGCCAGCAGGTCGTCACTAATGACTCGTGGTGTTGGCATGTTCAAATTCAATCTGCCGGACTTCCAGCATGGGAATGTCGCGATCCCCGGCCGCAAAAAGGCGCTGGCCTATGCCCAGTGCGAGCTCCTGGACGTCCGGGCGCCAGTTGGTGGCGCGGCCCAGTCTCACTCGTTCATCGCAATGGAGATGAGAATTCGCGTACAGGACAGGAAGAAACGCCTCACCTCCGTTTCCCTCGCGCAGTTCAATGCGTGCGGGAATCCAGATGAGGTCGCGGGAATGTTTCGGTGGCTCGATCGACACTAAGCTCACGGCCTCCCAGGGTATCCAGTTGTATTCCGCCTCGATGATGGCTTCGAGGAAAGGGCCGATTAAGTCGTCACAGTCCTTGAAATCCTCGAACGCCCAGTTGCCGTTAAGCCGGCCCGCGAGCGCCGGGCGGGAAGCCTCCGCCTCCTCTAAGAGCAAGCGCGCCTTTCCCGGCTGACCTTCGCGGAGGCAGTTCAGTGCTTCGAAATGAAGCTCCGCGTAAGGAGGAGTCACCGGTTGCATATGCGGCCGCAGCCCTTCCGAGAAGAAACGCCGCCGGGCGCGCTCAGCTTGCAGAACATTTCGGTACGGTTGTACCGCTAATTCGGAATCCGAGTTCTGTTGGGCGACGACATCGAGTTCTTCATCGGCACGGTCAAGGTCTCCAGCGAAGCATAACAACTCAAAAAGAAATGTACGCTTACGATAATCGAGCGGATTGGCCTGTACCTCTCGAGAGACATGTTCGATAGCTGCCGAGAGCTTGCCGGCACGCAAGAATTCTTGAGCATCCGCCATAGAACACCCCGCTACAGAGGAAACTTGTCAAAAATGCCAAGCGTAGCCGCCGGCCACGGCAGCAAACTGCGCGCGCCGTGTGTGTAGGAGATCGTCCACGCCTTGACCGGCGGCCGCCAGCCCTTTGCGCTGAAGTGAGAATGGCTGTCAGGGGGCGTCTCACCTCGGGTGTTGCTCTATGCAGCCACTTTGTTCGCGGTCCGGTCCCAGCCACCTGTGACGTTGCCGCCACCCGACCCATCAGCACGCTTTTGTTGGGTGTAGGTCCACTTGATAGTGCCGTAATTGAAGCTGACTTGCTCGACAGGGAACCCGTGCTCCCCTTTCGAACTGCCTGACGGGACAACGCTGGATATAATGACTTGTCCCATCTCGACTTTCATGTAGGGTAGCTTGTCACCCCCAGCGCGACATAACTCGAGGGTTACCGTCTTGACATGAGTCCCCTTGCAACACGCCTCGAGCAACTTGGGAGTCGCAGCATCCGTGAGCTTCGTTACCGTAAAATCCTCATGTTCACATCGTTCCGCAGATCCGCCCCCCGCTGAACTAGCGGTCGCCGAAACAGGCTGGTGAACGCCATGATTAAAGGAGAGGATCTCAATCTGGTCCTTGTGTTTATCGTCTGTAGACTCGCCCTTGACACCGTCGACGTTTAAGAACGCATCGAACGCCATGATTTGATCTCCTTTTTGTGATTTGTAATCGTTGGGTTGCCCGCTAACAGATTTGCTTGGCCCTGCGCGCCGTAAAGACACGGGCGCACTTCCTTGAGCCGGCCTGGCCATTCCACGAGGGCGTGCCAGGGTCGACTAGTGCTCGCTGACGAAAGTCCGCGTCATATTGCAGAGCGCCCGGAAGGGCGGGGCTTTAGCCCCGCCATGGAAAACCGCTTATCATCGGGGGCTTTAGCCCCTGAGGCAAACTGGCTTCAGGGCCTGAAGGCCCAGCCCGTCACGCTTCTGGAGGCGGCGGGGCTGAAGCCCCGCCCTTCCAAAGGGCCCAGTCTATGACGGCGATTTCCGTCATTGAGTACTAGTGTCCTGTCCCAGTGATTCGCAATATAAGTCGAGACGATTCGGCCACGCGTCAGCAGCCCCGTCAGGGGCGCCATAAAGTAGCCCAGGGCGTGAGCCCTGGGTTGGACGGCCCTCACCCCGCCTGCGGCACCCCTCTCCCGCCCGAGCGGGAGAGGGGACGGGGGTGAGGGAGGGCCTCACGAACCCACGGCTCACGCCGTGGGCTACTCGCTTACGCCCGCTCTGCGGGCTGACATATTCAACGAACTTCTGCGACACGACACTAGTCTTTCGTCTTGGAAAATACGCCGTATAATTCGAGAAAAGTCAACTCTAAGCCTTGGGTTCCGGCAGCCTGGCCACCAGCCGGAGAGACACGGTCAACTCATCCAACTGGAAATGCGGACGCAAATAGGCGACGGCAGTGTAGCAACCGGGCTTGCCAGGAATCTCCTTCACCTCAACCCGAGCCTCACGCAACGGGAATTGCGCCTTCGCTTCCTGACCGGCAGTGTCATCCAGCAAAACGTAGTTGGCAATCCAGTCGTTGAGGAATTTCTCGCAATTCTCCCTCGACATGAAGCTGCCGATCTTGTCCCGCATGATCACCTTGATGTAGTGTGCGAATCGGGAGATGGCCAGCATGTATTGCAACTGCGTGGAAAGCCGGGCATTAGCGGTGGCACCTCGACGGGCGTGGCCGGGTCCAGTTCGTGCAGCGTCTCGGGTTCCACGGAACCCTCCAGATGCACGTGCAGTTCGGCCTTGGGCATCTCCAGCAGAGTGTCCGTCATCGTTCCTTACCAGCCTCTCATGACTGGCGCCGGGCGTGCTTAGTGATGCCGGAACGTCTCATTTCCCAGTTCCACGTGCAGCCTCACGCAGGGAATCCATAGCGGACCGCGGTCCCGGTTGTAGGCCGGGTTGACCACGCGCTGCAAGTCAAAGGTGGCAAACAGGCCGTGGCGCAAGCGCGCGCTGTAATAGCTCTCGGATGCGTATTCGGGCCCGTACCGCAGCCGGCGACCGTGCGGGAAGCTGGAACTCTTGACCGATGTGGTCCGTCCTTCCTGGAGGAAGAGCTCAACAGGTTCGACAGCTCCCTCGACCGGGTCCCTGAGACCCATCCCGACCTGGCTCTCGCCCGGGGTCTTGAGGACGAGGCGCGACAACAACTGTCCAGCGGGCGGCTCGCCAACGCGGTCGCATCGCTCCGAGACGTTCGACGCATCCTCATCACTCTCGAGAGAGGTCGCAAGCGCAGCTCTCTCTCCGCTCCCTGGGATGAAAGTGTCGAGGCGTTGTTCGACCGGGTCCTGGCCCGGGCTCGCGCCATGACCCGTCCCGGGTCAACCCTCTCCCGAGGAGGGTGAACCATAATCCCTGCCTCGATGCAAGGTTCCTCGAACTCCACCGGTGCAGTCCTCGTTGGGGCTCTATGTCGGGCGGACCCGGGTCACCCCGCTCGCTCCGCACGAACGCCCCCCCCAGGAGCGCGATCTCCTGTGACCTCGCTCTTCCTCCAGGTCGTGATGGACTGGGAGCTCGCCGCGGTCGCGGTCACGCTCATCCTGAGCGCCTATCTGATCTCGAACCTCCTGGCGTCGATCCTCCTCCCGCCGCCCGAGCGCCGCTACCGCTGCAGTCCGACCTTCCCGATGGTCAGCGTCGTGCTCCCCGCGGACAACGAGCCGGAAGCGATCGTTCGGGCGAGCATCGCGTCCTGGAAGGCGGTCCGCTACCCCGCGTTCGAGATCATCCTCGCGGACGACTCGACCGTGCCGCTCGAGCTGGACGACACCACGGTCCGCGTGGTAACGTCGGACGAACCGAGAGGGTAGCAAGGGCGGGGCTCTGCGCAACGTGTTCGACAAGCTTGACCCCCGTTCCAATGGATCGACGTCTTCGATGCCGACTTCGTCGTGGACGCCCGAGGGTCCGTCGTCCGGTTCACCAGCGCTACGCCCGGGCATCGGCGCCGTCCGAGGGTTCCAAGCGATGGGCCGC
>CAWIUZ010000172.1:0-4280 GCA_963838915.1 uncultured Acidobacteriota bacterium
TTCACGGCATCCGCCCATGTCTCAACAGCGCCCAGCTTCGAGTCGCTTCCCGTCAGCCAGATCGGCTCGACAAGAAGCTCCTTAAAGACGGCGACCAGATCGCGGCGCGCTTCTGAGATCAATGCATCCGGGAAGAAATCTCGATTGCCAAGAATCACACCAAGCGTGATGGACATATGGTTTTACCTCACCTTCTCAAAGTCGCCGTAATCATCGGCATTTTGCTGCGTTACCAGATCGCAGGGAATGATCTGGCGTTCGGGTTTGCCTGTACTGCCGGAATGCAGAAACCGATGAGCCTCGTTCACGGCAAGTCGAGCGATCAGGACCGCCGGGTGCAGCGATGTGGCCCTCAGGGTTCCCGACCGGATGGCCGCGATGGCGTCTGGGCTTCCGTCAAAGCCTGTAATGAAGATGCCCTTTAACCCTGAAGATTTCACAGCAGCCACTGCGCCAAGAGCCATGGTGTCATTGCCCGCAAGGATGCCACGGATGCTTGCGTGCGCCTGCAGCATTGTCTCTGTCTTTTGAAATGCCTCGGACTCTGACCAATTGGCCGACTGCGCGGCCACGCGACGCAAGCCAGTGTGGCCATCAAGGATGGCATGGAAGCCGCGCGTGCGCACTTGCGCATTGGTGTCGGACGATGGCCGCCCACCGGCGGTCTCATCAGCCGCGAGGGGCTGAAGGCGCTTGCGGATACGCTTGCGGGGCGCGATATCGCGGTGCTTTCCGACGAAATCTATCATCGTTTGATCTACGAGGGCGAGCACACGAGCATAGCCCAGTTTCCGGGCATGAAGGAGTCGACAATCATTTTGAACGGGTTTTCGAAAACTTATGCCATGACCGGCTGGCGCATGGGTTGGGGGGTGATGCGGCCGGACCTGGCGAAGTGGATTGCACAGTTGATGACCAATTGCAACTCCTGCACCGCCAGCTTCAGCCAGATTGCAGGCGTTGAGGCGCTGCGGGGCGACCAAAGCTCCGTTGGAGTGATGCGCGAGGAATTCCGCCGGCGGCGCAGCGTCATCGTCGACGGCTTGAACCGCATCCCGGGCTTCAGTTGCCGGCAGCCACACGGAGCCTTTTATGTGTTTCCCAACATCAAGGGCACGAAGTGGAGTTCCGGCGCCCTGGCTGACGCCATACTGAAGGAAGCCGGCGTGGCGTGCCTCTCCGGAACCGCCTTTGGAGCGTGGGGTGAAGGACATCTGCGGTTCTCTTTTGCCAACTCGGTCGAGAACATCCAGAAGGCCTTGGGTTGGATCGGCGACTGGGCGAAGAAGAGGCTGTAACCAAAGGGTGAAGGGTAAGGGTTAAACGGTAGACCCAGTTTGGTTGCGAGCCCTCTCCCGAGGGGAGAGGGTGACCCGCCACAGGCGCTAGAACAGGCTCGATCGGGTTCCGGAGCCCGTCAGCCGACGGGCGCAAGAATGTGGCCCACGGCGACAGCCGTGGGGAGAAAGCAAGGCCGACGCGATTGAAAAGCCCCGGGAGGGGCGACAGAGCTGTCCTGATGATCGCAGATCTTCTGTCGCCACTACGTGGCTCGGCGTACTCTCTGTGTGCCGTGATCCCTGGCTGTCGCCGTGGGCCACATTCTTGCGCCGCTGATGCGGCTCGGCATGAGGTGGCGGGCTTACTCTAGCGCCGATGGGGTGGTGGGTGCCCACCTGGCGACCACCCCCTACCCCCTCCTTAGCCAAGGAGGGGAGTCGATTTCATGCGTTCTCGGTGCCTGTCTGCGGACGGGCATGAGTGACTGCTTTAGAGGGCTAATCATCTACCTTGGGACGCCTGTTTCGGCTGCGCACCACCGCAAGCCTGGAGGAGAGGACGGAGTGAATTCCGACTTATCTCGCTTCCGTGTCTTTGCCACCTGCGACATCGGCAAGGAGGCATTTGGTGTTTTGAGAGAGCGCGGTTACGACGTTGAAGTCTACCCCGACCCCGAGCCGCCCTCGAAAAGCCTGATCCTGGAAAAAGTTCGCGCGGGGATTGACGCGCTCATCACCACGCTTCGCGACCCCATCGACGAAGAAGTTTTCGAAGCCGGCCGTGGCACCTTGAAAGTCGTTGCCCAGTACGCCGTGGGGTTTGACAACATCAACCGAGCGGCGGCCAATCTCCATCACATTCCCTTCACCAACACCGCCGATGTGCTCACCGAGGCCACGGCGGAATTTGCGCTTTTCATTCTCGGCAACGTGGCGCGCAGGCTCTGCCCCAGCGAACGGCTGGTGCGCGACAACCGCTGGGGAATCTGGCACCCCTACCTGCCGTTTCTGGGTGATGAAGTGACAGGCAAGACCATCGCAGTCATCGGCACCGGCCGCATTGGCCAGGCGTTTATCAAGAAAGCGGTGGGCTTCGACGTAAATTTCCTCTGCTACGATGGCGGTGTTGAGGACCACGAGTTCGCGCGCAAGATCCAGGAAGCCATGGACGTGCGCTTCAAGCACGGCTTCACGCTCGAGCGGCACACCATCGGCTACGTGAGCTTTGAGGCGGCGCTAAGCGGAGCGGACTTCGTCAGCATTCATGTCCCGTTGGTACGGGAGGGAGAAGGCAAGAACCCCACTTTTCATTTGTTCAACGAAAAGACGCTCCGCTGGATGAAGCCCACTGCCTTCTTGATAAACACCGCGCGCGGCGCCGTGGTGGACGAGAAGGCACTGGTGGATGCGTTGCGCGAAGGGGCGATTGCCGGCGCGGCGCTGGATGTATACGAACAGGAACCCCTGCCGGCGGACTCCCCCCTCCGCGATCCAAAACTCGAAAATCGCGTCCGCCTCTTCTCTCACTTCGCGAGCGCCGGCCGCGTCACGCGCCTTTCTACTAACCCCAACAAGGGTATGGCCGGCCGTTGCGTACAAGGCGTCATCGACGTTCTGGAAGGGCGCTATGGTGGCAACCCCGCGAACATGCCTTACGTGGTGAACAAAGAAGCGTTCAAAGGCAGTGGCTAGAAGCTGTTTCAAAACCCAGTGGAACGTATCGAATTCCGTGAAGTTACTATGCAGGGAAAGGGCGCCGAACGTCGCGAAGGACACCGAACCAGCTATTCCGGCCTCAGCCCCGCAGGGGCTGGATATGAGTAGCCGGGGGCAGCGCCCCCGGAATCGTGGCCCCCTCACCCCCTTTCCCCTCTCCCCGCAGGCGGGGAGAGGGGTGCCGAAGGCGGGGTGGGGGGATTGGTCCGGGGGTTTCGCCCCCGGCTACTCAATTTGCTCCCCTCCGGGGAGCACGGCTTCAGGCGCAGTCGACTACTCCCGTTGTAGTCGCGTACAGAAGGTTCTGAAACAGCTTCTAATCGCCGAGCACTTACCACAACCACCGGCCACTGCCTCCCCTATCTTTCTCCTTAATTTCGTTGGACTGCGGTTGTATAATGCCTGCGCTTGACGGTGTCAGATTCATAGTGAAGCGCGGGACGGCAGCGCTCGAAGAGCCGCAGGCGTGCGCAACACGCAGCTACGCGCTACCCAGGAGGTCATGATGGACAGCTTGAAAATGTCGCGTCGCGATTTTCACAAATCCGCTGTGCTGGGAACCGCAAGCCTGGCTGTTTCGGCAGGTCCGGCGGTGCGAAACGCAGTGGGCGCGAACGATCGCATCGGTGTGGGACTAATTGGTTCCGGCAACCAGGGCCGTTACGACTTAGGCTCTTTTATCAACACTGGCCAAGTGGATGTGGTCGCGCTCTCGGACGTGTGGGACATGCGCCTCCGGGAGACGATGATCGCGCATGACCTCGCGCCTGCGAAGGTGAAGACGTACGCGGATTTTCGCAAGCTTCTCGAGCATAAGGATATCGATGCGGTGATTGTGGCGACCCCGGAACACTGGCACGCCATTCCTATGATTGCGGCGTGCGAGGCGGGCAAAGACGTGTACGTCGAGAAACCCATCTCGCATACGATTCTGGAAGGCCGGCGGATGGTGGAGGCGGCCTCGAGGAACAATCGAGTGGTCCAGTGCGGCACGCAGCAGCGCTCCGGCGAGCACTTCAAGAAGGTGGCTGAACTGCTTCGCGCGAAGCGCATCGGCCGGGTAACCGAAGCCGACACCTGGGTATTACGCGGCACCTCGGTGCAGTCGAGAATGCATACGCCCTATCCCGACACGGAGCCCGTAGAGGGCCTTAATTGGGACATGTGGCTGGGTCCGGCGCCTTATCACCATTACAACCGCAATCGCCATATGGGGTGGGGCGGCTTCTGGGAGACGGGCGGCGGCGAGCTGACGAACTGGGCGCCTCACTTGATCGACATCGT
>CAWIUZ010000173.1:0-30123 GCA_963838915.1 uncultured Acidobacteriota bacterium
GCTGAGTGATGATGGTTCCAGACCGCAGAGCTTCGCTCTGCGCCAGCCGCCGTACATTCAGGTAGGGGCGGTTCGCGAACCGCCCCTACGGAGACTAAGCCAGGTCGAAGCGATCGAGATTCATCACCTTGTTCCACGCCGCCACGAAGTCTTTCACGAACGTCTCCTTGGCGTCCTCACAGGCATAGACTTCCGCGACGGCTCGGAGTTGAGAATTCGAGCCAAAGACCAGGTCGACACGCGTACCGGTCCACTTGAGTTCGCCCGTCTTGCGATCGCGCCCCTCAAAAACCTCTTTGGAGGTCGGCGAGGGCTGCCACTTGGTATGCATGTCGAGCAGGTTGACGAAGAAATCATTGCTGAGCGTTCCGGGCCGGTTGGTGAAAACACCATGTTTGGATTGCCCGAAGTTCGCATCGAGGGCGCGCAGGCCGCCGATGAGAACCGTCATCTCGGGCGCCGTCAGCGTCAGCAACTGCGCCCGGTCTACCAGCCGCTCTTCTGCGGACCTCTGGTCGCCATTCCGCAGGTAGTTGCGGAACCCGTCTGCGGTCGGCTCGAGTACAGCGAATGAGTGCGTATCGGTCTGCTCCTGCGAGGCATCCGTGCGCCCCGGCGAAAAAGGAATCTTGATATCGTACCCGGCCTTTTTCGCAGCTTCCTCGATGGCTACGTCGCCGGCCAGAACGATCAGGTCAGCCAGCGAGACCTTCTTCCCGCCGGACTGCGAGCTGTTGAATTTCTTTTGAATCGCCGCGAGCTTCTCGATGACCTTCGCCAGTTCGGCCGGCTGGTTTACTTCCCAATTCTTTTGCGGCTCGAGGCGAATGCGCGCCCCGTTCACCCCACCGCGCTTGTCGGAGCCGCGGAAGGTCGCTGCCGACGCCCAGGCCGTCCTGACCAGCTCGGAGATCGACAGGCCGGACTTGAGGATCCTGGCTTTCAGAGCCGTGATGTCCCGCTTCCCGATGAGTTCATGATCCACGGCCGGAACAGGGTCTTGCCACAACTGGGGCTCCTTGGGAACGAGCGGGCCAAGGTACCGCGAGTGAGGGCCCATGTCGCGGTGCGTCAGCTTAAACCACGCCTTGGCGAAGGCCTCGGCAAACTCCTGCGGATTCTCGAGGAAGTGCTTCGAGATCGGCGCATAGATCGGGTCCATTCGCAGGGAGAGGTCCGTCGTGAACATGATCGGGGCATGCCGCTTATTGGGATCGTGGGCGTCAGGAACGGCGCTTGCTGCGGCCCCGTTCTTGGGAAACCACTGGTAGGCGCCCGCGGGACTCTTGCCGAGCTCCCACTCATAGCCGAACAGGTTTTCGAAATAGTTGTTGTCCCACTTCACGGGGTTGGTGGTCCAGGCGCCCTCGAGCCCGCTGCCAATCGTATCGCCACCGCTGCCGCTGCCATAGGTGCTCTTCCAGCCCAGGCCTTGCTCCTCGATCGGTGCGCCCTCGGGTACGGGGCCGACAAACTGTTTGGGATCGGCGGCGCCGTGGGCTTTGCCGAAGGTGTGCCCGCCGGCAATGAGAGCCACCGTCTCATAGTCATTCATCGCCATGCGTCCAAACGTCTCGCGGATATCCCGCGCCGCGGCGATGGGATCGGGCTTGCCATTGGGCCCTTCCGGATTGACGTAAATCAGGCCCATCTGAACAGCGCCCAGAGGATTCTCAAGCTCGCGATCGCCTTTGTAGCGTTTGTCGGCCAGCCACTCGCCCTCCGGGCCCCAGTAAATGTCCTCTTCAGGCTCCCGAGACGTCCACGCGCCCGCCGCCGAAACCGAACGTCTTGAACCCCATCGACTCGAGCGCGACGTTACCGGCGAGCACCATGAGGTCGCCCCAGGAAATTTTCCGGCCATACTTCTGCTTGATCGGCCAGAGCAACCGGCGCGCCTTATCGAGGCTCACATTGTCCGGCCAGCTATTGAGGGGCGCAAATCGTTGGTTGCCGGAACCCGCCCCACCTCGTCCGTCGGCGATGCGATACGTGCCTGCGGCGTGCCACGCCATACGAATCAGAAACGGCCCATAGTGGCCATAGTCTGCCGGCCACCATTCCTCGGACGCCGTCATCAAGGCATGAAGGTCCTTGATCACGGCATCGAGGTCGAGGGTCTTGAATTCTTTCGCGTAATCGAAACCCTTCTCCATAGGATTGGAGAAGGGGGAGTGTTGATGCAGGATCTGCAGGTTCAATTGATTCGGCCACCACTCCGCGTTCGTCAGCGTATGCCGGCGAGTGTCGCCCGTTACCGGGCACTTGCTTTCGGTTGACGAGGTATGCTCCGTAGCGGGAGCAACCGTCCCCGCTGCGGTAGTAAGTTGATTACCCATATATGCCTCCTGTTTTTTTATTCGCACTATCGCCGCCGGCCGCACCGGCCGGCGCGCGTGATTAAGACGGTATCCACACACCTACGACCTGTGAAAAAACCTGAAAGTGTCATCCTGAGCGTAGCGAAGGATCTCTGCAGTCGCTCGGAAATCTAAACTTTAGGAAACTACCGAGATCCTTCGCTACGCTCAGGATGACATCTGTCGATTTCTTCACGCCTTCCTACGATACTGACCTCGGAGCTTTGTGCGAAGCGCACTTCGCGCACAGCCCCCGGAAAATGAGTTCGCACTCGCGAAGCATCCGCTTGCCGAGGGAGCCCGACCGCGGCCTGGGCACGGCGTACCACTCCACGTCCTCAACCTTGCCGCAGCGGTCGCAGATGAAGTGGTGATGCAGCACGCCTTTCGCATCAAATCGCGCGGCGCGGCCTTCCACGGCCACTTCCCGCACCAGACCCGCCTCGACCAGGTCCCGCAGATTATTATAAGTCGTAGCCCTTGACGAGCGCGGATCGGCGCGATTCACTTCTCGGAAGATCTCCGCCGCCGTGGGATGATGGGCGTGGTCCATCAGGAATGCCATCACAGCGTAGCGCTGCGGCGTGCACCGCAACCCGCTGCCTTCCAGGGATTTTTTGATCGACTCGGCGTCCATGAGGGAGTTAGATTAAATCTAATCTTACATTATGTCAACGCTTGTCATCCTGAGCGAAGCGAAGGATCTCCGCAGTTTCCTTAGATCCAGTGATTTACGAACAACTGCAGAGATCCTTCGCTCCGCTCAGGATGACAGATTTCTGATTTGTTCACACGTTCTCAGCCGTGGGTTAGATAGCTTTCCGTTCTGCTCCGTGAAAGTGATACGGCCATGGTTCATGCCAGAATCCGGTTTTCACGAGAAGTAAAAGATTGTTGAGCTAGAAACAGTATATCTCGGCTCCTTGGGAAATCAAGGATCGGTTAAGGTGCGTGCTGTCCTAATTCAGCCTTAGCCATTCCGATCAAAACGATTCAAGCTGGCCTCGGAACCGCCGATAACGGTGATTCAGGGCATGGCAGTGTCTCTTGGGGCATTGCTCCAGCCCTTTGTTCTGCAAACCGGAGCTACCGTCGCTTATGTCGCCAAAACCTAAGCTTGCGATGTACTGGGCATCCTCGTGTGGAGGTTGTGAAATCGCTTTTGTCAACCTTCACGAAAAGATCTTGGACGTCGATGCGCATTTCGATTTTGTTCTTTGTCCCTGTCTTCTTGATACCAAAAAGAAAGATGTGGAGAGAATGGAAGATGGCAGCATCGCCATCACGCTTTTCAACGGCGCCATCCGCACCGAAGAAAACGAGGAGATGGCGCAACTGCTGCGGCGAAAGTCCGAGCTTCTGGTTGCCTACGGCGCCTGTGCCTGGCAAGGCGGGATCCCCAGCCTGAGCAACTTCCACGCGAAAGATGCCCACTTTGAGACGATCTATTTGTCTGGCCCTACGATAGACAACGCCCGCAAAGTAATTCCTCAGCCCAGCACGGAGGTTCCGGAGGGAACACTCCACCTGCCTCGGTTTTACGAAAAGGTGAAGGCGCTCGCGGACGTGGTTGAGGTCGACTACTTCATGCCGGGCTGTCCGCCGGAGTCACAGCAGATCTGGAAGGTCATTGAGGCCATGGTCAAGGGCTGTCCGCTGCCTCCTAAGGGAAGCGTTATCGGGGCAGGCACATCCACTGTGTGCGACGAATGCGCGAGAGCCAAACATGACAAGGCCGTCAAGGCCCTTCATCGGACATTTCAAATCGAGCCTGATCCCACGACCTGCCTGCTCGAGCAGGGGATCATCTGCATGGGAAGTGCTACTCGGGATGGCTGCACGGCCTTGTGTCCCAAGGTCAACATGCCCTGCACGGGTTGCTACGGACCGCCCGCTGGGGTTGCGGATCAGGGGGCCAAAATGGTGTCGGCGCTTGGCTCGATTCTTGACGTGGGAGATTTCAAAGGCCTGACCCCGGAGCAATTGGCGGAGCGGGTGGATGCAATGCTCGACTCGCTTCCCGATCCTGCAGGCACTTACTACAAGTACGCGGCAGCGGGTTCGATGCTCGGGGGGCGAACGGCATGAAACGCATCAACATTAATCCCATCACGCGCTTGGAAGGCCACGGCACGATTGAAATCTTTCTCGATGAGCGCGGGGATGTGGCCAATACTTACTTCCAGGTTCCGGAACTCCGCGGCTTCGAGCAATTCTGCGTCGGCCGGCGCGCCGAGGACATGCCTGACATCACCAGCCGCATCTGCGGAGTCTGTCCGGAAGCTCACCACATGGCCTCGGTGAAGGCGCTTGACAACCTCTTTGCCGTGGATCCTCCCAGCGCTGCGAAAAAGCTGCGGGAACTCTTCTACATGGCCTTCTTTGTGACCGACCATACCACGCATTTCTACGCCCTGGGCGGCCCCGATTTCATTCTGGGCCCCGACGCCCCGCCCGCCCAAAGAAACATTCTCGGCGTCGTCAAGAAAGTTGGACTCGAAATCGGCAAACAGGTGATTGAGTGCCGGGCGAGAAACTACCACGTCATCGAAATGCTGGGCGGACGCGCTATCCATCCCACGGCGGGCGTTCCGGGCGGATGGAGTAAATCCATCTCAGAAGAGGAAAGGGCGGAAATCCAAGCCATCGCGGAAGCGAACATCGAATTTGCTCTGTTTACCCTGGAATTATTCGACAAGCTGGTTTTAGGCAACTCCGCCTATCTCGACCTTGTGACTTCCGAAGTGTATCTCCACCGAACCTACTCCATGGGGACGGTCGACGAAAATAACCGGCTGAATTTCTACGATGGCAAGATTCGAGTCGTGGATCCGGAGGGCCGCGAGTTTCTGAAGTATAACCCCTCCGATTACGTCAGCCACATCGCTGAGCGCGTCGAACCCTGGACTTATCTCAAGTTTCCGTATCTCAAAAAGCTGGGCTGGAAGGGCTTTACAGACGGCGCGGAAAGCGGCGTTTATACCGCCACTCCGCTCGCACGCTTGAATGTTTGTGACGGCTTGGCGACCTCCCGGGCGCAGGAGCAATTCGAGCGATTCTACCAGACGTTCGGAAGCCAGCGGGTCAACGGCAGATTTCAACCTGTGCACCACCGGCTGGCTACACACTGGGCCCGTCTCATCGAATTGCTCTACGCTGCCGAACGGATGAAGGAATTAGCCGTGGACCCGGAGATCACGTCTCCACAGGTTAGAAATATCCCGCAGCGGATCGCCGGCGAAGGCATCGGGTGCGTCGAGGCGCCGCGCGGGACCCTGACTCATCACTACGTGACGGACGAAAATGCGATTCTCAAGCGGGTCAATCTGGTGGTCGGCACTACCAACAACTACGCTGCGATGTCGATGTCTATCAAGAGGGTCGCCGAAAAGCTGATCCACGGCCACGACGTAATCGAGGAAGGGCTTTTGAATCGGGTGGAGATGGCTTTCCGGCTCTACGATCCCTGCCTTTCCTGCGCCACGCATTCACTGCCTGGCAGCATGCCTCTCATCGTGAACATCCGAAACCCACAAGGGGAAATCCTACGATCTCTGCGCCGCGACTGATGAAGAGCCTGATGGCGACCATTATTATCGGAATCGGGAATCCCGTGCTTACGGACGATAGCGTTGGAATCAAGGTGGCGCGTGCTCTGGCACAACGGTTGCCGGCGCAAAAGGACACAGTGATCCGCGAGCTTTCGGCGGGCGGCCTCCGTTTGATGGAGGCCCTCGAAGGATTCGAGCACGCCATCATTATCGACGCGATCGTCACCGAAGGCGGCGAGGCAGGGTCGGTCTACCGCCTTACGCCTTCTGACCTTGCGAAGACTCGAAACACCTGTTCCGCGCACGATGCGAGCCTAGTTGACGCGCTCGAACTCGGCAAGTCGTTGGGACTAATGCTGCCGCACGAGATCGGCATCTGGGCGATTGAGGCCGGTGACGTTCGGACGTTCAGCGAGGAGCTCACCGGACCCGTCCAGGCTGCCGTGCCCCGCGTGGTCGAGGCGGTGATTCGACGGCTTAACGAATCCGCCGGCTTGGCCGCTTAGGAGAGAGGCAATGAAAATCGGCGTTTATTTCTGCAAGTGCGGCACCAACATAAGCGACAGGATCGATCCTGAGGTGATTCGCGAGGAAGTGCTTAGTGTTCCGGGTGTCGAGTACTTCAAAACCTGCGATTACCTCTGCTCGGAAGAAGGAAAGAACTTTCTTGAGGAGGATCTGAAGGGCGAGAAGCCCGAGCGAGTGATTATCACCGCGTGCTCGCCTCGCGATTACGAGAAAACCTTCCGGGAGTGCGTATCCAAGGCCGCGATTAATCCCTACCTGATGCAAATGATCAATCTGCGTGAGCAGGTGGCGTGGGTCACGGCGGACCCTGAGGAAGCTGCCGAGAAGGCAACGAGCTACATTCGCGGCGCCGCGGCGAGGGTTAGCCGGCATGCGCCTTTGGAAGAGCAAGAAATCGAAGTCTGCCCGGATGTGCTGGTGGTTGGCGCAGGCCCGGCGGGACTTAAAGCAGCGCTGGCCATAGCCGGAGCGGGCCGAAAGGTGGTCCTGGTCGAAAAGAGTCCGATGCTGGGCGGAATGCCGGTGCGTTTTGAGGAGCTGTTTCCCAACCTCGAGTGCGGCCCCTGCCTGTTGGAACCCGTGCTGGCGGAAGTTTTGCAGGAAAAGCGAATCGAGATTCTCACCCTCTCCGAGGTTGTGGAGGTTGCCGGCTACTGCGGGAACTTCCTGGTTAAGGTGCGGCCCTCTCCTCGCTTCATCGACTTGGCGAAATGCATCGGGTGCGGAGAGTGCATCAATCCTTGCCCCGAATCCACGCCCAATCCGTTCAATTGCGGCCTGAATGAAAAGAAAGCTATCGCCTTCGCTCAAACCGGCGGGCTGCCGAACGCTCCGTTTATCGATTCCTGCGTCTGCCGAAGATTTAAGGACGAGGACTGCCGGCTCTGCCAGGCGGCCTGCCCTGTGGAGGGCGCGGTGGTCTTTGACGACCAGGAGAAACTCCTGGATAAAAACGTGGGCGCCATCGTTCTGGCAGTCGGCTCCGCGCTTTACGATTGCACCCACTTTCCCGGCCTTGCCTACGGAAAGAGCGCGAATGTATATACCAGCATGGAATTCGAGCGGCTGCTCGCGGCCACAGGTCCTACCGCGGGAAAGGTACTGCGGAGGGATGGCCAGCCGCCTGAAACTGTGGCGATCGTTCACTGTGTGGGCAGTCTCGACAACCAGCACCGGGGCTATTGCTCTGGAGTCTGCTGCCAGTACGCCTTCAAGTTCAACCAGATGATCAAACACCAGCTTCCTGAAGCCAGGGTCTGGCACCTACATCGAGAACTTGTAACACCCGGTAAGGAGGAATTCGCGCTGTTTGCGCGAGCGACCGGTAACCCCCGTGCCACATTCATTCGCTACGCGAACCTGGGGGATGTTCGAGTGAGCGAACGGGATGGCAAAAGCGAGATTCGATACGAGGATGCCGCGGGACGCAGCGAGACGATTCAGGCCGACATGGTTGTTCTGTGTCCTGCGATTGTTCCGGCCGAAGCGTCCGGGCGACTGGCGGCTCTGCTTGAGAACGTCGCAGGACAGGTTTGGATTTTTCGAGGAATTACACGGGCGCGCTGACGCCGCGCAAACCAAAATCAAGGGGATTTATCTGGCCGGTACCTGCCAGGGCCCCAAAGATATTCAAGGCTCGGTAAATCAGGGGATGGCGGCGGCCGGCTATGTCCTCTCGCAGCTTCCGGCGGGCAAGAAACTCAGCATCGAGCCGATCACGGCCATGGTCGACGAAGCCGCGTGCTCCGGCTGCCGGGTTTGCCGGAAAGTGTGCCCATACAAAGCGATCGGCTTTGACAATGCGAAAGGTGTATCGGTAGTTAACGCGTTGCTTTGCCATGGCTGCGGCACATGCGTGGCAGCGTGCCCGTCGGGGGCCATGACTGGGCGCCACTATACCCACGACCAGATCTTCGCCGAGATCGAGGGGGTCCTTCAATGACGCAGCAGAACCAAGCCGATGGCGGGAATGATACGGTCGAGCCCAAGATTATCGGCTTCTTGTGCAACTGGTGCTCTTACGCGGGCGCGGACAAAGCCGGGCTTGCCCAGGTTCCGTACCCGCCCAACGTCAGGGTGATCAAGGTGATGTGCAGCGGGCGAATCGATCCCCAGTTCGTGCTTCAGGCCTACAAAAAGGGAGCGGATGGAGTGCTGATCCTGGGATGCCACTTTGGCGATTGCCACTACAAGGAAGGTAATTTCAGAGCGACCCAACGGCACCGCATGCTCCTGAGGCTGCTGAAGCAGCACGGGATCGAAGAACCGCGCTGCCGCCTGGATTACGTGGCAGCGAGCGAAGGCGAAAAGTTCGTACAAGTCGTTACAGAAATGACGGAGACGCTCAAAAGGTTAGGCCCGCTCCGTCGATGCGTTTCGAAATAACACTAAAGGGGAAACATCAAAATGGCTACAAAAGTTCTCGACTGCAAAGGACTGCAGTGCCCGCAACCACGGCTGAAAATGACCCTCGAGTCCTTGTCGATGAAAGCAGGCGACATCCTCGAGTGTGTGGCGGATTGCTCGACGTTCGAAACCGATGTCAGGGAGTGGTGCAGGAATTCCAAGAAGGCTTTGCTCTGGTTTAAGAATGAGGCCAATAGCACAAAGCGCTGCCAGGTGAGAATCTAACACGGTACGATGACATTACTACTCCGGTCGAAAAACCGAGTGCTTGGTTGATTTAACGTGTGCAATTTCAAGGGGCCCTCGGAAGGGCGGGGCGTCAACCCCGCCGTCAGTGGGTGCAGGGTTAGCTCGCGAGATTAGCGGCGGGGCTGAACAGACTGCAAATAGACCTTCGAAAACTGTCATTCTGAGCGAAGCGAAGAATCTCGGGGGTTGTATTTTCAACGAACTACGGGGATCCTTCCTTCGTTGCACTCAGGACCGCCTGCGGCTCCTTAGGATGACAGCGAGGAGGGTTTTTCCGCAGCCTGTGAAGCCCCGCCTTTCAGCTTGCGACGGATAAGCTCGCTTGCCAATTCAGCGAAGCGCTAGTACCTGCTGACAAAAGTCCGCGTCATATTGCGGAATCCTAGGAAGGGCGGGGCTTTAGCCCCGCCATGGAAAAACCGCTTATCATCGGGGCTTTAGCCTCTGAGGCCACGTGGCTTCAGGGCCTAAAGGCCCAACCCGTCACGCTCGCAAAGACGGCGGGGCTGAAGCCCCGCCCTTCCACAGCACCCCCTTATGACGGCCCTTTCCGTCATTAAGCACCAGGTCGGGGTCCGGGAAAATCGGCGACAATTGACGGGCAATCTAAATAGTCGGCTAACCATCCAATTCGAGGAGCGGGTCCCTTCGGGCGATCCCAACAGGCGCATACATGCCGACAACCAGCACTGGCACGTATGCGCCACCCGACGCGATTGCACTCGAGCTTGAGCCGGAGCGTGTCGGTTTCATTCCCTCGAACTGGCGAAACTCATGTCTTCAGCATAATCGCCACCCAGTGCTTCGATAGGCTGTACGCGGTCATCGAGATTGCGCGACTGCCTGCACGAACTGCAGCCCGTTCGGCGTCCCCACTCCGGTTACGTCGTCCCACCCCAGCTTCGTCTGCAAGGAAGAGTCCGTTCCGAAGGTGAGCACGTACCAGGCTGTATCGGGGGAGTTGAACAGGGTGCTGTAGAAGAAGGGATAAGAAGAATAAGATTGGAGTGGCTCCGCCAATGCGGGTGCCGTCTCGACAATCGTCCCAGCGGAGGTATAGATCACTCCACTTGCACCGGGAAAGGAGCCCGCGGAGACGACCACAGGAACGATATCGTCAACGGCACCGTGGGGCAATCCATAAAGCAATCTCGCGGCTTGGCCCAGGGCGGCACCGGCGTTCTGCTCGGCAATGGCCCACATCCCCGAGAACATCGGGCAAGCCAGACTTGTGCCACCAACTGTGGCAATGAATAGACCGGAACTGTCTATCCCAAAGCAACTGGAGCCGGTGCATATAAATTCCACACCCGTACTCGGGTCGGCCAGATAGGAAACATCGGGAACCATGCGCCATGCCGCAGGCACACTATGTTGGAACGCCGGTCTGGCGTAAACCGAACTCGTACCTCCGCCTGCCCCGCCTATGAACCCAAGGTGCAGCGGGGGAACAAGCGGAGTATTAGTGCCATCCGGATTCTGAAGGCCAGAGATGGCCGTAAGATTGTTTCCCCAGCCGGTTTGGAATTTCAACGTGTTGTCCGCGTTGAGCGCCAAACTCGTGCCGCCGATCGCGGTGGCGTAGGGCGAACTCGCCGGGTACGACACGTCGGTATGCCCCAGCACTGAGGAAAAGTCGCCGGAATCACCCGAGGAAAAGTTCACCGACATCCCACTCGCTGCCGCAAGCACGAAGACTTCATCGGCGGCGGCTAAGAACGCCCCCGACAGCTCGGATTCCGGCCCACCATAGCTGTTGGAGATGACAGAGCCCAGGTCGTTCTCAACGGCATAGAGAATCGCCGCAATCAAGTCGTCAGCTCCAAGCGAGGGAGCCACAACCAATGCAATATTGGCGCCTGGAGCGACAGAGTGTGCCCACTCCACGTCAAGCGTAGTCTCGGTTGCCGCGCCCTGGCTAGGGCTGGCGGGAGGCCCCAGCGGGGTATACACCGTCAGGTTCAGTGGCGGCAACCCGTAGAACGATGAAAAAAAGGATGCGTCCGTCTGAATCGTGGGCGAACCGTATCCATCCACGATTACAATGGTTTGTCCTGCGCCATCCAAACCCGCACCGTAAAGTTTGTTCAGCGTGTAAGCAGTCTGTATTTCGCTGGGCTGATAGCCGCAAGGCGCGAGCGTGCCCAAGGCGTTATTGGTGATGTCGGCTCCATAGCGGTTGCCGTAATAAACCGCTTTCGGCAAGGCACCCTCGTTGCTGAAGTTCACTAGCTGCGGCGGCCGGAAGCAATTTGCGGACCAGAAAAATCCGTTGGGACCAAGAGAGACCTCCACGGGCGGTAAAGGTTCGCCAGTGCTGGGGTTCACAGGGCGCATGTTGTGCGGCTCCAGGGTATAATCGCTCAGCCCACCCACCCAGGATACCAGTGCGCCGGCAGGCCCAACGATCGCCGGGTCCGCCGTGTTGGATCGGTAGGTCCTTCCGCGCAGGTCGTATTTGTGAATCTGCACATGGAAGGCTTTCTGAACGTCGGCAATGCTTCCCTGTGCGCTGACGTAAAGGTTCCGCTCGCCCACCGCGCCAACCCGGAGGCTGTTCTCGGCCAGAAATCTCTGGACGGTTGCCACCTCCCGCTCTGTGGGGGCGAACTGCGCATTGAACTGCTCATGCGTCAGCCAGGAGTGGTAATTCTTCGATGCGGGATCATAGAGCTGCTCGGTCAGTTGCTTGAGCGGCTCAGTATTATGTATTTGAAGCCACACGCGAAGTGTGACCTGCTTTGACGGTGCTTCTGGGCCGAGATCCTTTGCCGTCGCGATAAAGCGAGGGGTGTGATTGGAAAGCTTTCGGGCGCCAAGCTCTTGCGCAAGTGACGCGGAGAGAGCTGAAAAAACCAACAGCGATGCGAGCACGAGAGAGAACAGGGGACCTCTGGCTTTCATGGGATTCCGCCTCCTCTTCGGGAATTCGTCGTCTGCCGAGGTTGCCTCGGCATGCTGTTTGATCTAGGTATTGGTTGGCCAGTCAACAGTCTACGTATTCGCCCCGCGTCTGTCAAGGCTATGTTGCATCACAGAGACTCGGGGGCCGCGTCTGGCGGAGAGCGAAGCGAACGAGCTCAGGATGACACATTCTGGGCTCTTTCACGCCTTTTCTCCATGGATGTGCCAAGTGCGCGCGTAGGGGCGGTGCGCGAACCGCCCCTACGGGAGCGTCAACGATCCCTCCCGGCGATGAGTCGAACGATCGGGAGGCGCAGGAACTGAGTAGACTCGTAGGGCTCGAGGCTGGCGCAGACACACTGTCCAGTGTCTGCGATTCAGGGCAGGGTAGTGAAGCACCACCTTCCCTTCGGGAAACGCAGTCCCCAAACGGCAGGGGTCTGCGCCAGCCAGCGAATCATGAGACAGAAAGTCCAGAAGAGCAACGCGGCGGCGAAACATCAAAATCGCCCGAACAAAGCGAAAATGTCATAGAAAAACAAACCACCGGCAACGGAGCAAGGGCCCGAATGAATTCCACTTTGGTAGCGCGGACCCCCGGTTTTGGGGTCCGGGGCTTTTCCGTGCGAACGTCGACGAGCCGCGGACCCCAAAACCGGGGGTCCGCGCTACCAGATTTCTGTCCGAATATGGACAGTCGAATGCCAAAAGCGGACACTCCGCACATTACAATCCTTTTGGAGGGCGTTGTAACTCTTTCCTGTCGAGCGGATTCGTGTGTTCTGCGATTGGTCCTCTGCTTGCTTAAGAACGTGGTTAGCGGCTGGCGAATTTACGATGCGTCCAGCTACCATCCACACGCCTGGTGTGAGAGAAAACGATGAACACCCTGCTTCAAGATGTGCGCTTTGGCTTTCGGATGCTGGCGAAGAATCCCGGCTTCACCGCGGTGGCGGTAATCACACTGGCGCTGGGGATTGGCGCGAACAGCACCATTTTCAGTTGGATCAACTCGACGTTGCTAGACCCAATTCCGGGGGCGGCGGATACCAGCAAGGTAGTCTCGGTCATGAGGGGCGAGTGGAGTGAGAATCCGATGCCGCCGTTCTCTTATCCCGACTACGTGGACCTGCGCTCCAGGACCGAGAGTTTTTCCGGCCTCATTGCGTACCAGCAGGATTTCATGTCCCTCACCGGTAATGGCAGGCCGGAGCGCTTATTTGGAACGTTCGTTTCCGCGAATTATTTCGACGTGCTCGGCGTGCCCCCCATCCTCGGACGCAGCTTCTCGCTGACGGAAGAAGAAAAAACCGGATCCACTCCGGCCGTGATCATCAGCTACGCGCTGTGGCAGAGCCATTACGGGGGAGACAGTTCAGTCATCGGCAAGTCAATTGAGATCGCCAAGCGCTTATGCACGATTGTAGGTGTCGCCCCGCCGGCGTTTGTAGGAGCTGCGACGGGGACGCGTTCGGATCTTTGGGTTCCCCTGGTTTATGGCAACAACCAGTTCCGCCAGCGCGGCACCTTCTGGCTCGACGTGCTGGGAAGGCTCAAGCCGGGCGTCGCGCGCCGGCAGGCAGAGGCGGAGCTGGACCTTCAAATGCAGCGGATCGTCAAGCAGTATCCTGATTCGCACCGCGGACCCAACCAGATCACGCTCGACCCTCTTTATCGTTCACCTTTCGGCACCAACGTTTTCTTGTACAAGTCGCTGCCCATGCTGCTGGCGCTGGCGGCTGTGTTGCTGTTGTTGGGTTGCGCCAACGTTGCTAACCTGCTGCTGGTTCGCTGCGTGGCCCGCCGGCGCGAGATGGCCCTGCGCTTGTCGATGGGTGCCCGGCGCTCGAGGCTGGTGCGCCAACTCCTGGCGGAAAGCCTGGTGCTTGCGCTCATGGGCGGCGGAGTTGCCATGCTGCTTACAGGCTGGACCGCCGGGGCGATTACCGCCTTCTACCCGCCCACCAACCTTCCGCTCGCCATCAATGGGCGAGCTGACCACGCGGTGCTCGGCTTGACTGTCGTCGTCTCAGTCCTCACCGCCCTGATCTTCGGGATTCTGCCGGCGCTGCGGTCTTCCAACCTGGCTCCCATCACCGTGTTGAAGGAGGAGGTGGGGACTGTGTCAGGCGGGATTTACAAATCGCGTCTTTCCCGCACCTTGGTGGTGGCGCAGATTTCGCTTTCGCTGCTTTTACTGGTCTCGGCCGGCCTCTTCACTCGCAGCCTCGGGAACGCCCAGCGATTGGATCCCGGCTTTGACCCTAACCACGTGCTGGTGGCTTCCTACGACCTTGGCGCCCTCGGCTATTCGCAAGATCAAGGCCTCGCCTTCCACCGGCAATTGCTCGCGAAGCTCTCCGCCCTGCCCGGGGTTGAGTCAGCGACTTTGGCGGATTTTTCGCCTCTCAGTTTCACCATCCATTCCGAAAATATCCAGCCCGACGGCTACCTGCCACGGACCGGTGAATCGATGCTAGTCCTGTCCGCCGTCGTCAGTCCGAACTACCTCCGCACGATGCGCATTCCCATCATTGCCGGGCGCGAATTCACCGAGCACGACACGGCGGGGTCCGAGCTTGTGGCCATCGTGAACGAGGAATTCGTGAACCGATACTGGCCGGGGCAAGACGCCATCGGGAAGCGGTTCAGCCAAGGCGGGCAGATGTTTAATGTCGTGGGCGTGGCTCGAAACGGCAAGTACCGCCGCTTGGTTTATGGCCCGGAGCCGGTCTTCTTCCGGCCTCTTTACCAGCGTTATCAGGGTCTGCTAATGATCCACGCGCGCGTCGCCGGTGATCCGCGGAGCTATGCCGAAGCGGTGGAAAAATCCGTCCACGAGCTCAATGCCGATTTGCCAGTCTTTGGTGTGACCACTCTCAAAGCCAGCATGCAATTCGCGAGCATTTTTGAACGCCTCGCCGGAACTTTCGCCGGAGCGTTTGGAATATTAGCGCTAGCCCTCGCCGCTGTGGGCATCTACGGGGTGATCGGCTACACCACGCGCCAGCGCACCCATGAGATTGCCATTCGCATCGCGCTCGGAGCCCAGCGCGAGGAGGTATTGCGCTTGGTGCTGGGTCAGGGCCTGCTTTTGACCCTCGCGGGCCTGGCGGTGGGGATCGCCCTGTCGCTGGTGCTTACGCGCTACCTCAAAAGCGTGCTCTTCGGCATTACCACGAGCGATCTCGGGACCTATGCAACCGTCACCTTCCTGCTTTGCCTGGTGTCGCTTATTGCTTGCTACATTCCCGCGCACAGGGCAACCAAGGTCGATCCCATGGTGGCGCTACGATACGAGTAGCGGCCAATAGCAGCCTAGTACTTAATGACGGAAATGGCCGTCATAACGGGGTGCTGTGGAAGGGCGGGGCTCCAGCCCCGCCGTCTTCGCGAGCGTGACGGATTGGGCCTTTAGGCCCTGAAGCCACGTGGCCTCAGGGGCTAAAGCCCCGATGAAAAGCGGTTTTTCCATGGCGGGGCTAAAGCCCGCCCTTCCTAGGATTCCGCAAGATGACGCGGACTTTTGTCAGCAGGTACTAGAAGTTGTTTCAAAACCTCGAGGAACGTACCGAATTCTGTAAAGTTTCCATGCAGGGGAAGGGCTGCCGCAGGCGGGGTGTGGGGCTTGGTCCGGGGGTTTCACCCCCGGCTACTCAATTTGCTCCCCTCCGGGGAGCACAGCTACGCGCGCAGTCGACTGTCCCGTTGTAATTGCGCACAGAAGGTCTTGAAACTGCTTCTAGTTGTTCGTGATTTGACGCAGCAGCCGTTCGATCACTGCGCCGGATCGATGAGTGCACACGAGTGCCTACTCTGCTCACCTTTTTGGCATACAATACTCCAAGGGGCTTAGAAGGAGGCAGGACGATGCAGAAGGTTGGCGTCATTCGCATGGTCGCGAGGTATCCTGTGAAGTCCCTGCGCGGCGAGGCACACGCTTCCCTTCCTTTGACCCTTCAGGGCTTCGAGGAGGATCGCCGGTTCGCGTTTGTGCAGTCTCAGTCGCGAAGCGATTTCCCGTGGCTCACGGCGCGCGAGATGCCGGAACTTCTCCGTTGGCAGACTTCGGTCGAGAAGCCGGGTACGCCGGACGTTGCCGTGACGGTCTCGACGCCTACCGGTGAACGGTGGCCAGTCGCGAGCAGCGAGCTTCGGCAGGCCATCGAGAAGCGTTTCGGGAAACCGGTATTCCTGCTCAGAAACCATCGCGGCTCATTCGACGCCGCTAGCGTCTCCCTCATCAGCGAGCAGACTGTCGAACGCATTGCCGAGGAATCCCAAACCGAGGCGAACCCATGGCGGTTTCGGCCCAACCTGCTTGTAAATCTCGAGGGTGGTGCGGCCTTCGATGAGTTGAAGTGGGTGGGCCGTATTCTGCGCCTGGGCGACCAGGCGCGCGTCGCCGTCATCAAGGTCGACCAGCGCTGCGTCGTCATCACGCTCGACCCCGCCACCAGTGAACCCGCTCCCCAAATCCTGAAGTGCGTCGTTCAGCAGCACAATAAATGCGCCGGAGTTTACGCCACCGTGCTTACACCCGGGGAAGTCCGCACGGGTGATGGCGTCAATCTCGAAGACTGACAGGAGCTGTGCTCTCGTAGTCGTCTCAACCGTAGGGGGCGGCGAGGAGTGAACCCTTGAACCGATGGGCCGAGCGGGCCAAGTTCTGGCGAACGATTCCACCACTTTCGACCGCCGTTTTCCTGGCGGCTGTGTTCTGCGTGGTCGGTTCTATCGGCTTTCTAAGCATGGGCGTGGTCCCAGACCTGGTATCGCCGCTACAGACAGCTCTAGTGGTTCTAATCTCGGGGGGTTTTGGCGTCGGCTATATCCTTGTCGCCACGCGGCATAAGCCGAAGGCTCTTTTCTTTCTCATTCCGATCCACATTGCTGCCATCTCCCTGGTTTCCAAGCTCGGTCCTCGCGCTGCCGCGGCTTTCAAAATCCCACCGGCCTTGGAACACAGGATCTTGCTGGACAACGTTGGATCCATGGTACTCGTCCTGGGGGGATATATTCTGTTCATGATCTTCTTTCAGCGGGAGGGGATGCGGTATTTCAAGGCCCACACCGAAATCCGGCTGGCCAGTGAAATCCACCGTGAACTTGTGCCTTCCTTTGTGTCGCAGATCGGAGAATTTGAATTGTACGGCGTCTCCCAGCCCAGCGGAGAAGTGGGCGGGGATTTGGTGGACGTCATTCAAGAGGGTGACCGTTGGTTCGGCTACGTGGCTGACGTCTCAGGTCATGGAGTTCCGGCCGGCGTCATGATGGCCATGGTCAAGAGCGCCGTCCGAATGCATGGGATTCCGGGTCAAAGCGCATCAAGCTTGCTGGAGCCCTTAAACTCCGTGCTCACAGCCGTGAGGCCGCAGGATATGTTTGTCACTTGTGCCTACCTGCAGTCTGACGACGGAACGACCCTCCGATTTTCGCTGGCCGGCCACCTGCCCATCCTCCACTTCAAAGCCGCCACCGGAACGGTGACTGAGCACTCCATCCTCAACTTTCCTTTAGGCCTTTTTCCCCATAAGGCATTCGAGACCTCGGAAATTCAGTGTTCCCCGGGCGACGTTCTGGTGGTTTTAACGGACGGCCTCACGGAAGTCTTTGACCGAAATGGGAGGGAACTGGGCTTGGAGCCTTTGAAGCGAGTCCTTCAGGAATCCGGCGCCGAGCCTCTGGGACAAATCTCGCTCAGCCTGCAACGCAGGGCTCGCCAGCACGGACCTCAGTCCGACGACCAAACGATACTCATCGTTCGGCGGTTGCCTGTAAGCCGTGAATCTGTGATCTAATTCGTACAGGTGGTTCCGGGCGGATGCAAATTGATCTTCAGGGCGTCAATTCCAGTTTCTCGGTAAGAGCTTTTGCGCCCTTCGGCGCCTGCGCATCCTTGATGGCGGCTCGTGCGTGCTGGATCTTTTCCTGCAATTTGGCGGCTGCATCGCGCTGGGTTCTTGCCTCCTCCGCTTGTTCTTTGGGCGCCGTCGTGTCTCGTGCGGCTTGGTCGAGGCAGCTTACCAGTCCTCCTAACATACTGTCGTGAACGGTGAGCTTGTTCACCACACTCTTCTGGTGGTTAAGGCGTTGAAAATCCGGGAGGCTCTCCTTCTTCACCGTCTCCGTGAGTTCCACCAAGGCCTGCTTGGATGCCTCCACCATCGATATTTCATCTTTGCAAGCCTGCGCGAGAACCTGGTGCGGCGAAAGAAAGAGCCCGACGCCGGCCACTACCAGAAGGGTCATTCCTGATGCCCATCTCATGGTTGAACCTCCTAGATTCAGCACTACACGAAGCCAGTTTAGATACTGTGCTCCCGGACAGAGCCTGTCTGGTCAATATTGCTCAATTGGCAAGAACTATCTGCGAGCTCGGCTGGACAGCCAAGCACGCCTTAGCCGTTTGCTTTCGATGGCCCTTTGATTATGCTTCACTGCCCACGAACAAGTATAATCCTCAGAGGGAACGCACCCGAGGAAGGGCGGCAATCTCATGTCGCAAGGTCCTGAACCTGTCAAGTTGACGCCTCAGACTACCGAGGCTTTTCAAGCCTACATCCGCGAAGCCGAAGCCAAAATGCTGCCGAGGCAAGACGGGGGCGAGCCCTTTCTGTGGTCTGACGCCAGCGCCGAGAGAGCGCAGCAGGTTCGCAAGGGGCAGATCGTGGCGCAACTGTGGGTGGGCAAGGAGCCTGTACGAGTGCCGGAGGGTCTGATTCATGACTGGGTCGGAGCTGCATGGATCCCGGGCGCGACGGTCGAACAAACACTGGCGTTGGTCCAGGACTACGATAACCACAAGAATATCTATAAGCCTGAGGTGATCGACTCAAAGCTCCTGAGCCATCAGGGCAACGATTTCAAAATCTACCTGCGACTTTGCAAGAAGAAAATCATCACGGTCGTGCTCGATACCGAGCACGACGTACACTATATGCCCTTAAGCCGCGTGCGCTGGTTCTTGCGGTCTTACACAACCAGTATTTCAGAGGTGGAAGCCGCCGGAAAGTCGAGCGAGAAGAGGCTGCCCCCCGATACGGGCTACGGGTTCTTGTGGCGCCTTGATTCCTATTGGCGATTCGAGGAGCGCGACGGCGGCGTGTATATTGAATTGAGAGCTATTTCGTTGACGCGCGATGTGCCGAAGGGACTCGGATGGATCATCGAACCGATCGTCCGCAAGCTCCCTGGGCAATCGCTGATCAATACTCTCCAGGCGACGCGCCAGGCGCTCACTCGAACACTCCCGGGATCGCAAAGGATGGCGCCCGGAGAGTGATTGCGACGCCGGCAGTGCTTCCTATCAAGCGGACGGCTCGGCGGTTCCCGGCACGTCGATCGAGAGTGGCTCCGTGGACCGGGGCTGATACCTGAACCTTAACGCCTCCCAAATAACCTCAAGGATGGAAGCACGATTTTCAAATAGTACCCGCACCCATTCTCTCTTCCTCATTTGCGGGAAGTAAATTCCTCGGAACGCCAGGCGGCCCAGCAAATGAATGATTCGATCCCCAAGAGCTCCCGGTTCTAGCCGGTCGATTGCAGCGCTGTTAGTTTCCGCCTTATAGGATGCATGCCATGCCTGCCTGATTTCTTCCTCCGCTTGTTTCGGAGAGATCCCCAGGGGCGCGAAATCCATCGTAAAGGGCTGGAACTCCAACCAGTGCTTGGGTCGGGTCAGACGGCCCGCAGCATTGAGTCTATCGTAAAGGGGCGTCGAGGGATATGGCGTCAGGAGTCCGAACACGGGGAGCCCCGGCGGCCAGGTGCGGATGACATCGAGGGTGCGCTGCGCCACTCCGGGGGAATCGCTGTCCATACCGAAGATGAAGGAAGTGATCGCGTAAAGACCGTGACGCTCGAGGCGTTCCAGAATCCCCTTGTACTCTTCCGGCTTGTTGAATCCCTTGCGCACGCTCTTCAGGTTCTCGGGGTCAATCGACTCGAGCCCCATGAAGATCCACTTGCCGCCGCTCTCGGCGATGAGCGAAACCAGTTCCTCGTCCCGCAACAGATTCATACTGATTTGAGCCACCCAGGGCACCTGGGCATCACGCGCGATAATTTCACGCAGCAGCGACTTGGTGCGCTTGGGATTGATGGCGAAGTTGTCGTCGATGAAGAAAACCGAGATTTTCCCCTTTTGGCGCTTTTCCAATTGCTTGAGTTTCAGTAGCTCGTCCACCACGCTCGAGTTCGAACGAAAGCGGATGGAATCTCCGAAGAAACCCGTCACCGTGCAGAACTCACAACCGTAAGGGCAGCCACGGCCGGACTCGATCGGCACCATGTGGAAGCTCTGCCACGTCATGCCCGCCAGTGAAAGCATCCGGCGCGCCCACTTGGGAAAATGCCCGACCAGGTTAAACTGGTCCAAATCCATCTTATCCCATGGAATCTCAGGGTAGTCCGAGAGAGAAGGCTTCACCTCCTTGCCCGCTGCATCGACCGGAGCATAAACCTCCTTCAACTCCCCACGTTCCGCATCGGCCACAATTCGCGGCCAGGTGTTGTCGGCTTCGCCGAGAGCTACCGCGTCAGCATGCCGCGGCCCCCCGTCGCGCCCTAGCGGCTCGTCCGGGACCTCCGTAACATGCGGCCCCCCCATTACGACCGGCACTCCCGCTGCGCGCAACGCATCGGCCATGAGGTACGCTTTGCGAATCATGCGCGTCATGGCGCCGATTCCGACCAGCCCGATACGTTTCTCCTTCACGTAGCTCACCAGTTCGCCGGCGCTCAAGCGTTGTGCGTTGCCGTCCACCAGGAAGACTTGATGGCCCGGAGGTGTCAGCGATCGCAGCAGGAACATCCAAAGATGCGGCATGAAATTGTTGGTGATTTCGTTATCCGGATTGTAAAGCAGTATGTTCATCGAGATTACTCCCACCGATCAAGCCGGGTGTGGCAAAAATGCTCCCCTCGGGCGCGTGCCGCATCCAACATAATCATGAAATCGAAACGCCCAGGAATTCTGGTGCCCGCCCTGAAACCGAGTGTTCAAGCTACCGTCCACAGAGGAACAGGCTGCCACCAGCCGTGGCGGAAAGCTGTGCAATTTAGCTCACTTTTGAAATTCTCTTAGAAGCGCGCATCTGGCGCGGAGCCGGCGGTATCGGAACGTGTCGACCGCCAGCCCGTCAGCCGACGGGCGTCAGCGAGCAGCCCACGGCGTAAGAGCCTGCGAAAAAATCCACGCCTGTCATCCTGAGCGAAGCGAAGGATCCCGGCAGTTTCTTCTGTTCAGCAATTCACGAACAACTACAGAGATCCTTCGCGGAGTTTATCCTGAGCGAACTACGGAGATTCTTCGCTTCGCTCAGAATGAGAAGCGAAGGACTCAGGATGACACGTTTCGAGTTCCTTCTACACAGCGCTAGTCTATGTTCAGGTTTCAATCTCAGCAGCAACTGGCTCGTTGCTGAATTCTGTCGTTTCCTTTTCAGTCGAGAGTCTCTTGAGCTCACGTTCAAGTTGTGCCGCCACTGTCTTTGCATAGCGTATGAAATGGTGTCCGGAGAGCAGCATCGCAAACCCCATGCTGAGCTTCGCGGGCTCGAAGAGCCAGTGGGCATGAATTCGCAGCAGAAACTTCCAATAGGCTTTCCGATAGGAGGAGAGAAAACCCTGGCGGAGTATGGAGCGAACCAGGATCCCCAGCTTGGGCCAGAGTGGAATATCCGGTGCCTGTTGCGGCAGGCGGGTCTTCCAGTGCAGAAGCGAACGATAACAGCGATCGTAAAATGCCGGGGCATCATAGAGGGAAAGCAGTAACCCTCGAAACCCCTTCAGCAGAGCCGGCAACGGGATCAACGTCCGAAAGTTGGGTGGATCAAAGTTGCTGGTGGCGGTGCTCTCCATGAGTAATCGGTCTTCTTTCAGCATCCGCTCAAAGAGCGGCGTCGTGGGCGGAGCTTGCAGAAACCCGACCATCGCCCAAGGGATGGCGGCGCGCTCGATGAAGTCCCGCTGCAGTTCAAAGACGCTCGCGGTGTCCGAATCGAAACCAATGATGAAACCCGCCGTCACCCAAAGACCCTGGTTCTGGATAAAGCGAACGCTCTCGAGAGGATCGCGCCGGAGGTTTTGAAATTTCTTGGCTTCCGTCAGGGATTCGGGGGAAGGGCTCTCGATCCCGATAAAGACGTAGAAAAAGTTCGCCTTCACCATGGCCTCGATCAATTTCGGCTTTTGCGCGAGATCGATCGATGCCTCGGTGTAAAACAAGAACGGATAGCCGCGAGATCGCTGCCACTCCTCCAGCGCCTGGGCGAGTTCGAGCGCCAGTTTGTGGTTGCCGATGAAGTTGTCGTCGACAATGAAGACTTGCTCGCGCCATCCGAGCTTGAATAAGGCCTCGAGTTCCGCCAGCAACTGGCCTGGGCGCTTAGTTCGGGGCTTCCTGCCGTAAATCGTGATGATGTCGCAGAATTCGCACTGGAACGGACAGCCCCGGGAGAACTGCACCGCCATAGAGGCATATTTTTCGATTTTGAGCAGGTCAAAGCGCGGCAGGGGCGTCTTGCTGACGTCGGGCTTGTCTTCGATCACGTAGAGCCGTTTGGCCGTGCCGCGCTCAAGATCGGCTGCAATCTCGGGAAAAACCTGGTCAGGCTCGCCCACCACGACGTGGTCTGCGAGCCGAAGAAGGAGTTCGGGTTCACTGCTCGCCAAGGGACCGCCGACTATTGTCCGCCGGCCCAGAGCGCGGGCCCTAGCGAGAGTTTCGCGAATGTCATCCTTCTGGACGCGCATTCCGCTGACCATGACGAGATCGGCCCAGAGGATGTCGGTGTCCAGCAACTCCTCAAAGCTTCGGTCGATCAGCCTGAGGGTCCAGGTCTTCGGACAGAGCGCCGCTACCGTGAGTAAGCCCAGCGGCGGCTGGTCGGTCTTGATGGGAACGAGGTCGAGGATCCCGTCGAAGCTCCAGAAAGAGGACGGGAACCGCGGCCAGACCAGGAGAACGTTCAGTACCGAGCCGAGCGGGGCCAAGTGCGGTTGCTCGCTTGCGCCCTCTGTGGCCACGGGATCGGCGGGCCCTTGAGATTCGATCAACTGAGACACATCGACCTCCGGCAGATTCAGCCCGGCTCTCGCCGCAGACCTGACTCCGACTATGCTGGGGTGGCCGCCCATCCCGCATACTCTACGGAGCTCTATGACAGCCCTTTCGTACCGCCGCGAGACCAGCCTTGAGCGCTACACAATATGCTACCCCAGCCGTCGCGTCAAACTGTTTAATTTTGCTCACTTTCGGGATTTTGTCGGAGGCGGGCTTTCTCGCCACACGTCAGGGATTTGGGTAAGCCCCAAAGGGGCGTTCTAACGAAGCCCGGGCCAGCGGCCTATAGCCGTTAACCTGACGGCTCAACTCGCGCTACGCAGCACTCACTGGCCGCTTCCCGAGGCCCGGAGGGCCGACAGTGAGTAGCCCATGGCGCAAGCCGTGGGATCGAGGAGAGGCCGCGGGTTATATAAGCCCCGGAGGGGCGGCAGATACCCCGGCACTGTCGCTGTCGCCCCTCCGGGGCTGCGGACATGAACGCCGTGCGGGGTCCCACGGCTTACGCCGTGGGCTACTTTCTGGCGCCGCTCCGCGGCTCTGTTTCGAAACCCAGTTGGCCTGGGCTTTGTTAGCTCGCCCCTTTGGGGCTGGGCCAGGAGGCTAGTCGTGTAGGATAACGCTCAGGAGGCCGCTGTTGACGGTGAGCCCGCCGTTGTAGTCGATGAACCCAAGCTTTTTGAACTTGTTCATGAAATGACTGACGCGCGACCGGGTGGTGCCGACCATCTGCGCCAGACTCTCCTGATTGATTCTGGGGACGACTGTTTCCGCACGCCCTTCTTTGCCAAAATGCGAAAGCAGCAGGAGAATTCGAGCCAGCCGCTTCTCGCTGGAGTTGAAAAGCTGGTCAACAAGATCCTCTTCATAGCGGATGTTACGTGAAAGCAGATGGGTGACGAATAACTCTGAGATGTGATGCTGTTCGTGGAGCATGCGTGCCATGGCGGCCTTTTCTAGCCTGACCAGAGTGCAATCCGTCATCGCGGTAGCCGTCGCCATGCGCAAAGGCTGGCCTGCGAGACAGCCCTCGCCGAAAAAATCACCAGGGTCCAGAATAGCCACAATGGCTTCTTTGCCTTGTTTGGAGGTCACCGCCAGCTTCACCTTGCCGCGGCTGAGGAAAAACACGGCATCGGCAGGATCTCCCTGCCTGAAGACGGGGCGTTTTCTTTCGATTTCTGTGACGGACTTGCCGTAGGATACCTCAGCGAGCAGGGATTCCCAATCAGCCGGATAGCTTTTCTTCCGCCCCACGACACCCCTCCTTCCGCCCGCTAGAGCAGAGACCTCGTTCCAGAATAAGTGGCTTTTCGTAACGACCAGGCACTGTCTTGCGGACTGTATTCGCCCAGAGCACTCTTACAAACGCCTTATGCTAGATCAATCCCTGGCTAAAGTCACCAGAATTCTGGGCACCCCCAATCCCCCGATAACGACCCGTAACGCAGGGGGACGGGTTGCCGTCCCCGGAGTGCCGCCAGGCCGACGAGGGTAGCGCAAGCCCTGCACCTGCGTCACCTGGGATGGATTGGGGTGCGTCACTTTCACCTTGACATTCTACCTGAAGCGCGGTACGTTCACCTAGTATGTCTACTAAAGAGCAACGCGAACGCATTGAACTGCTGCAAGTGGCGGGAGCTAGCGCGCGGAATCTCGTGCCCGCCGGGCAGGAGGGCAAATCATGAGCCTCTGGGATCGATGGTTCCGCCGCCGCAAGCGCATGATGGACGGCCTCGACCAGGACATCCGCGACTTCATCGAGCGGGAGACTCAGGACAACATCGACCGCGGCATGTCGCCCGAGGAAGCGCGTTATGCGGCCCTGCGCAAGTTTGGCAACGTGACTCAAATCAAGGAAGAGACGCGCAGTGTGTGGAGTTTCGTTTGGCTCGAGCAACTGTGGCACGACGTTCGTTGCGGCCTTCGCCAGCTTCGCCGGAGTCCCGGATTCACGCTGGTGGCCACTCTCACGCTGGCCCTGGGCATTGGCGCCAATACGGCCATCTTCAGCGCGGTGTACGCTGTGCTCTTGAAGCCGCTGCCCTTTTCACATCCCAGCCAACTGGTCAGGGTGTTCGAGGCCAACGATCGGGCAGGGATCGGGGGCGAGGGCTGCTCCTACCCTGAGTTCCAGGAATGGCAGCGGCAGAATCACGTCTTCAATGGAATGGCCGCGGTTCAGGGGCACGAACTCAACCTGACCGGGGGCGGTGAGCCCATGGTGGTAAAAGTTGGCGACGTGACGGCGGCCTTCTTCTCAGTTCTGGGCGTGCCGCCGCTCGCGGGCCGCGGATTCTTGCCGGCAGACGACAATGAAGGCGCCGCGCCGGTGGCGGTGCTGAGCGAGGGCTTGTGGCGCAGCCGTTTCGGCGCGGACCCTGACCTGATCGGCAAGGCCATCGACCTGGACAAGCGGTCTTTCACGGTGGTGGGCGTGATGCCGGCCGGTTTCGGGTTCTCGCTCGACGGCCGAGGCGGGCAGCTTTGGATCCCGATCGTTCAAGATCCCACGGCGGGCCCTTTAGCCAAGCGCCCGAACCTCGGTTTTTTTACCGCCATTGCGCGGCTGAAGCCCGAGGTCTCCATGGCGCAGGCCAGAGCGGAGATGGCGGCGCTCAGCAACCGGCTGACCGATCAGTATCATCCCGGAGATGAGGGTTGGACCATCCGTATCGCTACCCTTCGAGAGGCCATGACCGGCGACGCTCCGGCCCCGCTCCTCGTGCTGCTCGCCGCAGTCGGGCTGGTGCTCCTGATCGCGTGCGCCAACGTGGCGAATCTTTTTCTGTCACGCGCAACTTCCCGCGCTAGAGAGTTCGCTGTAAGGGCGGCCTTGGGCGCAGGACGGTCTCGAATCCTGCGTCAGTTGCTCACCGAGAGCGCGGTGCTCGGTCTGCTGGGCGCTGCGGTGGGCATCGCTCTGGCTTTTTGGGGCGTTCAAGGGCTAAGCGGACTGCTGCCGCCGAGTTTTCCTCGCGCGGAGTCCATTCGCGTGGATGGGTCGGTGCTGGCATTCGCCCTGTTGCTTTCACTCGGGGCAAGCCTGTTGTTCGGAATGGCGCCGGCGCTCTTCGCCGCCGATCCCCGGCTTCACGCCACCCTTCAGGAGAGCGGCGGGCGGCCGGGCGAAGGGAAAGGACGGCGGCGGGCGCGCAATCTTCTGGTCACCGCCGAAGTCGCGCTGGCGATGGTGCTTCTGGTGGGGGCGGGCTTGCTCATCCGCAGCTTCGCCGCGTTGCAGTCGGTCAACCCCGGCTTTGAAACACGGAGTATTCTGACCGCTGAAGTGTCGCTGCCTCGATTCCAGTACTCGACACCTCAACAGTGGGTGACGTTTTCGAACGAGGCTCTGGCGCGGATCCAGGGGGTGCCGGACCTCCAAGCTACGGCCGTAGCCCTTCCGCTACCGCTGGTGGACCAATCCTGCAATTTGAGCTTTTCGATCGTAAATGGTCCTCCCCAGCCGCCTGGAACGAACCACACCGCCGACTATGTCGCAGTCAGTCCGAATTACTTTCACGTGATCGGTATTCCCCTTCTACGCGGCCGCAGTTTTACCCCACTGGATGTAATGTCAACGCCGCGCGTCGCGATCATCAGCGAAGAGCTCGCCCGGACTTACTTTCCGCATCGCGATCCGCTCGGGCAGCAGCTTATTTTCGGGTTTCCGCCGGACTCGAACGTCAAGCGCGAGATCGTGGGAGTCGTCGGAGATGTTCGGGACGCGGCGCTCAACAAAAGGCCCGGGCCCATGATGTACGTGCCGTTCAATCAGGCGCCGTTATGGGGCGTAGGCCTGGTGATCAAAACGTCGTCGACCGCTTCCGCCGCAGCCAACGAGATTCGGGCAAAGGTGCATGCGGTGGATCGCGACCTCCCGGTGACCGACGTCGGATGGATGTTCGAGGCCGTCGACGTGTCGCTCGGGCAGGCGCACCTCCGCACTTGGCTGCTCGGCCTTTTCGGCGCCATGGCGCTCGCCCTGGCCGCCGCCGGAATCTTCGGCGTGATCTCGTATTCGGTTTCTCGCCGCACGCGCGAATTCGGCCTGCGCATGGCGCTCGGAGCGAGCGAGCAAGAGGTCTTGCGCCTGGTACTGAAAGAAGCGCTACGCCTTGCGATCGCCGGGGTGGCGGCCGGTCTGGTATTGGCGGTGGGCCTTGCCCGGCTGATTTCGAGCCTTCTTTACGGCGTTCGTCCGGCCGATCCCGCAACCCTCATCGTATCGCCACTGCTGCTCACGGGCGCCGCGTTGCTGGCGGCGTACCTCCCGGCACGCAGAGCGACTCGGGTAGATCCGATCGCCGCGCTGAGATACGACTGATGATGCGTGATGTTGCTGCAGTGCGTTCCTGATGCCTTCACGCAAGAAGATAGACTGGCGCAGAGCGAAGCTCTGCTCCGGGAGTTTCCACATTCCTAAGTCCTCGGCCATTTCATGCCCGGTTGGCCTGGGAGCGCGGGCTTCCAGCCCGCGCTCCTGAAAGTCACGTCATTCCCGCGCAAGCGGGAATCCATTTGACCGACAATGGGTCCCCGCCTTCGCGGGGACGACGCCGATTTTCATTGCCTCGGGTGGGCCAAAGGCCCATGGAAACTCTCTCTCATGCGAGATGCGGGCTGGAAGCCCGCGCTCCCAGGAATGTAGAAACTCGATACCCAGAGATTCGCTGTGCGCCAGCCCGCCTCGTAGTAGAAGGAGATTCGCAGATGTTGGATCGCGGATTCCTGCCGAATGTTGGCGTTTATGTTTACGGAGCGGCCGCCGCCGCGGCTGGCATCATTAACCTGGTCTGGGGCGATTTCGCAACGGGTTGGCAACCGATCCAGGCCTTCGGCGACCACGTTCCAGGCCGCGAGCTCTACGCGCACATCACCGCCGTTTGGCTGATCGCGGGAGGCGCCGCAATTTTGTGGCGCCGGACCGCTCGAGCCGGTGCTGTGGCGCTCTCCATCGTCTATTTCATCTTTGGCGTTTTTTGGATGCCTCGGTTCTATTGGGTGATCACCATACTCGGGTTTCGAATCCCGAGCCTCATAGGTGTGGTGGGTGGACTCGCCAAGCAGTTAATGCTGGTTGCTGCGGGCGCGATTGTCTATGCCTCGCTGGCAAGGCTCGATTCGTCGCGGCTGCGGAGAATCGGCCTCGTCGCACGCAGGACATTTGGACTCTGCGCAGTCAGCTTCGGGTTGAATCACTTGACTAGCGTTGGGCCCGTGGCAGTCTTGGTACCGAAGTGGATGCCTTTGGGTGGAAACTTCTGGGCGGTGCTCACCGGAATTGCGTTCCTGCTCGCAGGAATTGCCGTCGTCTCGGAGATTCTAGACGTTGCCGCTGCCCGGCTCCTCGCACTTATGCTGTTGGTTTTTAGCGCACTGGTTCTCGCGCCCCAGATCTTCGCCTCGCCTCACGACCATGAGGCATGGGGCGGCAACGCATACAACTTAGCGGCAGTCGCAGCCGCCTGGATCGTCGCGGACTCGCTGGCGGGTCGTCGAAGGGAGGCCCAGAACCAGAAGAACGGAGTGCCGTAGTGGGGATGGGTCTGACTCGCCCCTGAGCGAGTTTGCTTCAGCGAGAAAAGTGGCGCGCCACGTCTTTGTTTGAATATCCCGCCAGAAACGAGATCACGATTCCCTGCTCACACTGGGAACGGCAGGAACTCGCGCCGACTGCCTGACGGCGGGTATAGAAGCCCGCCGACTCGTCTGCGTGGAGGTTCCCGGCCTTAATAATCTCGCCGCCGCCGGAAGCTATCTCTGCCGCCGCCACCACCCCCGCGGGGGCGCGCGAAGTCCGTGCGGGGCGGCCGAGCTTCATTGACGGTTAAGGGACGGCCCTCGAGGGACTGCCCATTCAGCCCTGCGATGGCGCGTTGAATGTCTTCACCCTCGCCGAGTTCGACAAAGCCGAAGCCCCGCGGCGTCCCTGTCATCTTGTCGCGAACCACCACCGCCGAGGCTACCTGAAAGCCTGCCTTGGTTACAAATTCGCCGAGTGACGCATCGGTAGCGCTATGCGGTAAATTACCTACGAAAAGTTTAGTTGCCATGTATTCCTATGTTCCTCCAAGTTTGGGGCGGCCTTTCGAACCACCTCCGTTAGGGTGTCATCCGGTTAGTGTTCTTTCTTCCTTCCCAGTGGGTTCCGGGCGTCGTGTTGCTCCAAGTACTCCGTGATGTCGCGTTCTCCGATAATCAGGTGGCTCTCCACCGGGGAGGTGGGACCTCGCAGTTCCTTGTCCAACCGCGCGAAGCAGATGCACGGGCCATCCTGAATCTTCAGCCCGTCCGGACGAAACGCCTGCGATTGAACTGTGACACTGAATTCGCGTGCTGCGTCGGGTGCGTTGATGACGCGAAACGCATAAACTCGAGAACTGGCGGCAACTTCGAAGCCCACATACTGAATGTACATGCCTGACTCCTTCGTGGGTCCATGTGAACGCCCGTCTCAAGTGAAAGCGGCGCTACCGGTGCCTCGCTTCAGAGTCAGCGGCCTCGACTTGCCGCTCGCCTGGGCCAAATCAAAAGGCATCCTGGCAGCGCTCGCCGATCCAAGAAGCAACGTGAGATAACCAGACTTAGTTCAGGAAGCCGAACAGGTTAACCAAGAAAGGCCTGTCTCATTAACCAAAATAAGTGAATTCACTTTACTTGTCAAGACCAATATGAGATGCTTCAAGTGAGCGAGCAGTGAGCTGAAAGGTTTCCCGGGGGACGGACTGCATGGATGTGCCTTCAATCATCCGCCAGCGACTTAATCAACTAGGACATGAGCAAAGGGATTTGGCGGTTGCTGCCCAAGTGACGGAGTCTTATATTTCGCAGTTGCTCACCAGGAAGAAAGCGCCGCCCGCCCCTGAGCGGACAGATATTTACGGAAAGATCGAAGAATTCTTGAAGTTCCGGCGCGGAGAGATCATCAAATTGGTTGAGTTGCAGCGCCAGGAAGAGTTGAAGCGCAAACTCCGCCCATGGTCGAAGAGAAGTTTGGAGTTGCTCACGCAGTGAGCCCTGAACAGATGCAACTGAACCAAGTACAGGACAT
>CAWIUZ010000174.1:0-8240 GCA_963838915.1 uncultured Acidobacteriota bacterium
AAATCCCTGAAGAGATACGATAAACTCGCCCGTAGCGTACGGAGGGAATGGACACAGCGCAATTTTCGTACGGGAGGCCACAGGAAGTACGATCTTGCGCTGATTACCAACATCTGGCGTTCCGAACATTGTCGCCGGACGTTTTTGTGAGGGACCTATGACATCTCAATTTGATCGCAATGAATGTCGCTTTCGAGACCAGGTAGCTTTGGTCGTGGGAGGCGCGCAAGGGATTGGCAAGGCAATCGCGGTAAGATTGGCTCGCGAGGGCGCAGCCGTGGTGATTGCAAACGTCGACAAAGAAATGACGGCCCGAACCGTCGCCGAAATCTCGACGGAGGGCGGGATAGTTCGTGGAGAATTCTGCGACGTGCTCAAGCCTCGCCAGGTGGAAAAGCTGGTGAAGAAGGTGATAGACCGGCACAAGCAGATCGACGTGCTGATGTACATCGCGGGCGTAGGGAAAGGCGTTGCCTTCGTGGACACCGACGAGAAGTTTTGGGACTGGACGCTCGACACCAATCTCAAGGGAGCGTTCCTGGTTTCGCGCGCCGTCGTGCCGCACATGATCAAGCAGCGGCGCGGCAAGCTGGTATTCATGGCCTCGACGAATGCCTGGGATGCGGAAGCGGAGCTTGCGCCCTACAACGCGTCAAAGGCAGGCATCTTTCTCTTGGCTAAAACGCTGGCGCGCGAACTGGGGCATTATGGAATCAATTCGAACGCTCTTGGCCCGGGCCTGATTCGCACCCGGCTTACTGAGCCTTTCTTGGCCAATGCGAAGTTCATGAAGAAATACGAAACGCTTATTCCCGTGGGGAGAGTGGGAGTGCCTGAAGACATCGCCGGGCCTGCCGCCTTCCTGGCATCGCGCGATGCGGACTATGTGAACGGCGTGCTGCTTTTCGTGGATGGAGGGCAGCTCGCGTGAGAATAGCCCAGCTAGACATAAGGAGATCAAATAATGAGAGGACAGCCCTCTCCCGTGGGGAGAGGGTGTCGCGCTCCGGCGCTTTCATCAGCCGGAGCGTGACGGGTGAGGGGTCGGTTGCGTGACCATTAGAACCAGCCGAGGGTCGAAAGCTAAGACTACGAGCAATTCAAATGGCAAATGGCAAAGGTCAAATGGCAAATGGTTTAGGATTTCAGAAATGGGCAAATTGCTGACCATTTGATTTTTGCTATTTGTCGTTTGCCGCTTGAATATGGTCTTTCCGCGACACTCGCTCGAAAATCGCGTCATTCCCGCGCAAGCGGGAATCCATTGTGTTCTGGACCAACAATCGGCCCCCGATTTCGCAGGGGTGACGAGGTATGTGATTTTAATTCCTTGGGGTTGGTCGAAGGCCCATGACCACTCGGAAGCAACCCCTCACCCGTCCCGCGACGGCTGATGACGGCGCCGTCTCGGGACACCCTCTCCCCATGGGAGAGGGCTGTTTATTCGTGGTAAGGCTGCTCATTCACTCGGGGGCTGTTGGTTAAATTTGAATCTGCACCGTCTACTGGCCAGCCGCCGTCCGTTCCGTCTTGTGATAGTTCGGATACGCTGGATGGTGCGGGGCGGGCGGAGGTGGGTTCTTCTTCAGTAAGTCCATCACCACTTCAACCGCCTTCTCAAGCTGCGCGTCGTGTCCCGCTCGAGCCGCCTGTGGGTCCAACTCCACATCGAAATCCGGCGGCACGCCGTGGTTCTCGACGTCCCAGGTGCCGTTGGGACTATAGAAAGCCAGATTCGGCGTTCCGGTAAAGCCGCCGTCGAGGAGATCGCGCGGGTTGGTGTAATGTCCCACCAAGCCGCCCCAGGTGCGCTTGCCCACCAGCGGTCCGATCTTGGTGTGGCGGAACATCCAGGGCAAAGCGTCTCCGCCGGAGCCCGCCATTTCATTGGTGATCATCACCTTGGGGCCGAAGATGGCCTCGATGGGCGTGGTGATGTCGGTCCCCTCGCGCAGTGACCAGTAGCTCAGCAGCGAGCGGCGCAGATAATCGATGATGTAATCAGCAATGTCGCCGCCGCCGTTGTAGCGCTCGTCAATAATGGCCGCATCCTTGCCCACCTGCGCGAAGTAATAGCGGTTGAAATTGGTGTAGCCGCCCGCATAGGTATCGGGCAGGTAGATGTAAGCCACTCGCCCGCCGGTCAGCTCGTCCACGCGGCGGCGATTGCCTTCGATCCAGGCATAATTGCGCAGACCCTCTTCGTTATCCACGGGAACCACGGTCACGTCGCGCGATCCGCTGCCGTCGGGGTTCGGCCCCACTTTGAGAACCACCTGCTTGCCGGCGGTTTCCTCGAAGAAACTATAGATGTTTGCGGGTGGGAGCACGTCGCGGCCATTCACGGCCAGAAGGTACTCGCCGACCTTTACGTTGACGCCCGGTTGCGTAAGCGGCGCTTGCAACCTGGGGTTCCAATTTTCACCATTGAAGATGCGCGTGAAGCGATAGCGGCCGTTTTCGACCTGGTAATCGGCGCCGAGCAGTCCGGTTCGGATGTGTTTGGGTTCCGGCCTGTCGCCGCCGCCCACGAACATGTGCCCAATGGTAATATCGCCCAACATCTCCTCGAACAGGTAGTTGAGGTCATCGCGGCTGGAGACGCTCTGGAGGAACGGCTCGTACTTCTTCGTGACGGCCTTGAGGTCGAGGCCGTGCAGGCCCGGATCGTAGAGGAAATCGCGCTCGTCGCGCCAGACTTGATAATACATGTGCTTCCATTCGGCGCGCGGGTTGACGTAAACCTCCAGTTGATCGAGCTTGAGCGGACCGCCCTGGCCGGGCTTGGGCTCAGGCGGGGGCGGGCCCGGTTTTTCCGCAGGACCGATCACCCACTGGTCATGCCGCGCATAAAGCATCTTCTCGCCGTTAAAGGAGACCTGAAAATCGCTGATCCCGTCGAGGATCGGCTCTGCCTTGCGCGTCTTCAGCTCGAATTTTTGGACGCTGCCGGTCGGCGGCCCATCTTCAAAATCAATCGGATCGACAGTTGGGCCTTCGACCAAAAAGATCACGCCCGGCTTGCCCGCGTCGAGCTGTCGGTAATTGCGTGCAGGAATGGGAAGTGCCAGAATGCGCTGGCTGATGCCTTCGAGATCGATCTCGACCGTGGGAGGTTTTTCTGCCTTGTCTTTATCTTTGTCGCCCTTATCCGCCGTCTTGTCCTTGTCGCTCTTCTCGGGTTCCTTGGGCTTCTCGTCGTCACTCTCAGGCGCCAGCGGCGAAGGCAAGTCCTTCTTGAGCACCATCACGTAAACGCTGCGAGTGACCGGATGCTGCAGGCTGGTCATATCAAGCCAGCCGGTGCTGAGAGCAGTGTTGGTGCTGGCGGTGAAGTAAAGGTATTTGCCCTCTTTATCGAAAGCGGCGTAGAGCGCGTCGCTCATGCCGTCGGTCAATTGAAAGGTCTTGGCTTGCTCGAGCGAGTAGGCGAAAACGGCGTGCAGGTAGTTGCGAAGCTGCTTGGTGTAGACGAGCCAGCGGCTGTCGGGCGACCAGGCGGGATTGAGCGTGTTGAAGGGGCCCGCGTAAGTGTCCGTATCGACGCGCACGGGGGTCTTTTTCTCGAGATCCACATACCAGACGCTCAGCCGCTTGTCCGTGTAAGCAATCTTCTTCGAATCGGGTGACCAGGCGGGCGAATAGCGGAAAGTCGGCGGGTTGCCCAAGTCGATCTTGCGCACCTCGCCCATGCCGTTTTGATTGCGGATGTGAAGAGCATACTCACCGGATTCGTCGGAAAAATAGGCAATGGAGTTCCCGTCCGGCGACCACGCCGGGTCGCGCTCCACGACGTCGGTGGTATTCGTCAGGTTGCGGATGTCGCCCTTCTCGGCGGGCACGGTGAAGATTTCTCCACGCGCTCCGAAAACCGCGCGCGCCCCGGTGGGGGAGATGGCTGCAAACTGGATGCGTCGCGGCTCGATCTTCTGGAAGTGCGGCCGCACCTCCGCCAGATCGCCGGCAAGACTGATTTGAATGTCATGGGTCTTGTGAGATTTAAGATCGAACAAGTGCAACGAACCAAACTGCTCGTAAACAATCGCGCCAGGACCCGCGGAAGCGGACTTCAAATCCAATCCGTCGTTCTTCACCACTTGCGTTACGGTTTTACTGCGCGTGTCGTAGGCAAAGAGCGTAACGGGGCCACCGCGGTCGGAGAGGAAATAGATCGTATCGCCCACCCACATGGGGTTGAAGTCGTTCGAGTTCTCGCGCGGAATCTTGGCCTCAACTTGCGAATCGGCCAGGTTGGCGATCCAAATGGGCTTCGTCTGGCCGCCGCGATAACGCTTCCAGGCTTGCTGCCATTGGAAGTTGGGGACGTAAGCCAGGCGCGACCCGTCAGGAGAATAGGAACCCTCCGAAGCTCGCACCAGCGGCACCTGGGTTGGGAATCCGCCCTCCACCGGAATGGTGAAGAGTTGAGCCACGCCGGCAGCGAAAGCGTTTCGATCAGAGACAAACAACACTTGCTTGCCGTCCGGCGTCCATCCCGCCACTTCATCGAACGCGGGATGATAGGTGAGGCGCCGCGGCACTCCGCCGGATGCCGGCACCACGTAGACGTCCATGTTTCCATCGTACTCGCCGGTAAAGGCAATCATCCCGCCGTCAGGTGAGAAGAGGGGATTGCTTTCATGGCCGCCCGATGTCAGCCGCCGCGCCTCGCCGCCTTCCCGATTCGCAATCCAGAGCGTACCCGCGTAGCTGAATGCGATTTGAGTGCGGCTCATCGAAGGCTGCCGCAGCAGCAAGGGCGCTCCCGCCTCACCCCAACACGGGCTTCCCGCGCCCAGTAGAAGAGCGATCGTCAGAATGAGTCTTCTCATGGCAAGTGTCCTTTCGAATGAATGGATTGGCGAAGTATACCACGAAGCAGATTATGTTGGGACGGTGGAAATGCTGCGAACACAGGCCTGCCAGCCGCCCTTACAGGCAGAGGGTGACCGAATGCCGTCGGGCGTACCGAACCAGCGATCCAGAGCTCAGCCCCGCGGGGGCTCGACTTGAGTAGCCGGGGGGGCAGCGCCCCCGGAAACTTCGCCCCCCTCACCCCCTTGCCCCTCTCCCCGCCGGCGGGGAGAGGGGTGCCGAAGGCGGGGTGTGGGGCCTGGTCCGGGGGTTTCACCCCCGGCTACTCACTTTGCTCCCCTCCGGGGAGCACGTGCCTGTGAGTGATCTTCGAGCAACTCGCCCTCGCTTGCCCCCTCGGCAAGCTTCCTAAGGATCAACTCGACCGGGATACGCGTCCCCCGGATTACGGGCTTCCCCATCATCACGCCGGCGCTGATCTCAATCCGTTCAGTCGTCATGGCCATACCCCCGCACCACGATAACGCGCGCCGGTGATCCCACGCAACGCGGGGCTTAGTGGCCGTGCAGGATGGTTAGTTCGGCGGAGTGAAGCGCAGACCCGCTGTATAGGTCCGAGGTACTTCCCCGCGCCAATTCGAAAAGCCTCAGACCTAAAATGCAGTTCTGCGTTACTCCGTTGCTTGCTTCCGAATTCCTGAAAAGTTGCTACAAAACGTTCGTGTCCGGTGTCAAACAAGATGGGAATGTTATGGAAAATAGACGAGGTTATTTGTCCTTCATGCGTTTCTTGCTTCTTCTTATTGCTTTCACCCAGTTGGCGCTAGGCGCCCTTCTCTTGCCGCCTCCGGTTATTCGTTTCGCCGGGTATTTGGGCGGACGTCAGAAGGACTCGCCGAACGCCATCGCCTTGGACCGGGAGGGATACATCTACGTCGTGGGGCAGACGGATTCTCAGGATTTCCCGTCTACCCCTCAAGCCGTCAGAACGCGCTCAGGGGTGAACAATGATGACTGGGTTGGCTTTGCCGCGAAAATAAGTCCGGGCGCCGGGCGAGTTGTCTACTCGACGTTTATCGGTGGGAGCTATCGGACGGTGGTCAATGCAGTTGCAGCGGATCAGTTTGGAGACGCCTTTGTGGTTGGGACCACATGCTCCTCCAATTTTCCCGCCACGGCGAACGCCTTCCAAGCGCGCGCTCCAGGAGGCGGAAAGGGCGTCGAGGGATGCGACGCCTTCGTGGCCAAACTCGATCCCACCGGTTCGAGATATCTCTACGCCACCTATCTCGGCGGCTCTGGGGCGGACACGGCCACCTCGCTTTGGGTTGACCCAAACGGCAACGCTTGGGTGGCCGGATTCACCTCTTCGCCGGATTTTCCCGTCACGCGGGACGCAATGGCGCCACATCTCAAGGGTGCGACGGATGGGTTCCTGGCTGAGCTCGACCCGAAAGGTGAACACCTTTTGTACGGTACCTACGTAGGAGGAACTGGGGGCGACTCAATTCAGTCCATCGCTGGTAGCGGAGACGGCATTCTCTATATCGCTGGAATGTCGAATTCCGCGGATTTCTTAAGATCGGGCAAGATCGAGGACTCTAAGGGGTTCGTCCTTCCGTTTTCGCTCGAACGCCGTTCCCCCGCCGGTCCGGTTTTGCCGATTGGGGGCACCGGGTACTCGACGGCGTCGGCAATCGCTATCGGCGTGAACGGAGACGTCTATGTTGCGGGGACGACAGCATCCCGGGATTTCCCCACCACTGCCGATGCATTCAAACGCCGCCTGGCAGGTCGCACGGGAGCATTCTGGGCCAGGCTCCGGCGAGACACGCAGTCGGGGCGCCTGCGCATCCTCTACGCGACCCTCGCAGGAGGCACGCAGGATACCTCAGGGGATGCGATCACGGTAGGCCAGGACGGCGCGGTCACGCTCGCCGGGCGCACGACTTCAAGGGATTTTCCGGTTACGCCCACGGCGCTGATCAAACGCCTGAGTCGGCGCGAAGATGGATATATTGTCCGATTTTCACCCGCCCCGCCTCACCTCCGGTTCGGCAGCTTCCTCGCCGGTGGCACTTTAGATACCACCTGGAGTGAGGGAGTCAAGGGTCTTGCAATTGATGGGAACGGAAACCTCTTCGTCGCCGCGACCGTCAACGAGCCCGCTTTTTCGGGAACAACCTGCGCCTTGGCGCCCCACCCCGCCGGCAACACCGAAGTGTTTCTGCTCGAGCTAACTTTCGCTGAACATTAATTGGTGCAGCCCCGCCGTAGGGGGACGGCTTGCCGTCCCCGCGTTTCTGCTGGCCAGGACGGGGGTAGGGCAAGCCCTACCCCTACACGGTTTGGTTCCCACCGCGTACGACTTGGAGGCGCAAGGCCATGGGCCCCACCATCCTCGGTCTGTCTGATCGACGAATTGGGGTCGCCGCTGCGGCCCTTGCCGCCGCGCGCCGGTAGGTGTAGGATTCGTGGCAGGAGTAGAGTTGGAGTTGAGCAATCCGATTTAAAGAGGTCGTCATCATGATTGCCCGCTTGCGCATACTTGTCGTATCTGCAGCGGCGTGTTTGTTGGCCATGCCCGCGCTCGCCCAGTTTTCAACTACGGCAAATCCGGTCGCGCCCGGGCTGGCGACAGCAATGTCTTCAATTACCAACAATGGCCGGTGGTCGGCCAGGTGAAGACGCTGCGGGGCGACCCGGTAGCTCACGCCAGGGTCGAGGTGATGCCCGCAAATACCGGCGCTGAATTCCGAGTCGTGATGACCGACCTGCAAGGCAAGTTTGATACGGCGTACATGCTGAAAACGGCAATAGACGCAGTGAAGGATTTTTCCTTTGAGGCGAATGTGTCCAAGAAAGGGTTCCTCAAGCCGACGCTGATCGACTTCTCGGGATCGACAAGGCTGGTGATCGACATTTGGAAACCAAAGGCTCTTTACATCACGGAGAATGGTTGCTCCGCGGATGATGTGGTAACGGCGGACGGACGCATCGAGGACACCGACCGGGCGACGTATCTGCGCAATGACCTCACGCACCTGCATCGCGCCGCTTCGGAGGGCTACCCGATCAAGGGTTACTTCCTCTGGAGCCTGATGGACAATTACGAGTGGGCGGACGGTTATAGCAAGCGATTCGGCCTTCACTACGTTGACTTCAAAACGCAGGCGTGCACACCGAAGCTCAGTGCGGAGTGGTACCACGAAGTAATTTCGCGTAATGCGGTCGAAGAACGCCAGGAGCTCTCTGCCGCCTGGCAAGCGACAGCTAGGATCAAGAACAAGACCAAACCCAGACGCAGCGGACAAGAGTGTCCGTTCCACACTATTGCTGCTGGTCGCGCTTCGTCGCGTAGTATCCGGCGCGGGTTTGGATTTTGTAGCCCTGTTTCGATTTAATTTCCAGTTTGCGGTAGCCGC